>NZ_JBMFVA010000003.1:0-167888 GCF_049966235.1 Vulcanisaeta sp.
CAAGAGCCTGTGTCTCAAACGTGCACCACGAGCTACAGCATAGGACTGACCGTAGGTTACACAGCGAGCGGTCCCTCACCGTCTGAGACGCAGATGATAACATTCACGTGCCTAAGGGATCAAATAATCCTAGACCCAGGTGAGACCGCGGCTACCTCCACTCAGATAGGTCCGGTAATAAACAATACCTGGATCATGGAGCCTACCTCACAAGCGGCGGCCACGGTACAAAACACCCTAGCCACGGACAGCTGGGGCGCGGCATACATGGGCCCTGCCAATGAGCCTGCACCGACTTACTACTACATACCCGCTGGCGTCTCTGCCCTCGTGGAGTATCCTAACGGTGTATGCGTGCTCCCAGGCCCGCTGGGGCCCATTATCGTTCCAGGTAATGATTATGAGCACGTAATTTATGACATAGCTTGGGAGGTTATTAACAACGTTGGTCCACTGAGCTCAAGCTCGGGTGCTGTGGTAATGATGCCGCCAGGCTATAACCCGAACCAACCCGGCTGGAGTTACACAAGCAACGGCTTCTACATATACCAATACTGTACGCCAACGTGGTAGTGCCAAAACCGTTTGGCAATGCTCGCGCTTAATCAAAATTAAACCTCTCCGCCTTTTTCTCCCTAATCTTCATTACTATGGTGAAACTTTGATGAGTGCGTAATGAAACTGGGGTGCGTATAAGCTCGCACTGTCAATGATAAAGCCATGGTCTCCGCAGTATGGTAGGTCCCAGGTCTATTGGGAGTATGTTTAACTTGAGCGACTGGCTCATTCAATGGCTAAGTTAGCCGCCGAGGTGCTCTTCCCAGTCCCTTGAACCGCTAAGTAATGCCGAGGCAACACCTCGATAAGCCATACACAATCACGCCATCAAGCCTGCAGCACCGGCCAAGCATGGAAACCAATGGCAGTATACAGACTCATTAATAGCCAAGGGGCATGAGGGTTGCCTAAAATTAACCAACGGCCTAAATCCCCTTTGTCATTGGTTTTAGGTTAGTCCTTAAGAGGTCGGAGCTTATTAGGACGGCGGTGAAGGCGACCCAAGTCCTGAGCCATATATTAAGCTTAGCAATTTCCTGCCTCCCTCAATGATCGCCGTTATGTCCTGCCTAACCATGTCAAGATCTAAATAGCGACTGAGAACGCCCTCCTTATCTAATCCGTTGTATTGAAATTCATGGATATCAAGCGCCAACTCTGTCAGCAGTACCACATCATTGCCATACCTAGACCTTAGCAGTGCGGCAACCTTCTTCATATGCGTCGTAGGCATTACGGCTATAATAAAATCAACAGCCTCAACCCTAATCCTCTCCCGGAGCCTAACAACACCCCTAAACTCGCTCGCCAACTCGTTACGGGAATTCGCGGCCAAGACCGCCAGGGTTGCTTTCCAACCCTGAAAGGCCTTACCGGCCGCATTCCTATAAAGGCTGTTTTCCAGGAACTTCTCGGCCAGTTCGAATCCGTAAAGTGCCTCCTTAATTCTAGCCTCTATGTACTTATTTAGGTCCTTCCAGGGATGCGCCATAGATTCCACGCCACATTAAGTGCGTAGGGAAATATATACCTTAACAATAAATCGAGGTAGCCCTTCACAAAGGTTTATTTCAGTTTACGCTTAACCAATTCAATGGTTGGGTTCGTGTTTAAACCCATTGGTTATGTGGAGGTGGGTTTTCCAAGGCCTGATGAGCCTGATAGAAGTAAATACAGGACTAGGTATGACTTTATTGGTGTTGTTCGTGTTTATGATGAGTACGTTGATGGACTACACGGTTTGGATGAGTACTCACACGTAATCCTGGTCTACGTATTCCATGAGCAAAGGGAGGTGAGGTTAAGGGTTAAATTGAAAGGTACAGATAAGGAGGTTGGCATATTCGCAACGAGATACCCAATGCGGCCAAACCCGATAGGCGTATCAGTGCTTGAGCTCGTAAAAATCAAGCCACCACGCCTATGGCTCAAGGGCCTTGATGCATGGACTGGCGCTCCCATAATCGATATTAAGCCGTATGATTATTACGACATCGTTAAAAAACCAAAAGTTCCTAGGGAGTTTGAGGATGAGTGGGTTAGGAGTTACGTTGAGAAGAAGTATGGTGAGAAGGTTCCGTGGCTTGGCCCATGTTTTTAAAGCCTTAAGGGTTATTAATCTCATGATGTATTACCTTATTGATAAATCACGTATGGATTAATGCTAGGATTGACAGTGTTGATTTGAGTAGGGTTGTTGAGGTTAGGGCCTTGGTTGATACTGAGACAGGAGTTAAGTAACGTGTGTAAGGTTTCTCAGGATTGATTTTTAATTGAATTTTAATACAGAATCCTTCCTAACTAACCATTGGCGTTTCCTCGGGTGCGACTTCGTCAGGCATGAATCTATTAGTTAATACGTGACCCTTTCTCAAATGTTCAAGCGCCTCATTTAGGTCAAAGATTGGGTGTTTACAGTCTATGCAGTAAACCCAGCCAAATGTTGATAGTGTCTCCTTTAGCCGATGCTCGGCATCCTTTGAGAAATGACTATACTTAGCCCCATCATCCTTCGTGACTATGTGATCCTTAAAGTAACCAAACCACGTGTGAATAGCGTGGGGTATGAACTCCTCGCTCTCGCCCATTAATTATTTACAAAGTAAAGAAGTGTTTAAGCTTTTATTAAGAAATTTTTCAATATTTACAGAATTTCTTCATAAGATATTTATTATTATTACCTAATTTAAAAGAATATTATTCATTAAATAGCGGATATTTTTATTAATTATTTTTAAATTATCTATGTCAATTTAAAATAATTAATAATTAACAAATCTATTCTAACTGATAATTAAAGGATTCTTTTTATACTAGGTATTGACGAGCTCTTGATAAGTATGGCGTGCATAGTGGGTGATACAATATGAATGAGTTAAAGTACGTTATCGGGGGTCCTCAAGGAGGTGGGCTGGAGACCACGTCTGAGATACTTTCGTGGGCCTTTGCGAGGTCTGGTTATGGCATTATTTCTGACAGGGAGTACTTCTCGAATATTAAGGGTAGGCATAGTTATGTTCATGCCACGGTATCGGCTATTGAATTACCTAAACACCTTAGTTATCCCGTTGATATTGTAGCTGCCATGGATGCGGAGACCGTGTTCACGCATCTTAGTGATCTTAGGGATGGCGGTTACTTGATCTATAATAGTGATGATGACTCCATAAACTACACCAACATACCAAGTATGGAAAGGGATTTGAGGGATAGATTGAGTGCTCAATTTAAGGAGCTTGGCCTTGATGGTACCGTGAAATCCATTGTTAAGTACCTACAGAATAGTAGGAAGATTCGCATCGTCGCCCTCAGTTTTAAGGAGCTCCTCATGGAGATACAGAAACGCGAGGGCATAGTACCATCACAAGCCTCTAGGTACATAAGTACGATACTTGTTGGTGCCGTTGCCGCAATAACGGATATCAGTGAGGAGAGCCTTGACTACAGTCTCAGGAGAAGATTCACTAGGGAGGATGTCTATAGGCATAATAGGGCGATGGCACGGATAGTAATAGACCTAGTCAAGGGTCAATTCGGTTCTGAGTTAAAGCTTGAACAACCAAGAATGGGCATTAAGGAGATCCTAATTGCCAGCGGTAATGATGCAATAGCCATGGCTAAGATAGTGACTGGGGTCAGGTTTCAGGCATATTACCCAATCACGCCTGCAGCCGATGAGAGCTTCACACTTGAGGAATACGAAACATTAGGCGGTGAGGGTTCCGTAGTAGTATTTCAGACGGAGGATGAGTTAGCCGCAATAAACGCCGCGATAGGCGCTGCCCTGACTGGTACAAGGAGTTCAGTAGCTACGAGTGGCCCTGGTTTCGACTTAATGGTTGAAGGACTTGGTTGGGCCGGGCAAAATGAGGTTCCTGTGGTAGTCACTTACTATCAAAGGGGTGGACCATCAACTGGTCAACCTACGAGGGGTGGCCAGAGTGATCTATTATCATCAGTATTTGCATCACATGGTGAGTATCCAAGGATTGTACTTGCATCTGGTGATCATGAGGAGGCCTTTTATGATGCAATAGATGCATTTAATTATGCCGAGACTTACCAAGTACCTGTTATACACCTGGTCGATAAGTTCCTAGCCAACACAATAGCAACAATACCAATGCCCAACCTGGACAATGTGAGAATAACAAGGGGCGTATTGGCACCAAGGGGGCTCAAGGAATATAAGAGGTTTGATCTATCTAATGCGGTATCACCAAGGGCATTCCTAGGTGATTATGTGATGTGGTATGCGGGTGATGAGCATGATGAGTATGGGCACATTGATGAAGATCCAATTAATAGGATTAGGATGTTTGATAAAAGAATGAAGAAGCTCGACATTATAGAGAGGGATATATCTGAGGAAAGGAGGTATGCGTACTTCGGGCCTGAAAAACCTGACCTACTATTGATTGGTTGGGGCTTTGTTAAGGGCGTGGCTACTAAGGCTGTTTATGAATTAAATGAGAAGGGAATAAAGGCTGGTTACTACCATATTAGGACGTTCATACCATTTCCAAGGAATTCACTTATTAAGTTCGCCAATGAAATCGGTGCAAATAACCTAATTGCTGTGGAGCATAATTACATGGCGCAAGCATCAAAGCTAGTCACTATGAATACAGGAATAATAATCAACAAGTCAATTGTTAAGTACACGGGGAGACCCATGTATGTCCATGAATTAATTAATGCAGTGAGGAACGTATTAAAGGGTAGTACAAGGGAGGTGGTGAGTTATGGAGCGTAAGATAAAGCTAACAATGAATGATTACAAGACCAACGTTTGGGTTGATTGGTGCCCTGGATGCGGCAACTTCGGAATACTCTCAGCCATGTATCAAGCCTTTACCGACCTACAGCTTGAGCCTGAGAAAACCGTGGTTGTCTCCGGAATAGGTTGTTCAGGGAAGACACCGCACTTCATAAATGTGACGGGTGTTCATACACTACATGGTAGGGCATTACCCTATGCCGAGGGCATTAAGCTGGCTAATCCTGACTTGACTGTGGTGGTTAATGTAGGTGATGGTGATTTACTGGGTATTGGTGCAGCTCACTTCGTAGCGCTGGGTAGGAGGAATGCGGATTTAGTTGTTATAATGCATGATAATACGGTTTATGGCCTAACAAAGGGGCAAGCGAGTCCAACATTGACAAGGAATTTACAGCCAAAGGCACTACCTAAGCCTAATATCCAGGACGCAGTTAATCCAATAGGTCTTGCCATTGCCTCTGGCTATACGTTCATAGCCAGGAGTTATGCGGCTAGGGTTCAGCACCTTAAGGAGATTATTAAGAAGGCAATACTCCATAAGGGTTCAGCGTTCATTGACGTTTTGCAACCTTGCGTGACTTATGACAATATACACACGTATGATTACTATAACAAGAGGGTTTATGATCTACAGGAGGAGGGTTGGGACCCAGTTGTGAAGAGCCCAGAGGAGTTACCGCAGAAGGCTTCCCAGGCCTTGGTTAAGTCGTATGAGGGTGATGGTAGGATACCCATCGGTATATTCCTAATAAACCCGAACGTACCAACATTCGAGGAGAGATATTCACAGAGGTTGCCCAATTACTTAAAGATACCGCCTTCCAGAGAGTCCATTGAGGCTGATGGCAAGCCCATAATAACTACTGAGAAGTTTAAGGAGTTGTTTAGGAAGTACGTAATAGAGCTCAAATAATGGAAGTACCAGGTTTAATGTGAATTTAAAATAGTGTCCGCAATCTTTATAACTCTGGACAATGTTATTGACCCAATGTCATTATACTACGATTTAATTCCAACAGGAATTCCAGGGCTTGATGAAGCACTTGGAGGTGGGTTGATTAGAGGTAGAACGTACTTAATAAGTGGTGAGACTGGTACTGGCAAGACCCTATTGTCATTGTCCTTCCTGATCGATGGTATTTATAAGTATGGTGAACCTGGCATTTATGTTTCAGTTGATGAAACTTACGATCAGTTAATGAACGGTGTTAAAAGGTTCGGTTGGGATCTTGAAGCGCTTAGGGAACAGGGTTATCTAGAGGTCTTAATACCCGAGATGGATATTATTGAGAAGATTAGGGAGAAGGACCCAATAACGATTGCTAAGTCCCTTGTCTACACAATAGCTGATTATGCAAAATCCCTTGATGCCCAGAGACTTGTTATTGACCCAATAGCTCCATTGGTTACCCTTGAGAAGGATGTCCAGGTACTTAGGGAGTACATTAGGGCCTTGGTTATGGGAATTGAGAGAGAGGTTGGCGTTACGACGATAATAACCACGGAAATACCCACGGGAGCTAGGGTTATTTCTAGGTATGGAGTTGAGGAATTCCTGGCGGCTGGTGTGTTTGTAATGGGATTAGCCCAAACAACAGAGGGTGATTTCAAGAGGTACCTATTCATTAGGAAGATGAGGTGGCAGGCAGTGCAACCAACAATACTCGAAGTTGATATACAACCAAAGGTGGGTGTTATCGTCAAGGGCCCACTCAAGGATGTTCATATACCATTTTACGCATTAATGATTTAATAGGGGTTTTTAGTCAGTATTTGATTTTTATCTATTACGCTTACCTTCGAGAAACTCCACGAGCCATTGATAAGCAACGTCTGGTGGCGCATGAACTGGCGGGTTCTTGAAGGCCCAGGCTGATAGGCTAATTAATGGCCCACCTACTTCTCTATCCATTGCCACCTTCACGGTCCTAACAATATCAATCATGACACCTGCATTGTTGAATGGGTCATAAACTTCCAGGTCAACTCTTATCCTGATTGGTACATTGGCAAACCCACGGGCTTCAATGAACATATGCGCTATTTTCCTACTACCAAGGAACTTTATGTAGGCCACTGGCGATATATACGCATCGAAGTCTTCACCCTCAGCCATTCTCTTTACAGCCTCCGTCTTAGTCTTCTCCTTCTGGCCTTTCCTATACATTAAATTCAGGAAGTCTGGTGTACCACCAACGTTCAATTGATACGTACCCTCAATCCTAACACCCCTCAATGCAAGTAGCCTAATTATGGTCTTATGAAGCACCGTAGCACCTACCTGATTCTGAACATCATCACCAGCAAGTGGTAGTTTAGCCTTTTCGAATTTCTTCTGCCATTCCCTAGACGTTGCTATTACGGAGGGCATTGCATTCACAAACGCAGTTCTACTCCTTAGGGCCGCCTCCGCATAGGCCTCACTGGCTCTTTGGGCACCAGTGGGTAGATAGTTAATGAGAACATGGGCATTGGTACTTTCTAACTCTCTAATAATATCTTCAATGGAACCCTCCGTAATCGGTATGAAGGAATTCCTTAATTGCTCAGCAATGCCATCAAGTAATGGACCAGCTCTAACAATCACACCTAACTTACCAACCTCAATGACCTTAAGTGCATTATTTGGCTCCGCGAATATGGCCTCACCGAGGTCCTTACCGACTTTACGTGAGTCGACGTCAAAGGCCGCAACAACCTTTATGTCTCTTGGTTCATATGGCCCAATGCGTGAAAACGCAAGCCCCACGGGTTCTACCTCCATCTCGCAATACTTAAGTCCTTGAACGAAGGCTGAGGCCGTATTGCCCACACCGGCTATTGCGACGTTGATATTAGATTTCATTGCTCACGTAATATTAACAGCTATTAATAAAGGTTTCTCCCGATCAATTACTTACTCTTTAATACTGCACCCAATATCAGGAGAATTATACCAACAATGATAAGGCCTATACTAATAATTGTGGATAGGGCAAGGGGCATCAGTGTATTGATGTTAATGGCACCATACGTGTAATAAACCATGGCATTCTCACTATAATTATTCACTAATGATAATGTACTAGGGCTTGCCTCCGGCACATAAATAACCACGTACTGACCCTCAACACTCTCAACCTCCAGTTGTCCGGGCCCTGAGGTAATTACCTGTAACGGCTTTCCTAAAGTATCATTATAAACAACCGTTACTGCAGCGCCAGTCTCATTAGTATTCACTACTATTGATGAACCAGGTGAAATCATGGTTTCATTATGAATCCCAGTAACCAGGGACGCAATACCACTTGTTATGCCCGAACTTAGGTAAATGCCTATGAAGAATATCACTACCCCAAGTATGATGATTACGGCACCCGTTATTAATAATCCCTTCCTCATTAACTTCACAACTTAGATGAATTATTTAAGTAATTCTCACTCTAATGGTTCTTGGCGTTAGTAATGTTCGTAGCTGTTGAGGGGATAGACGGTGTTGGAAAATCAACAGTGATCTCCATGCTAAGGAAAAAACTGGAAAGCAATGGGTATAGGGTATATACTACGGCTGAGCCCAGTCAATCACCCATTGGCAGGTTAATAAGGGATTGGCTCCTTAAGCCAAGTTCAAATGCAGCTCATCCATCAATCTTCGCCCTACTCTTCACGGCTGATAGGGTTCAGCATTACTATGGTGAGGTGAAGCCAAAGCTTGATAGTGGTTATTTAGTCATTACTGAGCGCTACATGGAATCCACACTAGCCTACCAAGGTGCAATGGGGCTACCGCAGGAGTGGTTGATGGAGCTTCACAGGTTCGTACCTAGGCCCGACTTAACAATAATCCTCGACGCGCCCATTGAGACCGTAATAGGTAGGTTGAGTAATAGGCGTGAGCTTGAGGTTTTTGAGGTTAATAAGGAATTCCTCAGTAAGGTTAGGGAATTCCTCCTAAGGCGAGCGTCTACAAATAATTACCCAGTCATTAACGCTGATAGAGACCTGGAGTCCATTGTTAATGATATTTATGAATTAATAATTGATGCATTGAGGAGGGTTATTTAAATAGGCGTAAATGCAGTAAAGCCTTGTTATGACTGTTAGGATGATTGACATCACAAGTAAGGAACCTGTTTATAGGGAGGCCATTGCCACGGGTTTTCTAAGGGTTGATGAGGATACCATGAGCGATTTGATGAAGGTTGGGATTAGCGGCCTTGGTAATGCAGCAGCTATAGCTAAGGTAACGGCTATTAATGCTACGAAGACCGCTTGGAAGTACATACCCCTTCTTCACCCAGTTCCTATTACCTATATAGAGACCAGGGTGCATTATGAGAAGAACGGCATTAGAATGGCTGTACTAGCCAGGACTAGGGCACAAACAGGTGTTGAGATGGATGCATTGTTTGGCTTATTCACGGGCTTACTCGCCGCGTGGAATACCATTAAGGGATGCAGCAGGACCTGCACACCTGAGTGGGTCACGAATTTCATGGGTAAGCAAGTACAGACTTGTGGTTCTAGCCGTGTTGATGGTATGTTCGACATTAGAGTTGTTAGTAAGGTAAAGTCTGAAGAGGGTGTAAATCTATCACTAAGCAACTTCGAAGATAATACAGGTGGCGAACCCGTAGTTACCATGTTCGATGTAACTACTGAACCGACCTATTACGGTGAAGCGTCGGCCAAGGGCTTCATAAGACTTAGAGATAGCACTGTGGAGCTTATCAGGCAGGGTAGGGTAGAGAAGGGTGATGTAATAACTGTTGCCAAGGCAGCGTCAATAATGGCCACTAAAAAGGCCTGGGAGATACTACCCCTCGTGCACCTTAATTACATAACTTATGTTAATGCTGATGTTAAGGTTGTTGAGGATGGTGCTGAGGTTTCCGTCGATACACGTAATGTATCAAACACAGGCTCTGCCATGGAGGCCGTATTCGCCGTTGGCGTGGGCTTATTGACTATCTGGGATATGATTAAGAAATATGAGAAGGATGAAAATGGTCAATATCCATACACAATGATTAAGGAGATTAAGGTACTAAAGGCACTAAAGACACCTGCTGTTTAGGCATAAACCTCCGTTATTATCTTCTCAACCTCCTCCACGTCCTTAACAGTATCAACGGACTTCCAATAAACATCCCTATAAATAACTCCCCTAATCCTCTTTTCGCCCGCTAATTTTGGAAATGCCGTTACCTCAATATCGCCCTTATCAGGCAAGTACTTAAATATGTCCTTAGTGAAGGCATAAACACCAGCATTGATTAAATAATCAAGTAGTGGCTTCTCTCTAAACTCTGTTATGAATCCCTCATGATCAATGTGGACAATGCCGTAGGGGCTTCTCATTGGTACTAGGGCTATCGTTGAAATAATATTACCATTTAACTGCTCTATTAAGGGCCTGATTGAGAGATTCGTTATTATGTCACCATTAAGCACTATAAATGTCTCATCTTCAAGGAACTTCATTGCATTCTTAATGGCGCCACCCGTGCCTAGTGGTTCCTCCTCAACACTATAAAAGAGTCTGACACTATACTTTGATCCATCACCCATTACCTCAAAGACCTTAGTTCTCAGGTAGCCAACGGCAAGGACTACATCCTTAATTCCCTGTCTACTAAGCCACTCAATCTGCCATTGAAGTATTGGCTTACCACCAATCTCAATTAAGGGTTTAGGTCTATCCAACGTTAGAGGTTGAAGCCTTTTACCAAAGCCTCCGGCCAAGATTAATGCCCTAACCATCAATTGAATTGCCAGGTAACCCTATTAATGCATTAAGTGCCATAAACCCAGAATTAAAGTTAAATTTATTAACTTAAACTCTAGGTTTATGGAGCGTATGATCGAGAAAGCCTTGGAATTGTTTAGGCAAGGTAAAATAATATTCATACATGATTCGGACAATAGGGAGAATGAGGTCGATGCAGTAATAAGGGCTGATTATATTACGCCATCAGTAATTACCTGGATGAGAAAGAATGCAGGTGGTTTAATATGCTTTGTAACTGAAGACTCGGTAGGTAAGCAATTAGGCCTTGATTTCATGAGTGATGTTCTTCGCAAAATAGGCTTTGATGGTTTAGTAAAAAGGCCTGGTTATGGTGATGACCCAGCCTTCTCAATATATGTGAACCATGTGGAGACGGTGACGGGTATTAGGGATAGGGATAGGGCATTAACAATTGCGAGACTTGCTGATGTCATTAAAATGATTGAAGAAGGTAGAGTTGCTGATGCTCGTAAGGTATTTTATGGGGAGTTTTATGCGCCGGGGCATGTACCAATACTACTCGGTAGAGTTGGACGTAGATTTGGACATACGGAATTATCTTTAATGTTATCAAAAATGGCTAATACACTACCGGCATTAGTGATTGTTGAGATGCTTAGTGATGATGGTGGTGCATTAAGTAAGGACACGGCTCTTAAGATAGCAAATGCGTTCAATACAGTGCTCGTAAGTGGTGATGAAATAATTAATGAGGCTAAGAAACGTGGGATTATCAACGAGACCTAAGGAAATGATTATTAAGGTTAATGTGAAGTGAGTGATTTATTATGCAATTGAATATATAAGAATAATCGTATTTCTTCACGTATTATTAATACGCCTCTAGCTTGATATTGTTTAATTTCGACTTGTCATAATTATCATAATATTTGATATTAGTAAAGAAACTATGTTAGATTTAGCGTATTGAGGCCGATATATTCGTCCGTTGCATTTCCAAGCGATGTTTTTAAATACTCCCGAATCAGTGAACTCATTGACCAATATGGTATCTCTAGAGGATCTGGCGAGGAAGGAGTATGAGGTTGAGGGTAGGAGGTTGAAGCCTAGTAAGGTTTGGAAGGTGCAGCCTAAGGGTAGGAAGGGCTTTGTAATGGCGTTGTTCAAGACACCAGACGGAAAGACAGTAAGAAAAGTCATAGCCAAAGTAGACGAACAAGGAAACATAATAACCTAAGCATAAAGTTTTGCATGCTACGGCTCTTAAAAATTTAAAATTAACGTCTTTTCTTTTATTTCTGCCATATTAATACTATGGATTGCTGGTTAGTTTTCGTCAGGGATTGCTCAAGGCCATGCAATTGTTTAAGTGAGCATCCATTAGCATTAAGTTCAAACCCTGGTATTGCAGAGAATGATAACGTAATAATTATTGATGAGGAAATAGTAATACCATGCTGTATAGCTACGGTTAATAAAATCAAGACTTCTCAAATTAATAATACATCAAGGGTATATATTTATTTAAAGAATTGCAGTGCTCTTAATGAATATAATATGAACAAGGTTATGAGGGTTATAAGGTCTATAAATCCTGTAATCACCGTAATAAACATAGATCAAAGTTTATGTGCGATGTATTAATTAAATTGAATATAGAAATGATGATAAAAGTTAAAAATAAAGAAATTGAAGACGTATTCTTATGACGGAATCTAAGGAACAGAAGCAAGCGATTAAGAGGAGCAATGTTAGATGGCTCCTCGTGGCTTTGATGTTTATTGCAATAACGTTTAATTATGCCGATAGAGAGATATGGGTTTTAACCGAGCCTGCTTTCTCGGTATCCTTCGGTTGGTCAAAGTCAGGCGCTCCGTTATCTCATTATGCATTGATGAATATAAGCCTGATACTATTTATATGGTCCTTGGCATACGCAATCTTCAATTTCCCTGGTGGTTGGATTACAGATAAGTTAGGCATAAGGAAGGCCATGGCAACTTTCTTCGGCCTATGGTCAGCATTTACCGCCCTCACAGCATCAACCTTCAACTTCATTTCAATGGCGGTGGTGAGAGGCTTAATGGGTGCATCGGAGGGGCCTGTATGGCCAATAAATTCCAAGGTTAGTAAAAACTGGGCCAGTATAAGAGACCCATCAAAGGCCTTTACATGGGCTGGGTCAGGGCAGGCATTAGGGCCTATAATCGGCTTAGCGGGTGGTGCAGCGTTATATGCATTATGGGGTTGGAGAGGCGTGTTTCTATTCTTCGGTATACTAGGTATATTATTAGCAATTGCTTGGTATGCACTTTCTAGGGATAAGCCTGAGGAGCATCCTTGGGTCAATAAGGCGGAGCTTGATTACATTAGGGAGGGTAAGGCCATGGCTACAGAACCAACGCTTAGATCCAGTGATACATGGAAAATAGCACTCCGTATAGTATTTACGACGCAGGCAGGCATTGGTGTC
Organism: Vulcanisaeta sp.; assembly: GCF_049966235.1. Classification (NCBI taxonomy): domain Archaea; kingdom Thermoproteati; phylum Thermoproteota; class Thermoprotei; order Thermoproteales; family Thermoproteaceae; genus Vulcanisaeta; species Vulcanisaeta sp. The sequence goes on from NZ_JBMFVA010000003.1 coordinate 13,045, forward strand.
CTATTAACATTTATATCATTTGGATATATACTTTATACATTCCTATATTGGTTACCCCCGTTAATGTATGGTGAATTCGCTCACTCAGTGACCGCATCAGGTTATTACTCAGCGGCGATAGATATGGCGCTCTTTATTGGTTTCATAGCATCTGGTCCATTTAATGATTGGTTGGTTGCTCGTTATGGTAAAGTAATGGGTAGGAGGCTCGGCTCGATAGTACCCATGTCGTTAATGATAGCAGCGGTTGCATTATCATACTTTACGGGGACTGCCCATGAATTATTACCAACGGCGTTATTGCTTGCGACGGCAGCGGGATTAATGAACTTAACCGTGGGCTCTTATGCCGTTAATGGCTTTGATATAGCACCACCCGGTGTCACGGCTACGGTGTATGGAATATATAACGGAATACTGAATTTAATGGGCGCATTCAACTCAATAATAATAGGATACCTCTTCATTAAATACGGACCATTTGTAGGCTTCACAAGCGCCGTATTCTTTATGGTACTATTCCTAGCAGGCTACCTAGTATTCATTAGAGAAAGCACATGGAAAAGAGCGGTAGATTACGGCTATAAACTAGTACAAACAGCAATAAATAGGGCATGACTTTCAATAAAATTAAAGTGTGAGATTTTCTAAAATTCAATCTTGAATCCCTCAGTTATTAGCCATATGCAGGACATGGTTATGCGAGATTTTGTTATGGTTTATTTCTATTAATTCAATTATTCATAATTAACTAAACTAAATAAAATAAGAAGAAAGGCAAAAATAGTTTTTAAGGTTGCATAAGGCATGTTGATTATGAATGATCAAATGAGATCAGGAATTTACCCACACCAAGATTTGTATAAGGATGCTGAAGTCTATAGTGCCATGTTTTCGTGGGACCCTGCCATAGAGATTAAGTACATTACAAACATTGTAAAGAAGTTTTCCTCAATGAATATCCGTAACTCCGTTTTCCTGGATATTGGATGCGGAACTGGCAGAATAGCTAGAAGGCTATCAGAGCATGCAAGGGGTGTTGTGTGCCTAGATAAGTCCTTCGAGATGCTTATCTATGGTGATGCTGAAGTCATGCGAGTCAATGCAGATATGCTTACCATACCCATCAGAGATAATTCAATCAATGTGGCCTATAACCTGCTAGCAACAATAAACCATTTAAGCTCTCTCGACGATTTGGCTCAGCATATTTCAGAGGTGCATAGAATACTTAAGAATGATGGTCTGTATATAGTAGACCTTGTCTTAGAAGAGCCTCCCTGTATAGGCATGTGTGATGAATGGAATACCAGGTATCGTGACATAGAGTGCATGGCTAGACACTTAGTTGAGTCCGTTCAAGATAATCAATTCATTGAAGTGCTCGAATTAATGTGTGAAAATAAGGTAATCGTTAGGTCCCGGGACGCCCTTTTACTACCAAGGACGAGATCCTTTATCGATAAGGCGTTAGACTCTGGTTTTAAGCAGGTTATATTCCTTAAACCATTTACACTAAAAACCATGAACAAACCACAGGGCAGGGTCTTCGCAGTTTTAATAAAATAGAGGATTTATTCCAGGTTTTCGGTCCAGTGTTGTTAATGTAAACGGCTCGGTCACGGTGTATTTAGGGATAGAACACAGTTTTGGCGGCCCCGGTGGGATTTGAACCCACGACCTACGGCTCCGAAGGCCGCCGCTCTTCCTAGCTGAGCTACGGGGCCTGTTTTATTCCTTCACTTGTGTATTTAGGTTTTTGGTTCGTGTTTTGGGCCTTTTGTTTTTGGTTTCTTGGTGTTTTGGTGTTTATGGTTCTTTACTTACTTCTCGCTTGGCTTCGGCTGTGCTTGCTCTGTGGCCCGTGCGCAGTCACAGGTCTAGCATGATATTGCCCTATTAAGGTGGAGTTAGCGAAGGAGTTAAAAGGGGGACGTTCACCTTAACGGTGTGGGCTGTCCAGGGGTTTGGGCGTTTGGGTTGTGTGGGGTATTGTGTGGGCTATTCAACTTCACTGATCGTGGGTCTACCTACCCATTTGCAAGGTAGTCTCCTGAGGCTCTTCACGTAATCTACGGACGGCATCTCCGTAGGATCGCCAATTGTCGTATCCACAACCAGCCAACTAACAATCATACGAATGAGAGCCTCAATTACGCAATCGATTATTTGCCAGTAAGAGGGCAAGCCGAAACTTTCGCAGAACTCTTTACTTATTTTCTCAATCATACTTAGAAAGTTTTTTAAAGAGCTCATGCATTTGTTTGCTTAATGTCTTCTGCTCAAATAAACGCCGATAAGCCGAGGATTTGTTGGGGTGTTAGGAGGGGCAGGAGGCTTATTTGTGGTGAGCCGGTCACGGATGAAGCCGTTATTGAGGAGGTTCTTGAGCTTGTTGAGGAATTAAAGAGAAGGATTGAGAGGCATAGGGACAATCTCGGGACTGCAGCCTTTATAGACGAGCTCATTGATTTATTGGAGAGGTGGCTTGAGGAGCACAGAAACGACAAGGGTAGGAGGGTTAGGGAGGCCAGGAAGATCGCTAGGAAAATGATCAAGCTACTAAGGAAGCTCAAGAAGAAGTGGGTTGAGGTGTATTGGAGGCAGTTTATGGAGTTGATGGGCTTGCTCGAGAGGAATGCCATAGATATAGTAGTGACTGGCAAAGGTAATGAAAAATCGCTCGTGGTTCACATATACAGTACGGACGTGACTGTCAAGGTGACTAGGGTTGCTAAGAACGGGGGTATCACGATATTCCTAACACTGTCCGAGCTCAAGGGTGACGACGTCAGGGTTTCTAACACCTTCAGTGATGAGGAGTTACTAAAGGCCATCCAACGCGGTTGGGAGATGACGGATGGAGGTATTATGAATGGCCACCCAGCAATGGGTACGAACCAGCCTTGGCAAGTGATTTTGTGGTCACTGTGCTACCCAGGCAAAATCCACGTGCTCATATACGGCATAAACATTAATGAGAATGATGTCTCAGTTAAGTGGTACTTAGTCGCTAAGGACCATGAGGCGAGGTCGAAAGAGGAGGCTGCTAAGGAGGTCAAGAACTTTGACGAGGAGAGGATCAAGGCGTTTCTGGCTCCGGCGGTTTGGGGTGATGGTGAGGTTAATGTTGGTGAGAGGTACGTGAGGTTGATAATTGGCCTCGCCAAATATGAGTTGTGGCTGGGAATTATCGAGAGGTTGATAAACGAGCTGGGCTTCACGATGAAAATAAGGGATTACAAGGCCGAGGTTGCGGTTAATTCGAGTAAAGCCATCAAGCTGGTCAGGGATTGGCTCTCGATGCCAGACATTAGGGAGTTGATTGAGCTTGGCGCCTCTCTGCCAGGCGGTGAGAAGTTGAGGCGAGTAATCGAGATGGCTTCGAAGGAAGTTGAAGAGCTCGGTAGCTCATCAATTGTTATCCCCGGCACAAATATAAGCATGAGCATTGATGTAAAGGGTGATTGTAGGGTTGAGCTTAGGACACATAGAAAGGACAAGAACGAGGCTTTGAAATTGGTCGAGGAGCTCAGGAAGGCTGGCTATAAACCATCTATGTACGTTAGTCGTGGAAACTACATAATCTCAATAACACACGCTAACGTGAGGGACAGCCCATTGAGGGAGCCGGTATGCCAAAAACTGGGCGAATGGCTTGAGGACGAAAAGGACGAGAGGAGGAAGGAACGAATAGCCAAAGCAATGCAAAACCTAAAGTGCTTCGACGAAGCCTAGCCCACCCAAACCCACGGGCCAACAAAACCTAATTTTTCCTTTCCTTACTCAAATTACAAAGAAAAACACGAAGGATTGTGAGTCCGCGGGATTCGAACCCGGAACCTACGAGTTAACAGCCCACCGCTCTACCTGGCTGAGCTACCGAGGTCGGATTATTGTCTTGCTCGTGGTTTTAAGCTTTTGTGGTGTCTTTGGGTTTGAATAATGATGGGATTAATGTTCATTAATTTTGCTTTTTAATGCGTTGTACATTATGGTGATGTCTTTGCTTAGCGGCTTTATTGTTCTCATCAATGTCTCTACTTCAGACAATACTTTCCTTGCCTCCAGATACTCGCCCTTTTGTAGGAGTAGGTTCGCCAGGATTAATTTTAAGCGTAGCAATTCCTCGGTCTCCTGGCCCTTATTTTCCACTTCATTGATTTTATCCTTAAGTTTGTTTATTGCCGTGTCTTCGTTGGCACCTATTACATACGTTTCAAAGCGATGACTATGGTGAGCAGTACCCATATGAAATGACCTGTATATTGCATATGTTATTATCAGTATTATTGCTGTGGGTATTACTGCATAATACATGTAATTTAGGAGGTTCAGTTGAAAGAACGCTATCAAGTCATAGATACCCAGTGCTATCAATGCTACCTTTAGTATTTGCTCTAATTTTGACTTATTCGTGGATGCGATACTCGTCATGGCAGGTGTTATCCTGCGAGCACCTTATAAGCCCTGCCTCATTTTATGGGATAACCTCTGTTGAGTCTAGTATTGGGTCATAAGCAATGTCCTCAGTTTTAATAATGCCATTGTTAATCAGTTCCTTAATTCTCGGGGCTATGGAGAGTACGGCCTTTATGGTCTCCCTTGTTACGTAATCCACGGCTAAGACCCCATCCATACCCCAATACTTCTCACCCTCCATTATTGCGTATAAGCACCGACCGCCGCAGTAGGGCTTATATTCGCATTTCATGCACATTTCTGGTAATTGAATATTCATTAGTTTAAAGCCAGTATTAACATGGCCAAGCACTGACCAATCTTCCCTAACGGCTATTGGGCACGCAAGTACTCTACCGTCTGTTGATACGGCGACCGCTCTATATCCTGCACCGCATGGTGGGCCTTCATACGGCTTGAATAGGTATGCATTTAATATGCCAAGTATTGGTACTATGCCTAACACCCTGCCCTCCTCGGCACTCTTTAAGAATGAACTCACCAGCCTCTTAATACCTGGTAGGTAACTATTATCTGCCCATGCCTTAACATTCCATTTTCTCGTCCATATAACGTTCAATTGCCAGTGAACATATTCAAAGCCGAGATTGAGTAGGTGCATTACATCTTCGTATATGTTGGTTAGCTCTGTAACCGTCATTCTTGCAATGATTCTTTTAACACCTATATTTCTTAAGTAATTGAATGCATTAATAACAGCCCTATAGACACCCCTACCCCTATTTGCATCTGTTACCTCTTCCCTACCATCAATAGATAGTAAGACAACATACATCCTCCTCCAATAATCTCTAGGTAATAAGTTAACGAGAGTACCATTGGTCTGAATGCCAAACCTCTTGGCCTTAACATTATCCATAATCTGCATGATAAAGCGTGGATTAAGTAGGGGCTCACCGCCATAGAATATTACTGTAGCATTTTCATCACCCTCAATTAATTGCTTCACTTTATTAATATCATAAGTTACCTTCCAGGGCACTACATAAGGCTCGAAGGAGCCTCCGCAATACGAGCACTTTAGGTTGCATGCACCCGTTGTGAACAAGAACCATAGCATATGCTAACACCTATTATCAATTCTATTCGCTCATGCTCAGAATGTTTTTAAAACTGGTGTCTGTCATTGCTAATTGATGGTAATACTCACATTATTACAGCAAGTGATATTGCAGATTGGACTTGGAGGTAGTCAGAGTAATGTATGGATTGCTCTAATCTCAAATATTGTGTGGATTGCATTACTAGTGCTATTCTTCTTCCAGGACTATGCAATGATATGGAGGTACTCATATACAGTGGGTAGTTTCCTAACGGGACTTAGTAAATTAATTACCAACAACGTTAATTTAGTGATTGGTCATGTTGATCAACTACTGAAATCAAATGGGTCGTACCAAACCGTTAATAAGAGTTTGGTTGAGAAGACGATACAGGAGCTCATGGAGTTCGTGGTTATAGAGCCCGTGAATACGGAGCCCACTGGATTAATGAGGACGCTTAAGTTATTGGTAACGGCATATAATGAGAAGCTTGAGAGTTCGATAAGGGCATTATTACCAAATGTTGATAGGCCCTTGGTTCAGAATGTTGTTGATGCTGTTGATGGTTTAAGGGAATTGAATTACATATACAAGGTAATAATGCATTACTATAAACTGAGTAATAAATACAAGAATCCCTACCTAATGATGCAGGTCTATATGTTATTGCCAATACTTAAGGAGTACGTTAATGCATTAAATGGTGCAATATCTACGTTCCTTAAGGGGCAACCGGTTGGTGATGCTGCGGGTCCCTTAACGGCCTATAGATTCGTAAGGAGCTGCTCTGATGTTAACGAGCTTACGCATAATATTAAGGATACGTACATAGGACTTTGTAATTTTGAGGGTAGGAAAGTATATGTCATTAAGGCTAGAGGTCCTGGGGGTACGGTTGGTAGTCTTGATGATGGGATAACATACCTAATAGAGAGGGTTGGTGTTAAGCCGAAGATAATAATTACCGTGGATGCGGCTTTAAAACTTGAGGGGGAAAAGACGGGTTCTATTTCTGAGGGTATAGGTGTTGCCATGGGTGGTATTGGCGTTGAGAGGTTTAATATTGAGAGAACAGCCAGTAAGTACGACATACCACTTTATGCAATACTAATTAAGATGAGCCTACCCGAGGCTTTATCGGCAATGCCTAAGGACGTTGAGAGTGCTGTTAATGATGCCGTAGAGAGGATTAAGAGGGTTATTAGGGAGAGCATTAGGGAAGGTGAGGAGGTAATACTAATAGGTGTTGGCAATACTGGCGGTGTTGCCCAGTAAGTTAGTAATTTATTTAAATACTCAGAACCTAACATTACAGTGAGCTTTGAGTATTACTACATAACCTTAATGAGTCTAGTAATTTTCGTAGTGGCATTACTAATTGGATTAATAATGAACAATAGGTACTATAGGGTAATTAAAGAATCACTTACGCAGGCTAGGGAGGCTGAATCAAAGGGACCACTAGCAATTAGCGGTGAGGTTGAGGTTCTAATGTGTCCTCGTTGCGGTTATTCAAAAACAATATCATATAGGTTAGGTGACTATGTTGGTAAGGTTGTCGATGATAAGTGCCCCAATGATGGCGAGAGACTTATTGTTCATGCAATATATTCCTCAAGACCCGCTGAGCAATCATCATAAAGATAAGCTTTATAACTGGTTCTTTATTACCAAACCCGTGACCTATTTTAATAAGTAATAAGGTAATGAGTATAAAAGATGTTTTTAGCCTAAACGAGGGTATTGAGGTCACAATAAGGGGCTGGGTTTACAGGAAGAGGGAGTTAAAGGATAAAGTATTCCTTGTGGTGAGGGATGGTAGTGGGATAATACAGACAGTTATTAGTAAGTCAGATCCGAACCTATTGGATATTGTGTCTAAGTTGAATATGGAGTCGTCATTAGTATTAACGGGTGTTGTTAAGAAGGAGCAGAGAGCTCCTGGTGGCGCTGAAATACATGTTAAGAGCATTAATTGGTACTATGTTGGTTATTCATTCCCTATAAATGAGGATGCCGCTAAGGCCGATAGTGAGTACTTGCTTGATGTTAGGCATTTGTGGGTTAGGAGTAGGAGAATGTGGGCTGTTCTCAGGGTTAGGCATACGGTATTTGGTGCAATACATGAATTCTTCAGGTCCAGGGATTATTATGAAGTTCAAGGACCCATGTTTGTGTCGGCGGCTGTTGAGGGTGGAGCCACACTATTCCCAGTGAAGTACTTTGATAGGGAGGATGTTTATCTAACGCAATCGTCACAGTTCTATCTGGAGATCCTAATATATGCCCTTGAGAGGGTATATACAATCGCACCGAGTTTTAGGGCTGAGTCATCAAGGACAAGGAGACATTTAACTGAGTTTTGGCATGCTGAGGCTGAGGAGGCTTGGTTGCAATTTAATGATTTACTTAATCTACTTGAGGATTTAATAACGTATGTTGTTGATAAGGTTCTTGAGGAGAGGCAGGATGAATTGAAACTATTAAATAGAGACACTAAGGTTCTTGAGAATGTGAAACCACCGTTCTATAGGGTTAGTTATGACGAGGCAATTGAGATTCTCCGGTCTAAGGGATTGAAGATTAAGTGGGGTGATGACATTGGAGCTGATGAGGAGAAGGTATTAACAATGCAGTTTGATAAGCCAATACTTCTTCATCATTTTCCTGAACAGGTAAAGGCATTTTATCACAGGAATGACCCTCAAAGACCTGAAACCACATTAAGTGTAGATGTACTTGCACCTGAGGGCTATGGAGAGATTGTTGGTGGTGGTGAGCGTATTTATGATTACGAGGAGTTACTTAGTAAGATTAAGAAGTTTGGATTAAGACCTGAGGACTATGATTGGTACCTAGACCTAAGGAGGTATGGTTCTGTGCCGCATGCTGGTTTTGGTCTTGGTATTGACAGGCTCGTGATGTGGGTTTGCGGACTTGATCACATTAGAGATGCAGTGCCGTTTCCTAGAGATATAAGGCGTGTTAAGCCATGACCTTAATAAGGAGGAGCTAAAATGGTTCGTTTATTAGTAACTGGTTCTCCTGGTGTTGGTAAGACGACAATAGCCATAGAATTATCAAAGATATATAATGCGCCATTAATTGATGTAGACGAGGTCATAAAGCCCTTACTTAGGTGGGATGATCGATTGCAGACGAATTACATAATTGATGAGACAAAGGCGCGTGACCTAATTATGAGGAAATTAAGTAATTTAGAGTTGTTCATTATTGATACAACCGCTGTGAATTTAATCGATAGGTCATTGGTTGATTGGTGCATTGTACTTAGGCTCAATCCCATTCAATTAATGCAGAGGTTATTAATGAGAGGTTGGCCTCGGTGTAAGGTGATTGAGAATGTGCTTGCTGAGATCGTTGGTTCATCACTAAGTATGGCTATTGATACGTTTGGTAAAGATAGAATCATTGAGGTTGATACGACAAATAAAGGCGTTGGTGAAGTCGTTAGGTACATAGTTGATCATGTGTCAAATGGTATTCCTAATGTTGGGGTTGTTGATTGGTTCGATACGCTTAATACGGATTTACTGATAAGCCTGAGTGAGGAAATGGATAAATGCTTAACCTAGTGGTCCGTGTACTTAATACTCCTCATTAGTCTCTTGATCTCAAACATGAATAGTCTATTCCAACCAATATTCTCAAGTCTCTTAACAATACTCCTAAGTGTACCAGCTCTAAGGCTTACGAGTAGTGCCTTACCAACGCGTTTACCCTGCATGAAGAATCTAATAAGTACGAGTCTCTCATTCTCATACTCAAAGACATAATCCTTAATAGTCTTGTACTTACCAAGTGTGTCTCCAAACTCCTCCTCAGCCATATCAAGGTATGCAGCCAGGTCTGGATCGATCTCCATATACTCAAGTCTATGTAGACCAGAATTCTCAAGGTCGAGGATAGTAACGTCAAGGTCCTTATTAACCTCGAATATGGCAATGCCATAAATACGCATTTCAATCCCCATATCAATGGCATTACTACGCTTTAAAAACATTTTGTCCAATAATTATTGAAAAAACAGAGCTAGAGCGGTACATGTATATAACTTAACCATATATAGTAAATTATGGTGTTTACGATGGTTATGAGTATGCCGTACTTCATGAACTCAAAAAACCCGAATCCCTCACCACCCCTCTTCTCACTTGCTTCGCTTATTATTACATTACTTGCCGCACCAATCAATGTTAGGTTCCCAGCTATTGTGCTTGATGCTGCCAACCCAACCCAAATAATGGAGTTACTTGGTGAAACCCCTAACTCCCTCATTAGTGGTATGTAGAGTGCCACCATAGGCACATTACTAATTACCTGGCTAAGAAGTAGACCCGATATGAAGACGCCTAATAATGTTGTTGGTTGTGGTAAGTAATGAGCCAGTGCATTGAGAACCCCAGATTCGAGTGCGCCTTCACTTACTATAAAGAGGCCTATGAAGAATAATATTGTTGTCCAATCAACATTATGCGCGACGTTCCTTCTATCATTACCACTCAATAGATAAATTATGGCAGCGCCCGTGAATGTTAAGGTTACTGGAGTTAGGTATGGGCTTATGTTAAATATATCTGTTATGAAATAAAGTGGTATTAGTATTAATAATATTGTAATAGCGATATACGCTAGTCTCCTATTAACTAGCAATTCCTCAGGTCTTCTGGTCTCCTCTATCATAACCTCATCATTATCATCACGAAACAACAGCAATAATAATGGGTACATTATTAATGCGTTAATTGCCGTGGGTGGTAATAGGTAAACTGTGAATATAATGAAGGGTTTAGGCATTCCTGATTCTAGCGCTATGAGTAGGTTTTGTGGATTACCGACAGGAAGTGCAACACTACCTATGGTCACGCCAAAGGCTAACGCATATAGTAGCGGCTTTATATTTATCCTTGCCTGTTTCCTCATGGACACTATTACCGGTGTAAATGCGCCAGCAATGCCATCATTTGAGAGAGCAAGTGATAATAAGGCAGATAGCCCAAATATTCTAAGTATTAATTTACCTATGTTACGACTACCAATTAATAATCTGTATGCTAAGTAACTGAAGAATCCACTGACCTCGAGTGCAGATGATATTGTGAATAATGAAATTAGAAATAAAATAACATTAAGATTTATCGAGGATAAGGCCTGGGTAGGTGTTAAGATACCAAGCACAACAGTAAGCGCAGCACCGAGTAACATAGCGGCCCAAGGCTGCACATTAATTCTCCCTATTCCTCTCAGGGCTATTAGGCCATACGTAATCGCTAGTATAACAGCATCCTCTATGAACCGCGTGGGCATCATAACTCATTTAGCGAGTCAATCTACAGTAATATAGGAATAAAAAGCTTTGTTTTTAGTATTAATTAAAGGGATTTTTGATTAGATAAGGTTAATTAGGAAGTTGAATAACGAATTATTGATGATGAGGCTCGAGAGGTTTGATCTAATGATAATAACGCAAACCTTACTGAACCTACTTAAAAAGGGTTGATTTTATGGTAAGTTGGTGGCATTAAGTGGAGGCGGAGGATTTCATTGATGATTTAAGGGCCGTAATTACATTCTTTACCATAGTACCCATCGGTGGTTCTCATGATATTTCAAGGGCATTGAAGAATGCATGGCTGGCAATAATAATCGTACCGCCAATAACGGGATTATTACCCGGCCTTCTTGGTTATTACCTGAGTCTCTTCGTACATAATAATTTACTTACTGCGTCGATCACATACTTATTATTACTCGTTCTCACTGGGCTTAATCACATTGATGGTTTTGCCGACGTGATTGATGCGTTAATGGTTAGGGTATCCATTGAGGATAGGATCAGGATACTTAAGGATCCGCATAGGGGTTCAGCATCGATAGCCATGGTTGTATTATTAATAATAATGGCAATCTCAGCATTAATAAACCTGGCAGGTATTCTATGGCAATCATTGCTCATTGCTGAAATAATGTCTAAATCAACATGTTGCCTTTGCGGCATAATTGGTAAGGAGCCTAGTTATAAGGGATTAGGTTGGCAATTAACAAGGTATAGTAGGGAGAAAGCTCATTTAATAATAATGGCAATAATCATAGGTCTCATAATTACCTACTTATTACTAGGCCCCATTGGTATAGTGATATCCCTAGGATCTATGGCATTAAGTACATTATTATTCATAGCATTACAAAGAAGTTTTGGAGGTGCTGTTGGTGACCTTTATGGCTTTACCCTTGAGATTTCAAGGGTAATTACACTAGTATTAATGGCATCAATAATAATTGTTAACCTTCACTAATGGCTAATATTATAAGCAGTAATACAGTACTGCTTTAATATGCCAATGCTTATATCGTATCCTCAGTATGAGTAATGATCCAGATGCCATAATAAGTATAACACCCGACCTAGCTCTCGACATGGGATATACATATGCAGGTGGACTTGGTGTTCTTGAGGGTGATAAATTCTACGGCGCAGCAGCACTAGGGCTTAATTATTACGTAATTACCCTCCTGTATAAGAATGGTTATGTTGATTATGACTTCGATAAGGAGGATAATCCAGTACCGAAGCCTCAGCCTCAACCCAAGCCCTTCCTTGAATCCCTAAGGCTTACTGACACATTCACAATCAAGTTAAGGAATGAGGATGTGGAGGTTAATGCATGGGAGTATAATTTAGGTTCAGCTCATGCCGTGTTCCTAGAGCCTAGAGGCCCTGAATGGGTCTTGAAATTAACCGATAGGATATACATAGAGAGCAGTGTTGAGGATAAGTTCCTGAAGTACATATTCCTTGCAAGAGGCGCTGTGGAGTTCATTAGGAGGAATATTGGCCTTGAGAATGTTAGGTACATAGATCTTCAAGAGGCTTATGCGGCCATGGTTCCAATAATACTAAAAATACCAGGTAGATATAGACTAATAATTCACACGCCAGGTCCTTGGGGCCACCCATCATTCCCAAATAGACTGTTCGAGGAAGAGACGGGTTATAGGTTTATTGAAGATCCCGTGGTCTTGACAAGCATTGGTGCCGCCATGGCATGGGAAATCATTATGGTCTCCTCAAAGCATTACGATATAATGAGGAAGGTGATACCCCAATATATTAGTAAGGCTAGGTTCATAACAAATGGTGTTGACCTAAATAGGTGGATGGATCCGGAGATAAGGATGCTTTACGAGAAGGGTTCGTTAACGAGGGATAACCTAGGACTCATTAAGTCTAGGCTAAGAAATGAGTTACAGGGATTAATAAGGTCCTATAAGTCCATTGAGTTAAATAATAATGCGCTTGTGACTGCGTGGGTTAGGAGAATGACGCTGTACAAGAGACCTCACTTTGTGGCTAGGTTAATTGAGGAGGGGGAGTTTAATGATGTTATTTTCATACTGGGTGGTAAGTCGCATCCCATGGATAAGGATGGACTAATATACATGAAGAAATTTAGGGAGTTGCATAAGAAGTATAAGAATGTTGTTTATATGCATGATTATGATGTTAATAAGGCCAAGATAGTATTAAAGGGCATTGATGTATTATTATTTACACCATTTCCTGGTTGGGAGGCTAGTGGTACGAGCTTTATGAAGGCTGCAATAAATGGTGTACCAAGTATAGCTTCACGGGATGGTGCAGCCATTGAGTTAATTGCAGACGGCGTTAATGGTTGGTTATTCGGTAATGACATTAGGGATTTAATAGATTTTGCAAATGATCCAAGGGGTAAGGAGATTGATGAAAGGGAATACACCGAGTTTAAGGCTAAGTTCTCTCAAGTCTATGATTTATATAATTCGGATAAGGAGCGTTTCTACCTAATTAGCCTAAGTGCAATACTTAGTTTCGTACCTAGAGTAGACATTAAAAGAGTTCTGCGTGAGTATTACCCTGACCTTGTGAGTGCATAAGGGTTAAAGCTTTTAATTCCCCTATAGCCTTGGTCGTCAATGCCAACATGTAAACTTTGCGGTAGGTCATTTGACACGATTGCCGAATTGTATGTGCATTTACGCAGTGAATGCGGTAAAATTCCAAGGTCTAGGAGATGTCCTGTATGCGGTAGTAAGTATAAATCGATTAGGTTTATGAGGCATCACTTAATTAATGAGGCGTTTATTGAAGGTAGGCATATGAATTATTTAATTAGCATTTAATAGTTAACGTTATTTAATTAATCGTGATACCTTAACTGTGGAGGTAACAAGGATAGTTAAGGTACAGGCGAATTGTAGGGAGTGCTTGGATCTGGCATTGAGAGCATTATCCACACTTAATGGGATATTGCTAATGAAGATCTTCAATAATGACTTGGCAATAACATACGAAACAAATAACATTAGTTTCAGTGATATTGCCCAGGCAGTGCTTTCTCTTGGTATTGGATTAGTACTTAGGAAGGTGGTCATGGTCATGAATACCAGGAGGAATATAGACATTAGTGAAGTGGAGTCGATAATAAGTAGGGTTGTTGACGGCGTTGTTAGTTTATCATATGATCAAGCAACATCTAGGTTATTAATTATAATGCATCCAGATACTGATATTAATACAGTTATCAGTAAATTAGCAAGCATGGACATTGTAATTAATGAGGTAACCATTGATGAATTATCCCAGGTATTGATGGCACGCTCATGATCAGGGCGGCGTTGGTCTTACCAAATCGACGGGTAGATTCAATTGCCTAGTTACATTAGCTAAATGTTTCAGGTATATTGTCAATGCACCATCCTTCCTAGCCATGTCTACTATTGCCTGCATTATGTCAATAACAGTATCATAGATCTCCCTATTCACTGGGTATGGTGATCCATCCTTACCACCTAACGCGAATGCATATCTTCTTGGGTCAATATTTGCTGGGTCATTCCAATCAATTGGATTTCTATAGATGAGCTCAGCTATTAAGGCTAGGGCTAGCATGGTGCTTGGGCCCAAACCTCTGGTGAGTAATAGATCCTTAAAGTCATTAGCATCCCTAGCTTGCTTGATGGTATCCTCGTTTATCGACGCGGTATATGGCTTAAAGGCACCACTTAAGTATGGATTATAATACCTAGGTGGTTCTTTGCCTAAGTATGTTAATATTGTGGTGTTACCCTTCATCATTGCCTTTACCATCGCCCAATCCCTAACTACTTTAATTGCTTCCTGATGTACAAGATCAAGTATAGTCTTCCTAGCATCGTTACTCGTTCTACTAACCATGTTGAGTGCATGGTTACCCTTAATGCCAACAATACCTGTATGTGGTTCATTCAGTAAATCATTCTCCATCCAAATATGGTATCTTCTAGCATATTTTATTTTCTCATTTAATCCCTGCTGAATAACGGCCCACGTACCATCAGAGCCTATGATCATTGCATGGTGATAGAGCCTATAACCATCCTGTAGCGCCGTATTATCGATCTTAGCTGAAAGCCTTGACATTAATTTAAGGGTTTCAATATCAATATCCCATGTTCTACCTAACTCCTCAATTTCTACGGGCGCATTAAGTGCATAAACACCCTTACCACCAATAACCTTAATACCAGTATCCTTCTTGGACAATGCTTCCTTAAGTGCTGCCGTAGTTATCGTCGTGCTTCCCGAGGAATCCCAATCCATACCAATTATATTATTAAACGCTTGGAAAAACACCGGGTTAGAGAATAATCTAATGGTATTCTTAATACCACGTTCATCAATTAATAACTCGACAATAAGTCCACTAAGCCTAACCATCCTACTATAAAGCCATGGTGGTACATGACCTGCATGAAGCGGTAAATCCGCTACGCCCGAAATACCCACAAAATTACTAACTTAATGAGCAATATATAGTTCTTTCGTTTTCAATGAAACATAAGGTAACAATCATTCCCTCACCAGGACTATAAGGTTATGCTTTTATGTACTTAGGGTTTTGTGATTTATTAATGGATTTCGATCTTAGTAGGGAGGAGGCCCTGTTTAGGGATTCCGTTAGGGAGTTTGGTGAGCGTTACATAAAACCTCACTGGGTAGACCTTGATGAGGGTAAGTACTCACTCCTTGAATTAATACCTAGGCTCGCGGAGCACGGCTTAATAGGTTTAACCCTTAGTTCTAAGTACGGGGGTTCAGAGGGTTCCTTCCTAATGGCGGCAATAGCTGCTGAGGAATTGGCCTACGCGGATCCAAGTCTCGCAGTGCCTGTGTACTTCTTACTCGAGACCGCTTGGCCATTTATTGTTCAGCGATATGCAAAGGATAGTACTAAGGAGGAGGTCCTACCGAGACTAACCAAGGGTGAGGCCTGGATTGGCATTGCATCGACCGAGCCTCAGGGTGGTAGTGATGTGGGTAATGAGAGGACTGAGGCGAAGCTAGTTAATGGTAAGTGGTTGCTCACGGGCGAGAAGAACATGGTTACTGGTGTGTCAATAGCCCTTAGGTTGCCCTATGGTGGTGGCTTTGTAACTATAACCAGGACAGGCCCTATTGAGGCTAAGCATAGGGCTATAACAACAATGCTGTTCATGGTTAAGAGGAATGGTGTTGTTAATACTGGCTTTGAGACTAGGGATTATGAGGAGTGGGGTAGGAGGGGAATACCCACTGGTTACTTAAGGCTTAATGGTGCTCCTGTGGATCCAGACTTCGTGCTTGGCGAGGTGAATAATGGGTTTAAGATAGCAATGGAGGGTTTTGATGTTGCGAGAACTCTCATTGGTGCAGCGGCTCTAGGAACTGCACGCTGGATGCTTGAGCAGGGCAGGGAGTGGATTAGGAGTAGGGTTGTCTTTGGTAAACCAATTTCCTCCTACCAATCAATAAGTTTTAAGTATGCTGAATTGAGCACGAGGCTTGAGGCGGCAAGGCTCATGGTTTACAAGGCGGCTTGGCTTGCTGATAAGTTTTATAGGGGTGATTCCTCAGTTTCAATACTTGACATTGCTAATGCTGGGGCTATGGCTAAGATGCTTGCCGTGGAGTTGGCGGTAGACGTAGGTCTAGAGGTCATGAAATGGTTTGGCGGCATGAGCTATTACAAGGAAACACCAGTAACTAGGGCATTCCTAGGTGCCCTAAGTTACTACGTTGGTGCTGAGGGTGCACAGAACATACTGAGACTAATAGTGGCAAGAAACCTAATAGGAAGAGAGGTAGAGTAATCTAAAGCCAGGTGTGAGAATAGTTTTTAAGGATAACGTGCGGTCTTTCATCAATATGGGTCAACAACCAGGAACACAAAGTACAATTCCCTATACCGCATACATACTGTCATTAATAGGTAGTATATTAATGGTAATTTACTCAATAATGGTACTGGCGTTCGCAGCCTTTATTGGTACATTACTACCCCGTTACTATGCGTTTCATCGGTTTGGATATTACCCAATGATGACAATGATGCCACTAACACCTGTGCTTTTCATTGTTACAGGTATTATCGGCCTTATAGTAAGCATACTGGCTCTATACTTCTCTTTAAGGTTGGGCAGATTAAGTGATGTGAATGCTGTGCGTAGTACAGGTGTAATCCTTCTTGTACTGGCAATAATAGGTTTGTTTGTCGCAAATGGCTTCTTCATTGGTTTTATACTGCTTCTGATTGGTTCAATATTGGCTATGACGTGGAAGCCATAAATAGGTCCCTTAAGGTAATTAGAATTAAAATGGTTAGTAAGGCCGTGATGAGGTTTATTGAGGAGTTATTAAATCCATACTCAATTTATTACTCGGATGGTGTATTAAACAGTGAGGGAATGACGTTATTGAAGGTAATAGCTAGGGAAGTCCTTAGGGAATACCCTAACCTGAAGTCGAGGTTTGCCAAGGCTAGGCGTAGGAGGGATTATGAGTATGTTTCGGGTCTCCTTAATGACGTAATTTCCTATCTTTCACAGTCCTCTCGATAAAATCTACGGATCTTCTGTAGATTCTTTCTATGTTGAAATTACGGCCCTTAATAATGATTATACTAATTAGTACTATGAGCAATACTAAGGTCCTTATGCGTTTATAAAGTCTCGTAATACTCCTTAGGCCTGCCATACCTGGTTCTCATTATTACGCTACACTTATATTTATCTCTGTATTAACTTGGTCGTGTCTGAATTAACAACGGCGCTTAGCATTGCTAAGAAGTGCTCATCATACATGGATCTGGCAAGTGGATCAGTTGCCGAATACGACTTCATACAGTGGCTTCTGAATCAAATAGATAATCCACTATTCTCCTATGAATTACAACCTGTCAGTGTCCTTGTCTGGAGGGATAGGTTTTCGAGAATTGTACATGGTAGTAATGAGTTTAGGGCATTGAGTATGCCGCTAACCCTAGGTGGTTCCGATAGGGGTAAGTTAACGATGGATATTAATGATTCGGAGGGCAAGGTATTACTTATGGACTATCCCGAGGATATGGATGATGCGAAGTATATATACATAAAAGCCATGGAGAAGGGAGCACTCGCGGTGATCTTTAGGGATAGGTATCCTGGTGTGGTTAGGAGGATTGTGGTGACGGCAACACCCGATTACTCCTGGGACAGGGCGCCACCACCAGTGATACCCGCACTCACTGTTTCTAGGGAGGTTGGTGATGAGTTAAGCAAGCATGTTGGTGAGGAGGTGGAGTTCGTGAGTGACGTAGAGACTAAACTAAGCACTGGTTATAACCTCATAATTAACCTTGAAGGCAATAGGGAGGAATCGGTAATTCTGGCGGTACACCACGATCATTGGTTGACGGGCTACGCAGATAATTGCCTAGGTATTGGTTTAGGGACAACCATGTTACTTAATGCGATTAAGGAGAGGTCGAGCATTAAGAGGGGCTTATCCTTCATTTCCTTCACTGCTGAGGAGGCTGGTAATCCAGGGTTTGCAAGTCTTTATTGGGCCTATGGATCAACTAGGTATGTTGAGTATCTCGAAAGGAGGGGCTTACTTAATAATGTATATGCTGTGCTTAATCTGGATGTGGTTGGTAGGCAGTACGTAATACATACTAGTGAGGATTTATCAATGCAATTAAGTCAATTAATTAGTACTCAATGGGAGTTGCCCAAGCCTTATTTTGACTCACTGAATTTTGAGATGAATGGTACGCCATCGATGACATTATCAAGTCTTGATTATTACTGGGATGTTTATCATACAGACAGGGATACTGAGGACAAGGCTAGTCAACGGGATATTGACTCGGCCTTTAAGACTGCGGGTCAATTACTTAATTATTTATTAACTAATGATTTAACGCCATCCCCATACATATCCGTATTAAATAGGGATATAATAAGTGTGGGCTTGGGTATTGAGCTTAAGGAGGATTGGGATACATACAGGCTTGTTAAGTACTTACTTTCTAAGTACCTGGTTGAGTATAGGCGTGATGGTTCAGTGAAGACTATATACACGAACTCAATATTATCCTACGTGAGGAGGTTCATAAACATTAATGACATAAGCCAGGTACCGCTCAGGGTTGAGGAAATGGGTACCGGAAAGGTCATAATGGACACAAGCACCATAAGAAACGTGAGACAACTAAGCCAATACATATCCCAAGTGATAGAGTCATTGGCTGAGGACATGAATATAAACCTAGTCACCTAGCTCCTTAGTACCTGTCCTATCCCTAATAAGTGTACTTGATACTTTATTCCCAAGTCCATCCTTAATTATTGGAACGGCAATAATGTATAGAGGTCGTAACCCCCTCTCTCTCCTAAGGTTATTTATCTCAATAGCCCTGGGCAATGTCTCTAGGCTTACCACTATTGCATCAATCGTTGGATCAACAATTGTTGGGCCGTATGGATCATTAATAACGTCAATTATCACATCACGGTCATTACTGCCCAACTCCTTAATTAGACTCCTTAGGTTAAGGAACCTGATCTTTAATGGTTTCACCTTGTACGTCTTATAGGCCTGGGCAAATTCATCGCTCGTAACGCCAACAAGCACCTTGCGCCCATAATTAAGTGCCGTGAATAGCAATGCCGTATGTCCCGTATGGAGTGTATCGAATGTTCCACCGACGGCAACCTTCCTGAACCTGAGTCTCTGCATATATTAAATAATGAATGCATTAGTACTTAATAAATCTTGAAGCTCTCTCTTTAATGCCATGCCTTACTACTTGTTTAGTCACTAGCTATATATTTAGTGGTTATTGATATATATGGGGTAGAAAAATAATACTTGAGACTTAGATTTTTATACCCAGTTATACCCTATATGCGTGTCATCTATCTATAGGAGGGTTATTAGGATTGGCGAGAAGAGTATTGGAATTACATTACCTAAGCGGTGGCTTGATGTATTAAGTGTTGGTGTTGGTGATGTCGTTGAGATAAGCCTTATTGGTAAGGTTATTGTGGTTAAGCCCGTTACACAGGTTGGCGGTGAGACTAATGAGGTTAGTATATCACTTGGTGGTTCAATTGATGAGACCACTAGGGTAATAATTGCGAGTTATATCGAGGGTTATGATAATGTAGAGGTTATTGGACAGAAGGACGTGATTAGGAAGGCTTTCTCGAGTGTTGAGAAGAAGTTGCCTGGTTCATTAATGCTTGAGGGTGATGGTAGCGTATTGATTAAGGTGGCGACTAGCGAAACGAATGTCGATCTCAACGAGGTAATTAGCAGTATGGCCAATATTCTAAATTCCATGTTTGGTAAATTCATTGATTACCTTGAGTCGAATAAGGATGATTTGTTAAGGGAGGTTCTTGAACTCGATGATCAGATGGATAAGTTGTACTTCCTCGCATTAAGGACGATAAAGAAGCTATCCTTTAGGGATCCGAAGAGAGCCATCGACGATACCATAGTCGTGAAGAACCTAGAACATGCAGCGGATGCGTTGGATAGATTATCGAATGCCTTTATGAGGATACAAGCAACTCAGTGCAGGCGTGAAATCAGTGAGAAGCTTAGGGATGTTTGGACTTACATAATGAGGGCTGTGTATTCATACCTGGAAAACAACATCAATAATGCCATAAAGGTACTACTCGATAGGGAACGCATGCTCAATAATATGCTGGAACTTGCAAACACTGGATGTACTGGACTAAGTGGTTTATTAACGGCTTCGATACATGAGGGTCAATTAATAGTTGCATTGGCAGCGGACATAGCAGAGGCAGCCTTCAGTAGGCATGTTAGGAGTATTGCGAAGCCCACTAGATTAATCACTGGTGAGGAATTAAATAGTGAGGAGTGAGTTTAATTTAGGCTTTATGATGAACACGTCGGTAGCTGATTAATGAGGACGGTCAGAGATGCTGATATTCACAGCCTTAGGGATCTCGAATTACTCATACAGAGTATACCGGGTTATAAATCACCGAAGTTAAACCTTGAGCAGTATATAACTGATGCGAACATTGTTGCCGTAGCTATCTGGGATGCGTATATGAGGAATTACTTAACTGACGCTAGGGTCCTTGATTTGGGCTGCGGTACAGGTAGGTTTGCAATAGCCGCGGCACTAATGGGCGCTAGGCAAGTAATATGCATTGACATAGACCCTGAAGCTCTAGATACGGCTAGAGAATCAACTGGCAAGTATGGATTAAGTAACTTGGATTTCATCACAAGTGATGTTAGGAGCATAAGTATCACGGGTAGGTTCAACGTAGCCTTTCAAAACCCACCCTTCGGAATACAGTCAGAGAGGGGTCTCGACATTAAATTCCTAGCCACGGCAATAAACCACAGCAATACAGTATACACAATACATAAGTTAAGCACCCTAGACTACGTAAGCACTAAGGTTAACTCCTGGGGATGCGCAATGAATATACTGGATAAGGTAACAATAACAATACCACTCATGTACAGGCACCACAGAAGAAGAATATACAAAACCGAGGCATTCCTCGCACGAATAGAATGCCCAGGAAAATAACCAAAAGTTAAATCCTACTGTATTCATGGTTTTATGCACGAAATACTTAGGAGCATCTTTATTCCTAAGCAAAGTTCTATTAATTATCGTTATTTATCATTCCATCTTAGCAACACTCTTTAACTTACTCCATGCACTCTTAATACTTATTTTATCTATTTAACTAATAAATTACCTTCAGAATCAGAGCAGAAAGTCACTCAATAGATAATTCACTCAGATTAAACGCTATGAGAAAATAAACAAATAATCAACATATAAAAGCTTAAAAATCAAGGTTAACAAATCATTGACCTGCGGGGGTGCCCGAGCCAGGTCAAAGGGGACGGGTTCAGGTCCCGTTGGCGAAGGCCTGCGTGGGTTCAAATCCCACCCCCCGCACCAAAAATTGAATTATTCTTGGTTTATTATTGATGCTGAATTTTGCGTGATGTATCTTTATAAGTTTCTGCATAGTTAATGGTTTAGTAATTGTGGATTTCGATGATGCTGGCGGGGTTTGCTGATTACTGATGAGCTCTACCTTTACGGAGATTTCTCTGGATGATGTTTATTTTCGGGGGACTGAGCCTTGATGATCAATCCCGTCACTGACAATTAACCATTACATAACCTAATTACATGCTTATTTCTAGCCATTGTCTCCCTCTCGATCATGATCGTTGTATAATTAATCCCACTACCGTTATAATCCTTCATCGCTTGTGTAATCATTGTATTATTAATACGGTTTGTTTCATTAGGTGGGGGATTACTGTGAGTATTTATTGTGTATAATTGATGAGCGATAATTATTATGGCTATTATTAAGAATATCACAGTCACTAGTATTATCGTTATTCTTAATCCCATAATACTTACTTTGCCATGTACTAATTTAAATATTCATTGCACTATGGTGTTTTATTGATTCATGTTGAATCATGAGTAAGACTTATTTGCTGAAGTTATTAGTTCTTATTGATTCCCGTGCCGATGAGTCCCGCGGGAGCGGGGCCTGTGAACCGGCATCCGTCGGGCATGGAGCCCAACACAATTCATCTTCTTCCGCATTCTTCATTGATTGCATTCATTATGATTCTCATTGCTTCCTCAAATATATCTCTCTTAACCGACCCTAACCCAATCCTAATACCATCATCTTTGCCGAAGTACTGCCCAGGTACTGTCAGGATATCCCTACTTAGTAACTTATTTGCGAATGCGCTTCCTGTAATTTCCTGGCATTTGGTCCTTATATAGAGTATGGGCATGTATTCCACGTAACTAATACTGACGTAGTCACTAATCTCATTAATCACCTTTCTCATAGTATCTACATTTGGTATTATTATGCCTAGGTTCCTTTCCCTAACCCAACTCCTATTCCGTAGGAGTATTGATACGTATTTTAGATTTAAGTCGATAACGAGTGGACTTACTAGATCAATTATTCCATTAATCTCCTTCACTATCTCATTATCACCGACGACCCAACCAACCTTAATCTCATTCATTGTGTAGAACTTTGATGTGCTGAAGGTGAAGATTATATTCTCCATGGGCAGGTCCTTAAGATTATTCTCAACGAATTCTAGAAATATTGAATCGATTACAGCATAGGCATTTCTCCTTCTTAACTCATCACTTAACTCCCAAAGTAATTTCTTATTCAGAAATGTACCGAGAGGATTGTTCGGATTCGAGAAGAAGAGCGCTGAACCTCTCTCAATATTATTAAATAATTCAGTTAATGATTCATTAATGTTCAATTCAGTTTGCCTTAAACGAAGGAACTTCGGTAGTACTCTTATTGGTTCATACTCAGGTATTACAGTAATTACTCTCTCAATTAACCCTAATTCCCTCAATGCGGTTAAAGCGGCGAAGTTACCCTCCTGTGTACCATGGGTAATTGCTAAATTCCTCCTATCAACACCATAAATACTCATTAAATCCTCAATGAAATTACTCGCTTCACCAAGTTTTATTATCTCGTCCAGTTGTATTGGCTTAACACCACTACTTGATACATCGTACTTAGCCCTGTGTGTCCGTAACCACGTGAAATGCCCAATCTCCACGGTTTACAAAATTATTCCAATATTAATAAATAGTATCTATTCAGTAAATCCTAAATACCATGAATCACTAATTAAGTCATGACGCAGGAGAAGAGGTTTATATTGGTTATTGATCAAGGGACCACTGGTACGAGGGCTGCCTTAACTTCTCACAATGGCTCAATAATAGGCTATGCATACCACGAGCATTCCCAGGTTTACCCAAAACCTGCCTGGGTTGAGCATAATCCGATGGAGATTTGGGAGAAGACTAGGTTAGTGATTAAGGAGGTCCTTGAGTTCACGAAGGTTGACCCAAGGGAAATAGCAGCTATTGGAGTAACTAATCAGCGTGAGACCACGGTTATTTGGGATCCAAGGAATGGTCAGCCGGTCTACAACGCCATTGTCTGGCAGGACAGAAGGACATCATCTATGGTTGACTATTTAAAGCAGAATTACCTGGGCGTGATTCAGGAGAGGACAGGTCTCGTTCCAGATGCTTATTTCTCCGGGTCAAAGATTTGGTGGCTCCTTGATAATGTACCTGGACTTAGGGACAGGGCCAGGAAAGGCGAGGTGGTCTTTGGTACCATCGATACTTGGTTAATTTGGAACCTAACTAGGAGTAATAAGGACGTGCTAACGCCCGAGAGAGGCGGTGCACATGTTACTGACTATAGTAATGCGTCCAGGACCATGATATTTAACATCCATAAGCTTGACTGGGATGATGAATTGCTTGAGATTGAGGGTAAGATTCCTCGAGACATACTACCCTTGCCAAGACCATCAAGCGATAGTAGGATATACGGTTACACGGGCCCTGAGGTTTCTCAACTACTTGGTGGCGTGAATATTCCGGTTTGTGGCGATGCTGGTGATCAACAAGCAGCTCTCTTTGGCCAAGTTGGTTTTGAGGTTGGTGAGGTTAAGTCGACTTACGGTACTGGGAACTTCATACTAATGAATATTGGGGATACACCAGTAAGATCTAGGGCAAATCTATTAACCACTGTTTATTACTCCATTGAAGAAGGCAAGGCAGAGTACGCACTTGAGGGTAGTATATTCATCACTGGAGCTGCCGTACAGTGGTTGAGGGATGGTCTTAAGATAATAGAGGTTTCTGACGAGATAGAGCCATTGGCAGTCTCAGCCCCCGATACCGGTGGCGTTTACTTTGTACCAGCATTCACGGGACTTGGTGCGCCGTATTGGGACCAACATGCCCGTGGGCTTATAATAGGCATTACACGTGGTACAGAGAGGAAGCACATTGCCAGGGCTGTCCTTGAGGCAATAGCGTACCTAAACAGGGATGTTCTTGAGGCCATGGTGAGCGATACGGGAATTAAAATACCCAGGATTAAGGTTGATGGCGGTGCCGCTAGGAATAACTTCCTAATGCAGTTCCAAGCTGACATAACGGGTATTGAAGTCTGGAGACCAGTGATCTTCGAAACAACATCGCTGGGCGCAGCTTACCTTGCGGGTTTAGCGATTGGTCTTTGGAAAAACCTGGATGAAATTGCCAAGAACTGGAAATTGGACAGGGTATTTAAGCCGAGGATGGACATAGAAACGAGAGAGCGGTTGTACAGGGGCTGGAGGGCGGCCGTACAAAGAGCCCTGGGCTGGGCTAAGGAAGTTCCATGGGCTTATGGATTATAGATAGAAAATATAAAATATAAGGTAATTATATAGCTATGTCATTTTTATTTATAGTAAAGATAACCTAAGGAGAAGTTATAATAAATTAAATGAATAAAGATAACATTTAAAAATAATGTTTATTAATTTTTTCCGTATGAATAGTCAGGGATTACCTAAAAGAAGTACATATACGGTTTTATCGGCAATGGGTTATTTTTTAGATGGTTATGATCTTAGCGTGATCAGCGTCTTCACTTATGCCCTTCTTCAGTTTAAGTTCTGGCATTACACGAGCCTGGAACTGGGTTTTGTGAGTGGTGCGGCGTTGTTGGGTGCTATGGTTGGTGCAATAATTTTCGGTCATTATTCTGATAGACTCGGTCGTAGGTACTTATATGTCTGGGATTTGTTGTTTTTCGTAATATTTGCCATACTTAGTGCGATTGCTAATGATATAATTCAATTAATTATTTTTAGATTCTTTGTTGGTTGGGGCGTTGGTGCTGATTATTCACTGAGTCCTGTGTACGCTACTGAGATGTATCCAACGGGTAGGAGGGGTATGGGCTATGGCTGGGTTTGGTCCTTCTGGAGTATTGGAGCGCTGGTTTCTTTCTTAATCGGGTATTATCTCTATATTTGGAACCCCATTATTGGGTGGCGCTGGGCTCTTGGCCTTGGCGCCATACCAGCACTAATTACTGTAGTGCTAAGGGCTAGCATGCCTGAGTCTTCGAGATGGAGAGTCGCTGTACAGGGTACTGAGGATGCTGTTACAGAGGCAAAGAGACTTTCTGTAGTTACCGGCTTAACTGAGGAGGAATTGAGTAAATTAATAGAAATTGAGAGGAAATTAATGGACCAGGTAAGACCAGGTGATTGGCGCTGGCTATTCAGGGGTGATTTTGCTAAGAGAACGGCCATTGTGTGGACACAATGGATACTATATGATATTGGTTCCTACGGATTTGGGCTATACTCACCCGCAATACTTGCAATGCTAGGATTTAAGGGGGCACTAGCTATACTTCTTTCGTCATTGTTATACGTACCCGGCTTCTTAGGCGCCCTGGGTGCAGCGTTTCTAAATGACGTTTGGGGTAGAAGGAGGTTACAGTTGATAGGGTTCGGCGGCTCAGCCCTTGGCATGTTATTCGTTGCCTTAGCTGCCATTTGGCAGAGCGCGTTTGCATTATTAGCATTAGTTATTGGTGTCACAGGGCTTATACTGTGGTATGGTATTGGTAATCTAGGCCCAGGAAATACGATGGGGCTTTATGCAATTGAGCTATTCCCAACAAAATTAAGGTCAACATCTATGGGTTCTGCCACGGCAATAACTAGGTTCGTATCATTCCTAAGTGCCTTTGAATTTCCATACATTGCATTAGCCATTGGTAAGTTAACATTCTTTGAATTCCTATTTGCTATTACATTTATTGCGTTTATTTTCACGATATTTTTTACGCCAGAAACTAAGGGTATTCCTCTTGAATTAATAGCAATAGCTAGGACTAGGGCGCCGAGTTTACATCCGAGGCTTGAAATTCCAAGTATCGAGAGACACTAGTAATGTTTAATTGCTATAATTACTTAGGTTAAAACGAAAGACTATGGTTTTAGTCTTTGGGCATAGGGGCGCCATGGGTTATGCACCTGAGAATACATTGTCCTCGTTTAGGATGGCCATTGACATGGGCGTTGATGGTGTTGAGCTCGATATTCACATGACTAGGGATGGAGAGGTTGTTGTCATTCATGACTTCACGGTTGATAGGACGACAAATGGAAGTGGTTATGTTAAGGACTTAACCTTGGCTGAGATTAAGAAGCTCGACGCCAGTGCCAGGTTTGGTGGTAAGTGGCGTGGTGTTACTATTCCAACACTTGAGGAGGTATTTAGGGAGTTTGGTAGGAGGGTTAAGTATAAGGTTGAGATTAAGCGTGGTAGTGATTATTACCCTGGCATTGAGAGGAAGGTCGTTGAGTTAATTAGGAAGTATGGTGTGGATGCCCAGGTTATTTCCTTTGACTTTGATGCCTTAAACAATGTTAGGTCTATTGATAAGGACATAGAGATTGGTATAATATTTATTGGTAGGATTACCTGGTTCATTGACATTGCTAGGAAATTAAATGCACAATGGCTACATGCATCTCATGACTTAATTGATGAGAAGGGTATTGAGTTAGCGCATAGGCTTGGTCTAAAGGTTGGCGCCTGGACTGTGAATGATGAGGAGGAGGCAAGGCGTCTCGTTAATATGGGTGTCGATGATATTACGAGTAATTACCCGGACAGGATTTTGCGCGTTGTTAGAGTTGGTAAGGTGATTTAACAATGGAGTTTGATGTAGCCGTAATCGGTGGTGGAGTTAATGGTGTATTCACGGCGTTGGACTTAGCCCTTAGGGGACTTAAGGTGGTGTTGCTTGAGAGGGGGGTCATTGGTGGTGGGACGTCGGGTAGGATGCATGGTTTACTACATAGTGGTGCTAGGTACGTGGTTACTGATCCTAAGTCTGCGGTTGAGTGTGCGGAGGAGAATAGGGTCATTGCCAGGATAGCGCCTCACGTGGTTGATGATGCTGGTGGTTACTTCGTGGCAATTACTAATGATGACCTGGATTTCCAGGACGAATTCATCAGTGGTTTGAGGAGGGCTAATATTGATTATAAGATTGTTGACGTTAAGGAAGCGATTAGGGAGGAGCCTAACCTGAACCCTGAGGTTAAGGCGGTGATTGAGGTTCCTGATAAGGTAGTCTATGCGAGGGAATTACTAATGAGTGCGGCTATATCGGCGTACATTGAAGGTACATTGATAATTCAGGGTGCTGAGGTCGTGGGCTTCGATATTAACGGTAATGAGATAACGAATGTGAGGGTTAAGGATAATGTTAAGGGTGATGTTAAGCATGTTGATGCAAGGGTTTTTGTTAATGCGGCTGGTCCCTGGGCTGGGCGTATTGCTGGTATGGCTGGTATAAACGTTGATATAATGCCCACGATGGGCGTTATGGTGGTTTATAGGCATAGATTGACGAGGAGGGTCATTAATAGGATGAGACCTCCATCAGATGGTGACATACTAGTGCCGTATGGTTCGGTATCGATTATGGGAACCACGGCAGTAATCATAGAGGATCCAGACAACCTAACAATAGCTAAGGATGACATTGATTTTCTAACGTCAGAGGGTTCTCAAATGGTTCCTGCATTAACGAGGGAACCCATTGTTAGGGCCTATGCATCTGTTAGGCCGTTAATAAGTATACCTGGGGCTACTGGGAGGGAGGCCACCAGGGACTTCATGGTTGTGAGGCATGATAAGCCAGGGAACCTTGTCTCGGTCATCGGTGGTAAGTTCACAACGGGTAGGTTGGTTGGTGAGAAACTTGCTGACGAGGTTTCCAGGGTACTGGGTATTAATAAGGCATCAAGAACTAGGGATTACACATTGTTTGGATCCAACTTAAGCATTGATATTAAGGATTTGGATCAGGAGGTAGTTTCAATTATCAAGTCATTTAGGGGAAGCGTTGATGAGGAGAGGGGCTTAATAGCGTCATTATCGTTAATACTCCAACACATTGCCCATAGGAGTAGGTTATTGATTGGGTGGTCCTGATGTCGAGCGAGTTACATTATAGTGGTTCATTTACAGTAAGTAAGTCACCAAATGAAGTCCTAAACTTCATAACTGATTTGCCTAGGGCAATAACCTGTATACCTAACATCATTAATTATGAGGTGCTTAGTAAGGATAGAGTTAAGGCCAGGTTTAGGGTTGACCTGGGTAATGAAGTCCCCATTGCCGAGTTGAGGAGGATAACCACGGACGCAACCATTGAATTAATTAATCAGTCAGGTAACGAGGTTAGGTATAGGGTTGATGGTAGGGCCGCGGGTAGCGCAATAAGTATATTATTGACTATAAGGATTAGTGGGTCAGGTAATGATTCTCGAATTGATTGGGACGCCACTGCAGGCCTGGGCAGGTTACTTCAGATGATGAGCAGGTTTGTAAGCATCGACTCATTGGTTAAGAGGATTTCTGAGGATACTATTCATGGATTTATAGAATGCCTATTGAGGTAAGTAGTTTATGTATTTCGTAAACTTAAAAGCAGGTAATATAGGCTATATTCATGACTCAGAGGATTGAGGATAGGATTTCACTGAGCACGGGCATTAATGCGTATTATAGGTGTTGGTTAGCGGATAAACCGCTGGGTCTCGTGATTGGGGTTCACGGCTTCGCAGAGCACAGCAGTAGGTATAATGACTTCGGTAATTACCTATCAAGCAATGGGTACTCACTGTGCATGCAGGACCTGAGGGGTCATGGATTAACGGCAAGTCCCAAGGACCTTGGTTACGTGGATAACTTCGACCTATTCCTAAATGACCTGGAGGAATTCATAGAGTTAATGCTCAAGAGGACGGGCTTCAACTCGGCATTCCTACTTGGGCATTCAATGGGTGGCTTAATAGTGCTTCACTACTTAGGTAGGATTGGTAAGGGAATTCGCGCAGCGGTGACAAGCGGAGCCGCTGCAATAGTCAATGTTAGCGCTGGTTCCTGGTTCATGCTATCACTACTCAATGCGTTATCACCAAGGTATAGACTAAACCTACCGATAAACCCTGAGTTCCTGACTCATGATAAGAAGGTCGTTGAGGAATACGTAAGTGACCCCCTCGTCTTTAAAAAGCCAACTGTCAGGATTCTGTATGAGCTTGTCAGGGCATCAAGGAACGTTTGGAAGTATATCGATAACATATCGGTACCCATAATGATGATGCATGGTGGTGAGGATAGGGTGGTACCACCAAGGGCCACCCAGGAGGTATTCAGTAGGTTGAGGGTTAGTGATAAGGCTATGAAGATCTATGATGGGATGTACCACGAAATACTAAATGAGTTGAGTAGGAATGTGGTTTATGAGGACGTACTAAACTGGCTGAGAACTCACACCTAATTCTCCGCAGTCCTTATACGCATCCAATACTGCTCTCAAATCACGTAGTGCAATTTCAGGGGGCATTGGGACGTCGGCATTATTAATGACTGACTGTATGAAGAGCTCAATCTCCCTCTCAATCACATTTACCTTCTCAACAATGACCTTCTCCCGCTTCTCATCAATACTAATTACTAAATCACCGTATGGCTTACCAGGAACACGACTATCTGGGTCCTCCATTATGAAGCCACGTTCACCATAAACCTCGAAAGCGGGTGCCCTATCACCACCCGGCGATGACCAGGAATAAAGCAAGGTCCCCACAGCACCATTTTTAAACTTAAATATTGATACGCTGGTGTCTTCACCCTCAAGCCCGGCAAAGCCGCATGTGCATATTGACTTAACCCCGGTATAATCACCACCAAGGTTGAGTAAGGTATCAATATAGTGAATACCACCGTCAATAAGCGCACCACCACCCATCAATCTCCTAATTCTCCTCCAACCACCCGGTGAATTAAACTGAAGCTTCCTAACAATAATCATCGAGATCTTACCTAACTTACCCATAAGTTCCTTGGCCTTCCATACTGACGGATCGAAATAATGATTCTCAAGAACCATGAATTTCCTACCACTGGACCTAGCAACATTAATTATACCTACTGCCTCCTCGATCGTCCTTGCTATCGGCTTCTCAAGCATCACGTGCTTACCAGCCTCGAGAGCCGCTATGCTCATGGGCATGTGGGCGTCATGACTAACCACAAGGTCTATTATGTCTACGTCAGACCTCAATACATCGCTATACCTCATGAAGTAGCCGCTGGTGTCATACTCCCTATGGCAATCCCTCGCGTACTCCTCAGCCCTACTAAACACGTAAACCTCCAGCCCATACTTATCACGAAGTTTTGATAGTGCATTTAAGTGAATCTTGCCAAATCCTCTACACCCAACAACCGCAATTTTAAGTGACATTCGCTATAACGTTAATGCCATTTTATTTAAGGGATTTCTTGGCAAACACCTTCCTTGGATCAACCCTATGGAATACCCTGCCAGCCCCATGGAGTGGTATGTTTGTCTTACTGAAGTCTATGCTCCACTCATCAGCAATTCCAGTTTTCACTTTAACTTTCAATACTTCAAAGACAAAGAGCGTACTTTCACCAACATCTAGCCTATTCATAACCCTCACCTCATACGCGGCAATCGCATCCCTCCAGGTCGGTGCCTTAACGATATCACTCGGTATTAACTGTACCTTAAATTCTCTTATCTTATCCACGTCCCTACCTGAGACGGAACCAAGTTGATAAATTAAGTCAATATGCTTAATGCTTGGCACATTAATCGTGGCCTCAGGGTGGTAATTAAGGCATTGATACGTGAATGTCTCCCTATAAACAGTCACCCCAATTGTTGGCGGTTCCTCTGATATTGGTAAATTCCAGCTGGCGGGCATTATATTCACCCTATCACCTGGGCATAACGTAATCAGTAGGATTGTGGGTCTTGGATGTAGAAGCCTATAGAATACGCCATTGTATTCTATGAATGACACGTATAGAGAGTTCACGGTACTTAAAAACCTAGTTCCTCGTTCTCTAGCAATATTACTTACGTATTTTCTACGCATTATCAATTATTGTAAGTATATGGTAATTTTATTTCGTAGATTTAATGATAATTGATGTATGATTACGTAATTAATTGTGGGAAAGTTGATGAAGATTCTCTCGTTGGTTCGTCTATTAAGGAGGTCATTAATTGGGCCGTAGGTAGGGTAATGAGTAATGAGAAGAAATTGATCATAATGGGTGAGACTGGCAGTGGTAAAACCACCGCATTATTAGCAATAATGAATAGGTTAAGGAAGTTAGGAATACCTGTAACCTATGTAAATGCCTATAATGAGCTTGGCCTTAGGTCCATAAAACTTGTTGATTGCCATAATGACCTAAATGCGAGGGTCTTACTTATTGATGATATTGATGCAGCATTCACAGTACCTAGGATTGCCCAGGGATTCATTAACAAGATCCTGGATTTTAACGGTACGGTAGTCGTCACATTAACGATACCCTTGCTTGTTGGTAATGAGTTAGAATTACTTGAGCCATTAGTAAGGTTTCTACGTAATGCGTCAAGGATAGCTATTGAGTATCGTGATGACGACATAAAGATGTTCGCCCAAAAAATAGGTATTAGTTATGTTAAACCCATTGTGAAGACTCCAGGCATGGTTCTGAGGAATTTCAGGAAGTGGGGTAATAATGAGAATTCAGTGGTTGATAAGGTTCTTAATGATAGTAATAGTGTTGTGTTATAGTATCCCACGAAATTCCTCCTTCATTCTCTCGATAAGGATTTCAGAGCAATCAAGTATGTTTGTGCTTCCTAGGTCAATTAGATTTATACCAATGCCATTAATCTTAAATATTTCTGGGTCAATCCAGGATATTTTAAGGAGATCCGGATTAATGCTTCCCTGGATTACTGATGATGTGAGTGCGTGTTCACCATTTATTGAATACTCAATCATGCCACCTTTCTCATCAGTCTTGATATCGAAATACTCCCTTAAGGTTTCAATGTCTTCCTTTAATACATAAGCCTTGATATAGTTATCATTCAATTTATTATTACTTATAAGGTACTCAGCAGCGTCGGTATTCGTAGGCACCCTATTCAAGCCCTTGGTTAATAGGTATATATAGCTATCCGCAATAATGTCGAGTCCTAGGTGCGTTGGATTTATTACGAAGTATACAGGAAGTGCTATTAGGCTCTCCACAACTATGCTTGTTGGGTTCTCAAACATCTTCTCTAATGGTATTAACATTTCACCATTGATATTCTTAACCTTAATATCAATGCCATACTTCCTCATTAACGTTTTATCAATATATGCTATCCTCTCGCCATCTCGTATCGATTTATCCTTACAAGTCACCGAGAGTATACCCTCATTAACACTTATTGATATGCAGTCATTGAATTCCGCGTATTTAATATTATCGATTGACCAATTATTTATCTTTGCCAAGTCAGCAAGGAGTGCCACTGAATCCTCCATAATTATATAATCCAGGTTTTTCCCGTCGACTCGGTAATCATAGGCATTATATGGATATAGGCTAATTACATCCTCAGTGCTTAATGACATTATTGAACTCTCTCTAATGGCCTTAACTATGAAGGCCTCCTTAACCATATCCCCAACTATCTTCTTAATCCTTACCAATATCTCAAGCGCATTCATTTTATTAATGATTGAAATTAAAATTTAAAAACTTATCAACTGATTTTAGCCATAATTACGTTAATGAAGGCCTCCTTAGAATTCAGGTATAACTTATTTAAATTTATAATTACTCATGTTAATACGTGGACCCTTTAGTAATTAAGGAATTCCTTAAGGAAAATCTTAATAGAATATATGATGAATTCAGTACCCATGAGTCGTTACTTAGGATTACGACGAGTAAAGCCATAATTATTGGTGATCTACATGGCGATTTTGATACATTATTACGAGTAATGGATAGGTTCTCACCAGATAAATGGACATACATAATGCTTGGAGATTATGTAGATAGAGGCGAGCACCAGATCGAGACGCTATACCTCGCATTAAAGTTGTTCCTTGAACATAGGGCTATACTATTAAGGGGTAATCATGAATCGCCATTGACTAATTATGAATACGGCTTCTACATGGAATTACTAAGGAAGTTTGGCCCTAGGGATGGCGATTCCATTTATGATAGGCTAAAGGACGTATTCTCACAAATGCCAATCTCAGCAGTTCTCAATGATAAGTACTTCCTAGTTCATGGGGGTTTACCGATAAATAACGTGAGTATTGATAGTATCGCCAAGCTTCCAAAGCCTGATGAAATACCTAGTAATGAAATAACATTTCAACTGTTATGGAATGATCCATCTGATGATGTTAAGTATTACGAACAAAACATTATTAGAGGCCCAGGAACATACGTATTCGGGCCTGTATTAACAGAGAATTTCCTTAATAATAGTGGATTAAAGATGGTGATTCGAGGACATGAATATACACCACAAGGCTACAAGTGGAACCATGGAAATAAGGTCTTAACAATATTCACTTCGAGAGCCGGTCCATATAATGGTACAAAGCCCCACATGGTGCTAATTGATGGTGGCTCGCTCAGTATTATTGATGTTTCCTCGTAGTATCCATACGCGCAGTTTAACACTGTTTCTTACCTTAATTATTCATTACTAATTACTCAGTCTGGGGCTTGGCTCAGTCATGAATCCTAATCAGAGGTGGTCATCACACGCGTTCTTATACTTGGGAGTGATTTAAATATTATTGTATCAGAATGATTTATAAAGGGGTTTTCCCCATTAGTGTTGTAAGGCGGTTACTACGTCCGAGTCCGAGAGACCAAGAAGGAGAAGTTTCCAAAGAGGTAGGGGTAGAGGTCCAAGAGGTCCTAAGCCAGTAAATGTTGGTGATGTAATAGAGGTAAGCATAGTGGAGACATCTAAGAGAGGCGATGGTATAGCTAGGGTGAAGGGTTTCGTGATCTTTGTGCCTAATACAAAACCGGGGGATAAGGTTAAGGTTAAGATAACTAGGGTAGGTAGATCGTATGCTGTAGCTGAGATAACACAGGAAGGAGCTGAGACGTCTCAGGAAAGTGCTGAGGAGGCCGGAACCGAGGAATTTGAGGAAGAATCGGAGGAGTGAAATTCCCCCTATAAAGGGTTTTTATTAAAATTATCCGTGTAATGTCTTTCTAAGTATTATTTTCGGGCCATTTATTAAGGAGAATTTAATAATGGATGCTGGTACTCGATAATACCATATATTTCCCCTCATTATTCTCTTGATCAATTTCTTAGTATTTGACATGGAAAATGCACTTATTCCTAGTCTTCCCATTACTAAATGATCAACTCCATAAGCGCCTAACGATAAGTAATAAGCCAATGATAGGTTCTTAATTAATGGTTCGATACTTCCCAAATAATTATTTGCAAATTCTGCAGGGTTACTTGAATACCTTAGTGCTAGTGCTGCTAATGCACCGCTATACATGGCATAGAAAATGCCCTCGCCTGTAGTTGGGTCGGCAAATCCACCTGCATCACCAATTAAGGCTATGCGTTTGGAGATTATATTCTCACGAGGCTTAATTGGGATGGGATGGCCAAGTACTGCACCTTCTCTTAGTCCTATATCATGTACGTACTTAATGAGTTGGGTTTTATAATTAGCCCAACGTATTGAGCCAATACCAACATCATATTCATTATCACCTCTTGGAAATACCCATGAATAACCCCATTTCATTCTTGTCATATCTATAATACATAAATCATTATGGTAGCTCCCACGTGCTATTGTCATGAACGCCATTGCGTTATTTCTCCGTATATTATTACCAAGGCTCTTGGCAATTATGGAATTAACACCATCTGCTGCAATTACGTATTTGCCGATGTATGAATTATTCATACCCGTAACACTAACGTAATCATTACCATTATTAATCCCAATTATTCTATCATTAACGTAATCAGCACCCTTCTCTAGGGCATTGGATAATAGATAATTATCGAATTCATCTCTGGAAACTACACTTATTATTGGTTCATTGTCGGTAATGATGAAGGAACCTGCATTATTAATAATAACCACTCTATTACATGTATTCCTAATGACACTGTTTAAGTCAATACCGAAACTCCTCAATAAAATTACAGATTTCTGAGTTAATCCGCCACCACAGGGTTTCATTCTTGGAAAACGAAATCTATCAATAACTAATACCCTTAATCCAAGTCTTGCTGCTACGTAAGCAGCCATAGAACCGGCAGGACCAGCACCAACTATAATAGCATCATACGTATTGCCCATGCTATTGAGATAATGCTAGAACCCTTTATTTCATATACCTTATTGTGATTTTCACTAGTACCTGTGCGGTATTATTAGCTTAAACCCGTATAGGAGAATAGCCAATATACTTGCTATGTATAGTGTTGTTAATACCTGGTTACTTAATACCAGAGTAATCATCACTGCAATAAGTACTAGAATAATCAATAGCTCATGAATTAAATCCTTTAGGAAGGAATAACTATGGGTTAACTGTCCCTTAGGTGTTGGTACCCACTCCCACTCATCAATTAATAATGACTCTATTGAGTATGCAAGCATTGGGAATGACATAAGTATCGTAAGTAGTACCGACCTTACGGCATTTGTTATGAAGTCCCACATTCCATAACCTACACGCCTACTAATTAGTATTAGGATTATGGTTAGCGGTATTACGATGATTGCGTTTATGGCCTCGAGAAATAGTATTGATATTGGTGGTACCAAAACGCCTATTATTGAGAGTATTACTGTTACTAAAATTGATAATGCAGCAAAGGACATGCTTGGAAACTGTAGCATCCAAAGCAAGCCATCAATCTTCTCCCAAAATGTGGTCTTATTAGACGTAATTAGTAAACTCAGGTTATGTTTCATATTCCATATACTATTAAATAACCACCTGCTAAATTGTTTCTTAAATGATGGGTATGTATATGGTACCTCACAGTAAACATCAGAATCTATTAGCCCAACTTTATACCCTCTCGACCTCAACTTTATACTAAGATCAAGATCCTCACCAGTGCATTCGCAAAAGCCGTTAACAGAATATAATACCTTTCTCCAGATCACTAAGTTATTACCGGTTATGGCTGGGAAACCACCACTAAGGAACCTACCTCTTATGAAAACTTCATTGTAAACGTCATACATGAACTTCAAAAGCCTTGAAATAACATTATCAACCGTGTAATAACCCTTCCACACAGCAGTGATCGCATCATAACCGTTCAATAACGCATTCACAGCCTTCATTAAGTAATCACTAGGCATTATTGTATCAACATCAAACACAGCAATAACATCACCTTTAGCATGCTTAATCCCATAATTTAGGGCACCGCCCTTATAACCAGTATTATTTACCCTACGTATTATCCTAGCGTTTACGCCCAACTTATGCATCATAGAGCCTATTATCTTAGTGAGCCCATTTACGTAATATTCAGGGTCATCACTTATGTATAGCACTTCAAGTAATTCCCTGGGATAATTAAGTGATGCTATGTTCTCTAGGTTTCTTTTTATTGTTAATACGTTCTCGTTCTTTATAGGTATTAATATGGATACAAAGGGTAATTTGTGCACTGGTATATTTTTGATACTTAAATTGTTCCTTCTATAGGCCTTAACATACCTTAAACTCGCCATGCTATATCTCACTAATACTACTATTTGTATGAAGCTTAGTATAAGTGTCGTTATTGTTATTATGTATGTTATTGATAATATCATTAATGCTACTGGTGTTAATGGCCTTGTTATTATTCCCCAGGGATATTGATTCATCACGTACTGCTGAATTATTTGCTTAGTCAGTTCCTTAACCTCGAAATACTCATTACCGCTCATTATGTAATGCCAGTATTAAATAAGACCCTTAATTTGTGTTTCTCTCATTCTCTATCATTTCCTGGAGTTTGGATAAGGCATGTTTATAGTCCATTGATAGTACAAGCATTTCTGTGTCTCCATACTTAGATAATAACCCATTATTAAGTAACTCCTTAATACTGTCCTTAACATCCTTATTTAACAACATTGAGTAAAGTGCAATTACTCTCTTTGCCTGTGCTGATATTTCCATATCAATCATTTCATTATAAATCCTGGAGATTCCCTCGGCAGTACTAATTAAATCCTCAAGCTTAACATTACCCACAACCTTTATCCTAGAACCCTCAAGCTCCGCATTTATACCCTTAATATGGAGTAAATCAATTATTAGGTCAATGGGTATGGCAGCACTAAGCCTTGCCTTACTGAGTATGAAGGATATATCGTAAGTACGAACACCAAATTTACCCCTCATTAACTTAATATCATTATATAGTCTCTTAATCTCCGTGATATAGAGCTCGATCTCATGAGGCTCACCCTGTATTGAAACCCAAACCCTAATTCCACTACCAGTATCATAACGAATAAGTATCTCCTTACTCTTAATCTTATTCGTAATCATCTCTATGAACATTAATGCCTCATCCATGTTATTAAACGTGAATACTAATTCTTTACGCACTATTGATCGCATCCATTATGGAACTAATGGGTTATAAGGCTTTGGTATCAGGCAGCACCGAAACAGTAACATGGTGGGGCATACTATAGATCTTGGCTATTTCTCCCTCTATTTCAGTGGCAACATCATGTGCCTCAACAATGCTCATGCTTTGCGGCAAATACACAAGTATCTGCATAATGTTTACGCCTTCAATATTGATAATACGAATATCACCCACACGCCCACCATACTTAGAACTAATATTTTCAGCCACCCTCTTTACTTCATCGATGTTAATGATCTTCTTATCAGGTTCTAAGTGTATCCAAACCTTGGCATTGGGTATTACCTGCCTTATCTTACTCTCTATTTCGCTTATGACCTTACTAATATCACTTAACTTAGTATTGCTTTTAACAACTACGTGCATACTAACTATGATATCATTATTTGGAGAATCTATTATATTTAGTTCATGAATATTAATGATTAATGGATCCCTAATACTGGCAAGCACCTTTTCCACCTTTTCACGAAGCTCAGGTTCTACATGAACCATAACAATTGATGAATCAATTTCATGTTTTATGGCGGATTCTACATTATCAGCAATATCATGGGCCTCAGAAATACTTAAGTGATCGGAGACACCTATTGTTACCTCTATATGAGCCATGGAACCTGTCCTCCTAGCCCTAACATTCTTTACAGATATAACGCCAGGCACAGACTTAATAATATTGGCGACCCTCCTAGTGAGGTCCTCAGATGTTCTATCCATTAGCTCATCAATTGAGGTCCTCATTATACGTACACCGATTACTGAGAAGTAAATGACTATTCCAAAGGCAACCATGGCATCAAGCAAGGTACCCCATCTATCGAATAAGCCAATGCTTAGTCTCTCCATTAATAAACCGGTGATCATAAGGGCAACAACGGAAACCTCAATAGCGACGTCACTCAGGAAATGATAGGAATCGGCCTCAAGGGCCCTACTATTCCACTTAGTTGCTGTTCTCCTTAATACCCTCGACCTATTCGCATCAATAACTATTGCTATTGCCATAACAATTATTGCAATAACGTCAGGGCTAAACGGCGTCCTCATTATTATGCGCTCAGCGCTCTCATAACCAATGAGTATACCGGTCACGATTATGAATAAGGAACCAAAGAGTCCGCCAATGCTCTCGGCCTTACCATGACCAAAAGGATGCTCCCTATCAGGTGGCTTAGAACCAACACTAACTGCGACTAGTGTTATTGTCGTCACTAAGATATCCAGGAATGTATGCATTACCTCAGCAAGAACGGCTAGGGAATTCGTAAGCAACCACGCAGTGATGTTCATCGCGGTTATTAGCACTGACGCTAGTAATGAAGATAATGCAACTCTTGTCTTCTCATTTCTCATATACATAAATAAGCTTCTCATTCCTACTTCTTTATCCTGGGAATCATTAATTAATCTATCTTCAATCATGCTCTAATTCGATAGCAAATCCGATATCAAATTTATAAAACTAACTGTCCAAGAAAGGTTTATTAATCCTAACTTTAGGGTAGCCCTAATGAATATGATCTCACGAATTGGCTTAACAATGATAAGCAACCTGGCATTACTAACAACTGTGGCAGTATTACTTGGACTTGGGGCATTTAACCTAAACTTCCTACTTCATCCATCGGGACAATTAACTGTGACTGAAATATTAATAGTATCTCTATTTCTAGGGATGCTTCATGGAATAACACCCGATGAACATACATGGCCAATTACCTTCAGCTACGCAGTTGGTGAGTATAGTACAAAGGGAGGTATGAGGGCAGGTTTCCTATTCTCGCTAGGTTTCACGATACAGAGGGCCTTGTTAACTACGCTAGGTTATATAGGACTTGCCTACTTTTACATGAAGTATAACCTTGATGGGCCGGTTTACTTCATGGTTGGCCTGGTTATGGCCATAGCTGGTTCATACATATTGAGAGGTAAGTACATACACATACCGATTGATGTATTGCTGGGCGGTCATCAACACCATACAAATGAAGCCAGAAGAATACCACTTCATGAGGCGCATCCTAAGGAGGTCCCAATAAAGATGACTATTATCCACGGATTAATAGCAGGTTTTGGATTTGGCGCTTACGCTTCAATAATAACGTTCGTACTCGCCCCAGAGATGCCGAACATATGGTACGCACCACTACCTGGTTTAATGTTTGGAATAGGCACCATGTTAATGCAAATAATACTAGGCGCATTCTTTGGTGGATTATTAAGGGCTAAAAAATTCACTGAGGAGGAGGTTAAATACGTGGGTAGGAAGACGGCAGGTATTACGCTTTATTATGGTGGTATTGTGTTCGCCCTGGTTGGCCTATTGATAATCTTCCTACCACAGATTGATGCATGGGCAATAAGTACTGGAATACCAATACCGAACCTCAATGCAATAGATATAGGCTTTCTACTTGTTATCTCAGTAGTGGGTATAATTGGAGTATACGGCATTATAAGGTCATATAGGGAGGCCGTTAAAATCCACAGAATTAATTCAACAACTAATAATGCATGATTTAAAATTATTTCCGTAATATATTTACTTCGGTTAGGCCTTAGACTCGGTCTTTATCAGCGCTAATGCTTGAACAACTCTTTTTACAAGTTCTAGGTCAGCCTTGACTCTAGTGTACACATCATCGGGTATTTCACCCTTAGCCCTACTATCCTCAAGCTCCTTTATCATGCTATCAACCTGGTCAGTGGTTAGTGTTGTGACGTCCATTGACCTAAACCAGTGTTCCTTAATACCCCTATCAATCTCATCAATCTTGGACTTAACATCTTCATACATATTGGTTAACTTTGTTAGTGTGTCTGTTAGTTCTGCAGATGATTTTGAGTACTCCTCATCGTCAATGAGCCCAAGTTCCTTCTTAACCTTAAGCATGTCGAGTTCCTCGCGTATTGAGTCAATACTAGCCTTAAGCTCATTAATCCTAAGTGCTAGTAATATATTATCAACATCCCAATTTCTCTTAACACTACCAACGGCAGTCTTATAGTCAGACCACATGCTGTTTAAACGCTTTATTTGTTCGGTGTAGTCATCATAGGTCCTATTGATTTGCTTAAGTAGTTCCTCGTATATTTTCAGCATATCTTCGCTCATGATATCACCCCCTCAATCTCGGCCTTCAGCTTCTCATAAACCTCCTTACTGATCTTACCATCCCTATACATCTCCTCAAGCTTCGCTAGGGAGAGCTTAAGCTTACTGATCTCAGGCGTTACTGTGGTCATTAACAACCTCTTATAGTGCTGGTTTATTGTTGTTTCAACTTCTTGGTACCTAGCATTCAATTCCTTAAGCTTATCACTAATCCTATCAAGTTTCTTCTGAATATTATCCTTAAGTTTATTATAGGTTTCATCGTTTATCAAGCCCATACCTCTCCTAAGTTCTACCTCCTTAAGATCCTCGCTATACTTATTACGAATCCTCTCAAGAATAACCATATACCTCTTAAGCTTTGCCTTCTCAGTCTCCCAATTCTGTCTAGTTGATTGTACAGAGCCTTCATAATCCTTCCACTTATCATTAAGAGTCTTAGCACTTCCTTCAAACTTAGATATTATTGATTCACTGTTCTTAATTAACTCATCCTCAGCATCTCCCATGGACTCAACACGCGTGGTTGTTGCGGTGACGGGGATCGTAACTACTTGTTGCTGTGACTGTTGCTGGGTCTGCTGTTGTAGCGGTTGAACAGTTTGTGAAGGCTTGGTCTCGGCTTTGACCTGCGCGCCCTTGGTCTTTGTGTATTGTACGTATATTGGGCACTCAAAATAATCACCAAAGCAGTACCACTGGAATGGGTTAATTGGTCTCTGTGCATATGTACATACGTACCCGCTCGCTGTCCTTTCAAGTCCTGGACAAACAGCCCTAGACATTATTAATAATCCCTGTATTTTAATTGCTTAAATATGTTGCGTTCAATGATCTAACGATCCATGGTCATGTTACTAATGAATTCAAATAATCCTGAGGCACTCCAAGGTCTATATAATTACCATCCATTAAATAAACAATTATTTTCAAGCCCATCTGCCGTAAAGTCTCGATGTACTTATTCATGTCGAGCCTTTCTTTATTCAATCTTTTAATCAATGAACCTCTCAATATGTATATGCCAGTGACTATTGGTAATGTAATGGTGGGTTTCTCAAGCCATCCTCTGAACTCGCCATTAGGACCAATATCAAGTACTCCATACCTAGCAGTTAGCTTATAATTTATTGAGATTATCGTTATATCTGCATTATTTGACTTATGGTATTCAAGGGCTTTTATAAGAGATGCATCAGTTAATACATCGCCATTTATTATGATAACATCATCATCATCATTAACTAATTCTCTCACGTACCATAACTGCCCAGCAGTACCAAGTAATTGGTCTGCTGTAACAAATCTAATATTGCGCATGGCATTACCCAATAACGAAAGTATCTTATCCGTCATGTATGCTGTCACTATGATGAGGTCATCATAATGCAAATCCTGTGATTTAATCCAACTCAGTATATGCTCAATTATTAATCCATCACGAAGTGGTAAGTATGGCTTAGGAACCAAGTAAGTGAGTGGTCTTAATCTCTCCCCTAAACCTGCAGTTAAGATAATTATTTTTAACATTGTAGACCTACATGTAGTCCTTAAGGCCAAGCTTCTTTAAATGCCTATTAATTACCGAGGCTTGCTTATCGAGCTTCTTAGCCTCCTCAATAATATCCCTCTCCTTACTCTCCATATTCCTAAGGTCAAGCAAACACCTGCCATCAGGTGCCATTGCATGAGCCTCACAGACTGCGTACTGGCACTTATACCCAATGCAAGGTCCTCCAAATAATGTACATTGAGTTACTACCTTATTACCCTGCCTAACGATCTTCAAAGCCTTCTTGGCGCACCTGAAGTATTGGAAGTTACACCAGGTACCATCACAGTACTTAACCTTAACCTGGACATTAGCCTTGGACACGGTAATCCCCTAGCTCTTAATACCCAATATACACCTTACATATATAAGTTTTTTCCATTACTAAATTAGAACTACCCAAGTCGAGTCAATATTTCACTGGCCAACTTAGCATAACCAAGAGAATTCAGGAAATCAAGTACTTCATTTAACTTAGGTGACGACCTAGCCCCCCTCTTAGTAACCTTAAGTGATGCGGTTGCATTAGCAAAAACAAGTTTATCTATTGGGTC
This sequence comes from Vulcanisaeta sp., assembly GCF_049966235.1. Taxonomy (NCBI): domain Archaea; kingdom Thermoproteati; phylum Thermoproteota; class Thermoprotei; order Thermoproteales; family Thermoproteaceae; genus Vulcanisaeta; species Vulcanisaeta sp. The sequence continues at coordinate 56,620 of NZ_JBMFVA010000003.1, forward strand.
CAGGTCTAGTACGGAAGCAACAGTGTAAGCCGCAGCAAATGTGTCACCAGCACCGGTCGTATCTATTGGAGGAACCTTAAACGCATCTGAATATTTAACCTCACCATCTCTAAGCAACAATGCCCCGCGGGGACCAAGCGTAACTATTAACTCCCTAACCCTAACCCTACTCACTATATTCTCGGCGGCCTTAACAACATTTTCTGAATGACCTAGTTCCCTGGCCTCAAAGCTGTTCATGAACCAAATATCAACATCGTTCATTATATCCTTAATCACATCAAGCCCCTTTTTAGCCAACGGTGTACCTCCATCAACAGAGACGGTTAGCCCCATGGATTTGGCAATGCGCTTTGCTACCTCGATAATCTCGGTTCTACCGAGGGCCACGTGGACGTGTGATACACCATTCATGGCATCATTAGTAATATCGTTGGGTGTTAATCCCAGGTTAGCCCCTGAATACCTAATCATTCGTTTAGAGCCATCGAGACCCACAATCACAATCACTGTTCCAGTCTTTTCATGGCTAATGCGCTTTATGAACTTTGTATCAACATTCTCGGATTCCAATTCCTTAATCAGCATGTCGCCGAATTGGTCATTACCCACGGACCCAAGGAACCTAGAGCCAAGCCCAAGCCTTGCCACTGCAACGGAGAAATTAGCAGCAGAGCCTCCACCACCCATATAGGTCTCATATGCGTCAACCGACTCATCGGGTCTTGGTATAGCATCGGTCTTAACGTAAATATCTAGGTTTAGATTACCCATTGAGAGTACTATCGTTCTTTTGTTCACGAGTAGCTTTATTAACTGGGCTTATTAATTCTTAACCGTGGATAATACAATAGATGTAAAGAGGTTGCTTGAGCTTAGGGATAGGCTGGATAGTAGGATTAAGGAGCTTCAGGAGGAGCTTAATTTACTGAATGAAGTTAAGAGCGTCCTTGATGACATAATAAAGTCTCAATCAATAGTACCAGCCACTGAACTCGTGAGTAGACCACAGGACCTAGGCAAGTTGGTGGAGACAAGGGAGATTAGATCTAGGATTGGTAATGAATTACTGGGTACCGTAGAGGTTTACGAGAACGGTGTGAGTATTAAACCGATAAAGCCATTCAATAAGGATAATACGGCATTTAGGAGGTTCTTTAGGGATAAGATACTCGAGGGCTTTAAGCAGGAGGATGACAAGTTGGTCAAGGACGGCCAATTAAGACGTGAGGAGGCCTTTAGCTATGAGATTAAGCTTGATGGGGATAATGTGGTCAGTGTAATCATTAAGAATTATAGGAGCGATGAGAGGCTCAGGGAGATCATTAGGGCCCTGAGATGGACACTAGAAAGGATATTGAAGGAGGAGGGTGGGGAATAAGATAATCATGGGTTAGGTCCTTCCTCAACCTTGACCTTCTTCTGCTCCTTATACATCTCGAGGATTTCATCTACTGTTGTTGCTTGTTCTGGTGATTTATCGGTTCTATAGCGTCCCGTGAATCTTGGGAATCTAATGGCCAGTCCAACATCGGATCTTACGCTACCCACGCAACAAGTGTGGAGTGGACTTAAGGTTATTTCAGCGCCGATTATTTCAAGGACGACGGCAGGTACAAACCAAACATCAGGCTCCATCTTAGAGACAACCCTTGGATGCCTATGCGGTATCCTATACGGGTCAAGCATCTGCTTAAGCTTTACTAAGTCCTCATCGGTAAATCCACTACCCACCTTACTCACTGTGTAGAATTGGTCAGTCTTAGGGTCATAGGCAGCAATAAGCAATGCACCATACGTGCCAGCTCTCTTACCACGACCCCAGAAGGCACCCACAACCACTAGGTCCAGGGTATCCGTCAGCTCACTCCTATAATCACGCTTATACTTAATCCAGAGCCAACCCCTGGCGCCCATTTCATAAATGGAGTCAGCCTTAATGGACTTACACATGACTCCCTCACAACCATCACTTATGGCCTCATGGAAGAACTTATCAAGTTCCTCAGCATCATTAATCACCCTCCAAGTCGCTAGATGGACATACTCACTTGGTTTGAGTATCTCGAGCAGCCTTCTCTTCCTATCAATCAGTGGTAAATTCGTTAGGTCCTGTCCATCGACATACATAACATCGAACAGGAATATGTTGACTGGGTACTCCTTCATCGCCTCCTTAATATCATGCTTTCTCTTTCTATGCATTAACTCCTGGAAGGGCCTAAACTCACCCGTGTCTGGATCAATAGCTATTATCTCACCTTCCACTATGTACTCCTTGGCATCGATGGCCTCCTTAACATACTCAGCAACGTCTGGATAAGCATACGTGATGTTCTCAAGTCTCCTACTGAAGATCCTAACCTCTCCATCCCTAGTCCTATGCACCTGAGCCCTTTCGCCATCATACTTATACTCAACCATTGCAGTACCACCTAGCTTAGCCAGTATCTCAGCTGCTGTACTCAATCTCTCCGCAAGCATTGGCTGGATGGGTACACCCGGCGTCACATGGATCTTACTTAAGGCATTCTGACCCTCCTGGGCAACCATCTTTGCTATATAACCAAGGTCCGGGTATATGTGATAAGCCCTCTCGAGGGCATCCCTAGACACCTTATACGCATCAGATAATGCGTCGAGTATTGTCATATCAGCAACACCGAGCCTTAACCTACCAATCACGAACCTAGCAATGTACTTAGCCTCCTCAGGCTTAGCCCTTGAGAATAGGTATGTTAGGAGCTTAACCTTAGTATCCTGAGCGCCCTCACCACTCGCCCTGGCTATAGATATCAATGTATCATATACCTTACCCATAGTTAACTCCTCACCACCTCCACCGCCAAAGAAGTCCAGTATCGACCTACCACCAACCTGCTGAGGTCTACTACTCATTATCCTCTTTGCAGTTTCGCCAATGTCGCCGAGCTTCTTATATAAATCTTCGACTTGCTTAACAGAGGCCCCAGTGGCATTGGCAATAGCCCTAAAGGTGAACTTCTCAGCAACACCAAGCTCCACACCCTCCCAATCAGGCCTTAGTTGACCAAGTATGAAGTAAATGACCTTATCAATGACGTTTGGCGGTGTTTTCTTCAGCAACGATGATAATAACTTAGCCATAGTAGTCCTCTGGGTGGTCGCCTCGATACTCTCAAGGACCTTAACAACATCCAGGAACTTAATATCATTACTACTCATACCCAACCAAAGCAATTAACTATCTCTGGCTTAATTAATCCACCGCTTCGTATTAACCATAATAATACGCAATATTTAAGGATAGAAATTAACACGCACACGACGAGAAACCCTACTAATGAAGTACTCAGCAATCTCTAATTTAACTCTCTTAACGTAATCATTCCTCTTTATAGGCTTGGTGGGATTAAAGCCATAAATATCAATTCTCCTAGCACCCATGTAATAAGCCAAATACACAGCCCTATCACCATCAGTAAAGCCAGGCACTAACAACGAACAACCCACAGGCCACGTCTGAACCGTCGGCAATAATTTACGTACCTTACCGGCCCACGTCTTATACTTATCAATATTATCGCCATGAGCATGACCAAGAACCAAGAAATCACCGTTAACGACCTCCTCAGGCATGAAGTCGAAGTCAGTAACAACGATGTCAGGCTCTAATCCCCATTGCCTTAATAACGCCACAGAATAACCCTCGACAGCGATAATTAAATCATAATTATGCGGCCTATTATTCGCAGGAGGCATTACTATGGCCACATCGCCCCACTTATAATCCCTTAAGTCTCCATTATAATTGCAATAATAAGGAGCTATCTTTGTGGCTTCATAATCTCTAAAGAAATTTAATTGCGGTAATCTCGCTATGTAATAACTCCTTGTCAATAACCATTCAAGGGGGTCCAAAACGATTGGTCTCAACATATTAAATCCTTGACTATAATAGTAGTGAATGATAGTGTATTTTTAATTAATAATCCTGCTCTATTCCTATTTCTACGTAAACTCCGTAATTCCTACACGTCTCAACAAAAAATTAATAAGTATAATTATACCGCGAAGTATAATGGATCTAAACCCTGACTCAATATTGGCTGATGTACTAAACATAGTTAAGGCACATAACAAGTGGCGTAGGTTAGAGACCATAAATTTAATCGCCAGCGAAAACGTGATGTCACCACTGGCAGAGTATGTTTATCTCAATGATATGGAGGGCAGGTATGCAGAAGGTACTTCAGGTAATAGGTATTACCAAGGCACTAAGTATATCGATGAATTAGAGACAAAGCTTGCGAACCTGATGGGCTACTTATTCCATGCGAAGTTTGTGGATGTTAGACCCATATCGGGTACAATAGCCAACATGGCGGTATACGCAGCCTTTACACAGCCCGGCGATACAATACTATCAATACCCATAAGCGCCGGCTCCCACATAAGCCATAGAGTCACGGGGGCTCCTGGCATTTTAAAGTTGAAGGTTATGAACCTACCGTGGAATAATGAGGAATTCAATGTAGATATTGATAAGAGCATTAAGCTGATTAAGGAGGTTAAGCCAAAAATAGTAATCCTAGGAAGTTCACTGTACCTATTTCCACACCCAGTTAAGGAGCTTTCAGAGGTGGTTCATGAGGTTAATGGTTATTTACTACATGATTCAGCCCATGTACTTGGTCTAATAGCCGGTAACGCATTTCCAAACCCCCTGGACTTAGGCGCTGATGTAATGACATCATCAACTCATAAAACATTTCCCGGACCGCAGGGCGGTGTAATTTTTACAAATAATGAGAATTTGTTTGCTCCTATTCAAAAGGCTGTTTTTCCAGGACTAACATCTAATTACCATCACCATAGATATGCAGCAACTGCGGTTGCTGCTATAGAGATGATGAAATTTGGAGAAGCCTATGCTAAACAAATAGTTGAAAACGCACGTACTCTCGCAGAGGAACTACATGCGCTCGGGTTTAATGTGGCTGCCGAGAACAAGGGCTTCACAAGAACACACCAGGTACTTCTCGATGTTTCGAAACTAGGTGGTGCTAAGTCGGCAGCGCTTCTTGAAAGGGCTAACATAATAGTTAGTAAGACAGCGACACCTTGGGACAAGACCTTTAAGGAGGAGGTGAGTGGTTTGAGGCTTGGCGTTCAGGAGATGACGAGGTTTGGCATGGGCAAGGATGAGATGAAGGTTATTGCGGAATTCATGGCTAGAGTATTGATTAAGGGTGAAGAACCTGATACTGTAAAGAGGGAGGTAATAGAATTTAGGAAAGAGTTTACTATTGTGAAGTACGGCCTAAATCCTAAAGATTTAGGTATGGATTTTGAACCTAAGATATTACTGTAATAAATTGTAATAATAATGATAATACAATCTATATAATATTCTATCTCTTATTCTTAATTCCTAAATATTTTCTTATTGTGTTTGGATGGCCTCCTTAGGTTGCGTTATCGTTATTAATGGCTTATCTTTACCTACGGCAAATAGGTAATCGATTATTGTTCTTATGTCCTTGCCATCATCTGTCCTTATGGTTACTGATGACCTTCTTTTTCTATATGTTTGTATTATCTCCGTTATCTTGCCGTAATAACCCACGTTATTTCCACGCACAATGAGACCCAGGACACCAACTTCGAGCTTTACTGCATCGACTATCTTATTCTCTGTTAGGTCGATAAGTACAGTATCTAATGTTGAGTATTTAGAGCCTTCATCATATGGTAATTGCATGTTTCTACCGTCATGTAGATTAAGCTGTATTTGCCCGCCCTTGACCACCGTCTTATTCTCAATTCTACAAAGCTTATACCTAGCCTCTTCCTGGCTTATTGGTATTGGCCATAGGAACTTCGTTGGGTGCGGCACCATCCTATAGACCTCACCCGTCGGTATTATCTCAACAACATCCATTAAACCAACAGGGTACTTATAATTCCTCCTAACCTCACCATCTACCCTTATCAGCCCTTTACCAATTACGTACCTAGCCTCCCTAAGGGTCTTTGCATACTTAAGTACGTCTCTAATAAGTATTGCCAATGGTAATGACGTCTCTATTGAATGAGGACCAGGGCTAGGTCTAACCGCCCACACGGCCTCCTTTGTGGATATAGGCCACCACTCAGGTGCTTGATAACGCCTAAGGTGTCTCCTGGGCATTGCCTATCACCGTGAGCAAACCCTATTTAAAGGCTTACTACTGTTTCGATTCATTGCTACCACCCTGACCAACAACAATTACCTCGGGTTTCCTCAGTGCTCTGGCCTCCTTAGCCTCCTCAAGTCTCCTTATGTATTCCTCACGCTGCTTCCTTGCCCTCTCAATAGCCTCGAGCCTCCTCTTGTCACTGGTGTCTAGTTCCACTATCATGATCTTTGACGGGTGTATTGGGTAGTAAACGGTTTCACCGCCGGGTTTTTTCATAGTGGCGTTCTCTACGTGAATCCTCATCTTCCTTAGGTCAACCTCCATAACCTTACCCCTGACACCCTTGAAGTCTCCCCTTAGTATTAATACGGTATCACCCTTTCTAACAGGCAACCTCTTAACGCCATACTGCCTCTGTAGATCCTCACTTAATCTAGCCGTCAATAACCTATGCCTAGCATGAAGCGGTGCATTATACAGCGCCCTTCTCTGTTTCCTTGGCTGTCTCGAATTTGTTAATGCGACCATGCAATAAACCCGCTAAGTTAATTACTTAAAAATTTTAATATGCTTATAAGTCACGAATTTAGATTGAGGCTAGGTAAATCCCCACAAACATTATTGCTGAACCAATTATCTCGGGTATGGTGGGTTGAATGTCCATGATCAAGTAATTAAACACTAGTGTTAATGCTGGTACTGTGAATATGTATGGTGTCGAATTCGCAACACCAATGGTATTAACGAGCAAGTACCAGACTAGGAATAATACGGCGCCACCGATGATTGAGGTACCCAGTAAATTACCGATAAATCCAGGCACCCACTCAATACTCATAAATATGTTTAAGCCATCAACCATTATTCCCATAATTACAAGCATTAACGAACCAACTATGAACATGTTAGACACGACAATTAAGCCATCATTATTACCCAACTTCCTGAAGTATATGCTATATAAGGCCCAGAATATGGCGTTTATCACAGTGAGTACTGAACCCATTAGTGATACACCCCTCATTATTGAGGATACACCGTAAATAATAACACCAACAAACCCAGTAAGAGCACCAATTACGTTCAAGGTCCTTGGTTTTTCATGAATTATCAATACTGATAATGGTATTGCAAAGAGAGGCATTGTATAGCCGAAGATTGCTGAGGAACCTGGATCAATGTAAAGAAGTCCGTAGGCCCATAACGCCGTGCTTAACGAGGAGAAAAGGCTCAATAGGGCTAGGTCCTTATTTAGTATGAAATAGTACTTTCTATTAATTATTATGGCAATTACCGCCAATATTACTCCAGCCACTGCATATCTAATCGCCATATAACCCAATGGCGGTGAGTACCTAAGGCCGAATTTAACAAAAAAGTAATTAAACGATGCTGAGAACACATAAATCAATAAATAACTAATGAATATTGTCTTCCTCATCATCGTTGTCAGGTATATTACTTGTCTTAAAAACCGTTCTACTTAATGTTAATGAAAAAGGGATAAAAAGGCAGACCCTTAAATTACTAGGTATTAATGCATTATTACGATAGGGAGCCTGCCTTTAAGGAGATGAGGGTTAGGAGAATCAATACTGTGATTAGGGGTTTTCCGTTAACGTTTGTACTAGCACCAGGTGTTTTCTCGAGTGAGAATGTGGATGCCGGCACCAAGTTGTTAGCTGAGAATATGGTTATAATGAATGATTGGGATATACTCGACGTGGGCTGTGGTTATGGGGTCCTTGGTATTGTGGCGGCGAAGCTAGCGCCTAAGGGTAGGATCGTCATGGTAGACACCAATAAACTCGCGATCAAATTAGCAGCAATTAATGTTAAAATTAATAAGGTAAGTAACGCAGAGGTTCGATTAAGTGATCTATACAGCGCCATCCAGGATAAGAGATTCAACACGATAATATCAAATCCACCAATAACGGCTGGTCTCGAGGTAAATAGGAGGTTGATAATCGAGGCTAAGTATCATCTAAAGCCTGGCGGTCTACTGCAGATTGTCGTACCGAAGAAGTTGAGGTCTAGGTTTGAGGAGATTCTGTATAGTAATTACGACATTGTGGAAAGACTAGTCAAGTCAGGTAATTACATAGCCTACATTGCTAAGGTCATGAGCTAACCCTTCGCCTCCATCCTGTCCAGCCTGTCCATTATTCTCCTCTGCTCCTCCTTAATTCTCTCAATCTCCTCCCTCAACTTAGCATACTCAGCACCCCTCTGCATCTGTTCCCTAATCTTCCTGGCAACATCCCTGGCATAACGCCTAATCCTACCATCTAGATCCCTATTGGCTAAATCATCAAGTATATCAAGAAACCTTGAGTCAAGAGAGCTCTCTGTAGCTGCAACGGCGGCATACCTAACCCTGTAATACTGATCCCTAAGAAGCTCCCGGATCCTATCGTAAACCCTCCTAATGCCCACAAACTTGCCCAGGGACTGCGTCGCAACCATTCTAACGGGCGTTGGCTTACCAAGCTCTGTGTACTTAATTAATGCGTCGATTGCATCATCCGTACCTAACTCAGAGAGTCCCTGTAGTGCACCCTGGGTTATTACGTAGTTATGGCTTGGGTAATCAAGGGCCTTGATTAAGTGTTTGCCGTAATCAGTTATGCTAATCCTGCCAAGTGATTGAGCAGCTTTAGACCTAACGTAGTAACTCTCGGTTGTGTTTTCAAGGACTGACACAAGCACCTTAGCCACGTTCTCATTACCCTTAAAGTTCCCTAGAGCATCAACAATAGCCTGCCTAACCCTAGGATGTCTCTCACTACTTAATGCGTTGAGTAACACCTTAAGTGCATCCTCAGTACCGACCTTACCAAGTGCCCTGGCAGCCTCAGCCCTAACGCCCCAGAATGAATCGCCCATTAACGCCTTACTCAATCCCTCAACAGCCCTGGCACTGCCATCCCTGGTCAACGCATCAATAGCCTCAAGCCTACACATTAAGTTATCACTGCCTAATTCCGCAATAGCCTCCTCAAAGCCCTTATCACTACTCACGGACTTAACACCCAGCTTGAACTGTGGATCTAGGCATATGTATTGAGGTCTGTCACTGGCTGGTACGTATATCGTGGTCTCCCTCTCACTCAGCTCGAACCTGAGTATGTCGACCTTACCGCTTGGGTACTTAATCTCGAATTCAAGGGATAGTCTATAGATTGGGTATGAGTCATCTCCCTGGGTCTGGCTAACACTTAATTTAATGATTTTATTACCTGGGTCATAGCTCCAGGAATATTTAATGACGGGGTGGCCAGATGAGTAGACGAACTGCGTGAAGAACCAATCAAGTGGTTGCCCAGAAACTTCCTCAAGGGCCTTTCTCAGGTCCTCCGTGTCAGCATTACCATGCGCACGCCAGGCTAAGTATAGGTTTATGCCCTTTCTAAAGACTTCATCGCTAAGTAAGTTACGGAGAGTATGTAGGACCAAGCTACCCTTTTCATACGTATGTCTATCAAACATCTCCTCAGGATCTCTATACAACCTAGTTACTATGGGCCTTGCATACCTATTACCATACTCATTAAGATACGCCCTCAGGTTTTGATAAAGCTCATAGAGAAACTCATCACGACCCTTGGCATGCTCCATATATAACGCCTCAAAGTAAGTTGCGAAGGCTTCATTAAGCCAAATATTGGCCCAGTCCTTAGTTGTAACGTAATCGCCAAACCACTGATGGGCAAGTTCGTGAGCCACAAGACCATCTGATGTAAAGTCCTCCATACCAGGACATGGAAACCTAGAGCCAGGGCAATGAGCATGCTCATCATGCAAAGTCGTATCTGTGACAATAGTGATAGTGGTGTTCTCCATACCGCCATAGATAAATTCGCTCACGGCCGCATGTTTGTAATTAGGCCATGGGTACTTAATACCTGTGTACTCGCTGTAGAATCTTATCATGTCGCAGAGCCTATGGAAGCTGTATTGGGCTTTATCTCTAAATCCCCTGGGTACATAGTTCTCTATTGGTACTCCATCACAATCCTCCTTAATAGCCTCGAACTCTCCGGCGGCGAATGCGATGAGGTATGCTGAGTGCGGTTTATCTAACTTCCAATGCCAAACTGTCTCATTACCTAGGTCCTTAGTCTCAACTAGGACACCGTTGGATACTGCTGTCCAGGGCTTCGGAACTATTATTAGTAACTCGCTCGTAAACTTGACATTCGGGTAATCAGGCATTGGTAGCCAGTAGTGGTTGTCCTCGCTCTCGCCCTGGGTCCAAACCATGGGTACCCTATCCCTATAACGCTCATCAGGCAATATGAAGTAAAGTCCCTTCCTAGGCTTAGCTTCATAGCTGACTTGCACAACATGACTTCCTGAATTAATGTATATCCTCAGTATCTTACCATCATACTCAAACTTAGTGTCCTGGCCATCAACCTTGACCGATACTATCCTCATCTCAGCCGCATCAAGTTCAATGAAGTTCTTGCCAGGTGGTATATCGATATTGTATTCACTTAATCCCTCTATTGCTTTTTCATTTACCTTAATCCGTATTTGAACCCTTAAGTGCCTTAGGGTATAGCCGTAGTACTTGGGGAATTGAAGCCTATAATCAGGGTATACAAAATTCCTACCGATCAAATAACCAGCCCTATCAAACGACACGTAATATGGCATTAAACGAAATTAATATGCATTACCCAGCATTAGAAGAACCTTACCTTAAGAATCGAGAGTTTATACACCCTATTCTGTTCCTCTATCTTGGTGATCCTCTGTCCAAGTAATGGAAATAACCTCTTTAACGTTAAGTAGCATTCCTCATCATCGAGTATAAACGTTATTATTGTACCAACAGGTGCATCACGGAAGTGCTGTATAGCTAATGTACTACCGTATGGACAACCAATGCCTCTTAAATCAACTGTTAACTCACTAGCCCTCACGGGCTATTAATGAATATGTAGCGGTACTTTAGGTATAATGCACTATGCATTTTTTGCATAAGTTATTGTTAGAGGATAAATACAAACATTGGGTAACAACCTTAAGGAGAATTTATAAACCACAGGGTTAATAATTACTTTAGGTTCATGTCCGCAGGTAGAGATTTCGTTAATCAAGTAATTATGGAGATTGAGAATTCAATTCTTAAACCCCTTGAGGACATTGAGAGTAGTGCTGAGGGAATTCTTGAGAGTTTAGCTGAGGGTATGAATATTGAGAAGCCCAAGGTGGTAGCCACTATTAATCCCACGAACGAATGCACTGAGCATGTTGATAAGGATCAACAATGCCAAATGGTCATGGGTAAGTACTTTGCGGAAGAGTCAATAATACTCATTAATTATAGGATTGACATGAATACGCTCCTTCACCTCTTTGCTCATCATGTGCATGCCGTGGAGATGGGTAAGGCTAAGTACGTTAGGGTTAGGAGGCTTGAGGAGTTGAGACTTCCCTGGGAATTAAGACCGACCGAGATAATTGCCATGTATAGAACCACACAGTTGGTGCGTATTCTCCAACCTAGGGCTTGGAGGATTTATAATGAGGAGATTAAGCCTAGGATTAGAGAGATTGATGAGAAGTTTAGTGCAGTTAGATTAACGGTGAATCACCTAGAAAGGCAAGTTGAGCATGTACTCAGTGATAGGAAGCCTATTTGAAATTAGTCATAGTCATTTTGCGTCTTTAAAGCGGCGCCCACTGGCATTATCATGTAATCATTATTTATTATCATTAATAAATAATGTAGATAAAACTTTTAGATTTCTATATTAATGAATTTATTTGTATGTCAGTTACATGGGCTCTACCCTTTAAGGAGAAAATAATTCCTGAAATCGGTAGAGAAAGAGCTATTGATCCTGAGGAGTATAGGAGAATTCATGAGGAGAGCCTTAAGGACATAGAGGCCTTCTGGTCAAATATTGCCAGGGAACTCGAGTGGTTCAAGCCCTGGGATAAGGCCCTGGTTGCCGATCCACAGCCACCATTTTATAAGTGGTTTGTTGGCGGTAGATTAAACGCGTCGTACTTAGCCCTTGATAAGCATGTTAAGGGTGGTAAGAAGAATAAGGTCGCCATTATTTGGGAGGGTGAACCAACGTATCAGAGTGGTGATCCTCTTGAGGTTCGTAAACTCACATACTATGACTTATGGCGCGAGGTCAATAGATTCGCCTACGTGCTTAAGAATAAGCTTGGCCTTAGGAAGGGCGATACCATAGGTATCTATATGCCCATGATACCTGAGCTCCCAATAGCCATGTTAGCGGCCGCTAGACTCGGCGTGATATTCACCGTGGTATTCAGCGGATTCACGGCGCAGGCATTGGCTGATAGGCTTAATGATGCTGGGGCTAAGCTCGTTATAACAACTGATGGGGGCTATAGACGTGGTAGGATCATTAGGCTTAAGGAAATTGTTGACAAGGCCCTTGAACAATCACCAACTGTTAAGAACGTAGTTGTCTATAGGAGGGTCGGCCTTAATGACGTTAACATGGTTAAGGACAGGGATTACTGGTGGCATGAATTAATGAGTGACGTACCAGTGAATACATACGTTGAGCCAGAACCTGTGGAGAGTGAGCACCCATTATATATACTGTACACGTCAGGAACTACGGGTAAGCCCAAGGGTATTGTTCACGATACTGGCGGCTACATGGTGCTGCTTCATGCGACGATGAAGTGGGTCTTCGATGCTGGGGAGGATGATATTCACTTCTGTACGGCGGACATTGGGTGGGTCACTGGGCATAGTTACATCGTCTTTGGTCCACTCCTTGAGGGTATGACCACAATATTATATGAAGGTGCACCTGATTATCCCAACCCAGATCGTTGGTGGGCAATTGTGGAGAGGTACGGAGTTACCATATTCTATACAAGTCCAACGGGTATAAGAACACTGATGAGGTTTGGCGATGATTGGGTTAAGAAACATGACCTAAGCACAATAAGGCTCATGCACTCAGTCGGCGAGCCAATAAACCCAGAGGCCTGGAGGTGGCTTTGGAAATTAGCTGGTAGGAAGAAGGTACCCTTCGGCTCCACTTGGTGGATGACAGAGACAGGAGGCATATTGATATCCCATGCGCCAGGCCTTGCCCTGGTACCGCTTAAGCCAGGTACTAACGGACCACCATTGCCTGGTATTGATGCTGATGTTGTTGATGATAATGGTAATCCAATACAACCTGGGCAAAGAGGTTACCTAGTGATTAGGAGGCCATGGCCAGGAATGCTATTGACGATTTGGAAAGATCCCGATAGGTATGTCAGGACATACTGGAGTAAGTTCCCTGGGATGTTTTACGCCGGTGATTACGCAGTTAAGGATGAGGACGGCTACTTCTGGATACTTGGTAGGGCTGACGAGGTTATTAAGGTGGCTGGCCATAGGCTCGGTACGTATGAACTCGAGTCAGCGCTGATACAGCACCCAGCTGTGGCTGAAGCAGCTGTCGTTGGTGTTCCAGACCCTGTTAGGGGTGAGGTTCCCGTGGCCTACGTTGTCCTAAAGCAGGGTTACCAACCCTCTGAGCAATTGAGGGCTGAGTTAAATAACACGGTTAGGGAGTTTGTGGGTCCAATAGCCACGTTATCTAATGTCTTCTTTGTAACGAAGCTCCCAAAGACAAGGAGTGGTAAGATAATGAGAAGGCTTGTTAGGGCCGTGGTTACTGGCCAATCATTGGGTGATGTGACGACACTTGAGGACGAGGCAAGTGTTGAGGAAGTTAAGAAGGCATATGAAGAGTTTAAGACGGAATTAGAGAGACTCAGTAAGTAAGTTGTTAATAATGAATAATCAATTGGCAAGTAATGCCATGATTTAACTGGAGTGACATAGTCATGCCATAATAATATATTTAGCTATTCAATCAATTTTTATATACTTATATTCATAATTCCTAAAACTTAAATAATCATTTAAATTATATATTAAATTATATGAGTGAGTAAAACTTTTAAGAGTGATTAATTGCCTTTGTTTTTATGCCGACATCACATAATAGGAAGGGTATATCAAAGGCCGCGTTAATAGGTGTAATCGTTGTTGTGGTTGTGGTAATAGCACTAGGTGCTTATTTTGCTGTTACTTATCATCCTAAGCCCACTGCGCCTTCTCCACCAACGACAACCACTAACGTTACCAAACCCACGGTGACCGTGGTCTCGAACCAAACAATCACATTAGCACCACCAAACCCAAACGAACTAATTGATCTAACTGATGTAGCGTCTCCAGACTGTCTAGACCCAGCAACAGGCTTCTGGACAATGGATCAGCCAATATTTAATGTTGTTTATCAGGAGTTAGTGACATGGAATGGTAGTGATTATATGCATGTTGTTCCTATGTTGGCCACTAATTGGACGATCAGCCCCGACTACAAGCACTACGTATTCACGCTTAGGCAGGGCGTTTACTTCACTGACGGCGAGCCATTCAACGCAACCATCCGAAATTACTTTTTAGTTATACGAAGTATTCTGAGACTGGTTATGCCATACCATGGGGTGCTTGTCACGCTCTTACTAATGTTACGGGTAACCCAGCGTACATCAGTAATGCAACGCTGTGCGCCTACGCACTAGCCAATGTATTGAGCAACTTCAACGTTAACAATGCAACAATTCAAAAGCTCATGACATACCCCAATCAAGCAGTCGTAGTCCTAGGGCCATACGAAGTAGAAATAAACCTAATACATCCATACATGTACTTCCTACTAGACATATCTAATGCTTGGGGTGCTGTGGTTCCACCAGCCTACGTAGATGCTCATGGTGGTGTACAGCCAAACACACCAAATAGTTACTTAGATCAGTATGGTGCACCTGGTACTGGTCCTTATGAGATTGAGAGTGTTTCTGGTACTCCTGGTGAGTTTACGGAGATTGTTCTTAAGGCTAATCCGAATTACTGGGGTAATAATTACCCACCAGGCTCATTACCAGTGCTCGACCAACCAGCCCACATACAAATAATCGATATCAAGTATACCATGTCTCATACTGATAGGGTTGAGTTATTCGCAAGCAATGAGGCACAAATATCATACGTAAGCCCACCATTCCTAGACCAAATATACACAGCATGGCCATACAACAAATACCTACCACCACAATCAATAATACGACTACTTGGATATCAACCAGCGGGTGTTCTCTTCATATCAATGAATGTTTATGAATGGCCTACTAACTGCACAGACTTCAGACTAGCCGTAGTCCATGCCGTTAATTACACGGCTTTACTATACACTTACTACTCACCGTTACTCAACACAACACTTGCTGAATTGTACTTAGGACCGTCGAACCCGGCATACATTCCGTTCTATAACCCTGATAATCTTCCCATGTATTCATACGATCCTAACCTAGCCATTGAGTACCTCAATAAATCCGGTTGGGAATGTAACTTCTACACGGTACTACCAAATGGCACGACTATCGGTAATCCCAACGGACAAAAACTACCGGCAATACCAATTGCAGTAATTCCGCCAATAACGCCACTAGTTGAGGAGCAGCTTGAGATAATAACACAGGACTTAAGCCAAATAGGAATACCAACATCAATAGAATACGTAACAACAGCAGAAAGTGGTACATGGTACAATCCGCAAATAACGCCAACAATGGTCGATTTAGGATGGTATCCCGATTGGCCAGACCCGTTATTCCAATTATTATTCCCTGTATTGAATGTAATAGAAGGCGGTGTTTATGGTGCAAATGAAGCTTGGTTTAATAATACTGTTGTGAATAACCTGACTTTAACAATGCCCTTTGTGACCAATGAAACAGAGCAACTGCAGATGCTCGCCGAAGTCTACAACATAACATACTGGCAAGCACCATATATATGGCTACCATGGCCTATTAATTATTTAATCGTACAGCCATACGTCAAGGGAGTCACGTGGACATGGGATGAGTACTTCTATAACACTCTGTATTATCAGCCAGTCACGCTATACGTAATAACCTACAGCAACGGCACACAAGTAATCCAATACAACAACGGAACAATAGCCAACACATAATAATTATTATTTATTAAAAATAAGTTAAAATTTACTTTATTATTTTTACACCGAGTACTTCTTGGAAGAATTTCATTGCCTCGGCCTTTGATACTCTTTGTTCCTTACCAACGTCATACCTAGCCCTCCTCCTGTACATGACCCTTAATCCTGGTCTTGCGAGTACTGTGACTACGTTTAAGCCCCAAACGCCGACTGATGGGTCATACTTTGTACCCGGTATCATTATGTGCTCCCTAATTCCGAAGGCCACGTTGCCCCAGTCATCGAATGAATTTTCCCTCAGTGTGAAGTCCACTGCAGCCAGCGTCCTCAGTAGGAACCAAACAGCCTTATTTCTTCTTAATGTGACTGCCACACCTATTGGTTCACCCTTCCTAATGTTCCAATCCTTAATCGACCTCTTGGCAAGCCTATAGCTTGGTTCCTGCTGCGTCAATTCCTCAAGGACCTTAGCAGCCTTCTCAAGTCTCTCCCCACTTTGTCCAACACCTATGTTGGCCACGACCTTCTCAATCCTAATAACTCTCATTGGATGATCAACAGGTAATACGAACTTCTTCCAGTCCAGTTGATCTGGTGTTAATGCCCTTAAATCCACCTGCGCTAGGTCTATGACAGGCATCGCTATACGTGGCTACTTGGCATTAATAAAAATTTGCCTCATGGGAATTGCGTTGATATATAAGTATATTTATTAATATATATGATTATTATTTTACTGACAAAAGCCCTATTAAAGCTTTAGTTACACGGTTCATAATGTCGAATAAAACACCCTTTGAACCGCTTGATTGGTCAAAACCAACACCAGGACACCTAAAGCTCCTATTCATATCCGGCGCAGGTTTCTTTGCGGATGCCTATGACCTATTTGCAATATCAGTAGCTCTGGTCTTTCTAAAGCAGGTTTGGTCGTTAACAGCGTCAGAAATAAGCCTAATATCATCAGCCGCACTGTTTGGCGCAGTGATAGGCCCCTTCATATTCGGCAGGATAGGCGATATATTTGGCAGGAAGTACATATACGGTGTGGAGGCAGCACTATTGGCAGCTGGAGCCATAGCCTCTGCATTCTCAATAAACCCAACAATGCTTTGGATAACAAGGTTCATACTAGGTCTTGGAGTTGGTGGTGATTACCCAATAAGCGCCACGTTAATGAGTGAGTATGCACCGGCGAGAAGTAGAGGCTTATTCGTGGCGGGGGTCTTCTCAATGCAGGGATGGGGCATTGTTACGGCTGCCCTACTCGGCCTCGGTCTATTAAATGCTAAGATAAACCCAGACATTGCCTGGAGAATAATACTTGGGTTCGGTGCAGTGATGCCCGCCATAGTCATTTACTTTAGGCGTAGGGTTCATGAGACGCCTAGGTTTGAGTACTTCGTTAAGGGTGATGTTGAGGGTGCCAAGAAGGCCGTTAAGGACGTGCTAAGGCAGGATGTGGAAATTAATAATGTAAATAATACCAACAATGGTATCTACAAGAACCTACTTAGGTACTTACCAGTAATACTTGGTACTGCAATACCCTGGTTTGCACTTGACGTATTCTTCTATGGCACAAACATATTTGGCCCATTCGTAACCTCGGCAATAGGCCTAGCCAAGAACCCATTGGCTGGTATATACATACAGTTATACGTCGTTCTGGCCTTCCTAGTCCCTGGTTACTACGTGGCGGCCTTCCTAGTGGATAAAATGGGTAGGAAGTCCATGCAGATAATGGGCTTCTCAATAGTAGCCGCTACATACTTAATCACGGCGCTCATGCTAAGGAACGGCATAATAATCCCAGCGGCCATAATAGCCCTATATGGCCTAGCCCAGTTCTTCACTAACGTCGGTCCCAACGTGACCACATTCATACTACCAACTGAGGTGTTCCCAACCAGGTTTAGGACTACGGGCCACGGGATAGCCGCGGGCAGTGGCAAGCTTGGCGCAACAATAGCTGCACTATTCATTCCACTACTCTTCCCAATAACAAGTAGCGCATTGAGCGCAACGGCCAAGTACATGGTGATGTCGAACCTATTACTCGTATTGGTTGCCGTGGCGATAATTGGCGTAATATTCACAGCACTATTCATAAAGGAACCTAAGGGTAAGCCCCTGGAACTATCCTCGGGAGAACTAGGTATAAGTCAGTAACGTACTAAAAATAACCTTAAAATAAACAGGGCGTTAAAGACTAACGTGGGTGTTTCTAAGGAATTTATTAAGGGCATTATTAGGGATGTTGAGGATGCGATAAAGGAAATTGAAAGAATAACAAATAAGCCATATGATGAATTAAGCGATGAGGATAAAATGGCCATTAGGTATGAGTTAATAGTCATTGCAGAGGCAGTAATGGCATTAGCGATGCATATAGTACGTAGAGAATTAAATGAAAGACCTAGGACACCGATAAATGCACTAATGATATTAAGAGATAAGGGCTTATTAATGATGAATGAGTACGAGGATTTAACGAGACTTGTAAGACTTAGGAACCTGCTTGTTCATAGGTATTGGGTAATCGATGATTACCTAATATATCAAAGCATTAAGTCGAACTTTAAAAACCTGGCGAGTTTCATAAATAGGTTGAGGGATCGTTATGGAATTTAGTGGCGAGTATATCTATCACTCAATGAGACGTGAGGAGAGGGAATTAATTATTTCAAGAATTAGGGATATACTTAGGGAGTACGGTATCTCCCTTGGGATATTATTCGGTAGTTTCGTGGAACTTAATGAGTTTAGGGACATAGACATTGCGGTTTACGGGAAGAATCTCGACCTTAATGCGTTATTAAGCCTTGGAACAAGGCTTGAAGAGGTACTTGGCATGCCTGTGGATGTCGTGCCGCTAATCAATATCGACCCTAAATTTAGGCTTTCGATAATGGAGCACGGCCTCATAATTCTTGAGGCTGTTGATGGCCTATACGAGGCATTGATAAGAGAGGCACTCGATGAGTTATACCTAGTAATGCGTGATGATGATTCAATACAGTAGGTATGGTGCTTCCGAGGGTGCCCGTTGTTGAGTCTATCATTAAACCCAGTATTTCTAGGGTCGTTATGCCAATTAGGACCTTATCAATGATATCGCTAATCACTACCCTAGGCTTTAGAGGTGGGTTAATTCGTTAGCACCAAGAATGGTGTTAATTCCTCCCTCCACGTAAGCACCCAAACAACACTCCCTCCTAGTCTCCTCGACTCTTCAACTCCTCCTCAATACTCACAACTCTATTAAGCATTGCGTTGAAGTCCTGCCTAAGGGCCCTAAGCTCGTTAAGTATTGCCTCAAGACCCAGGGCACCGGCTATATTGGGAAATTGAGAAACAAAACTTATTAATTAGTTTTAGGACTACGGCATTATGAGGAGGGGTTTGTTAATAGTTGGCGTGATTTTAATAATAGTTGCCATAGTAATTTTTGTAGTTAGTACTTATGTTGTTGCTAGGCAGGTAAAGCCTGCAACTATGGCGGTCACCTTAAGCCCAGGTGATAATGTCACGGTGGGTACCGCGAGCCTTGGTAAGGTGTTGACCGTGGTTTACACGGATTCTATTAATCAACCCCTCGAGACGTACATCACGGTGCCAGGCATACTTAAGACTATATACTCGAATGGTCAGTATGTCGTGGCTTACACGGTGACAACAGGCACGGGCACCCTATACCTAGTGAATAATTATTCAGTGCCAGTAACCATTAAGTACAGCATCATCGGCGTATCGGTAACCTCATCACTTATTATTGCCGGAGCACTCGCATTTGTGGCAATAATAATTGGTGTCGTAGGTGTGATACTGGCAATACTGGGTGCCGTATTGAGGTCAAGGAAATAGTTGGATTAATAAACTTACCCATAGGGTAAGTAACTGGTATATGCTTTTTGACCTTGAGCCTAAGAGTAGGAGGGAGGATCTTTACGACTTCGAGACTGAGTTGAGGGATTTGATTAATGGTGTTATTAATGATAAGGTAATTGTTGTCAGGGGTTTGAGGAGGACTGGTAAGACCTCATTGATGAGGGTTGCGCTTAATGAGGTTGGTTGCCCATACATTTACCTGGACGTTAGGTTCGCGGGGAGGCCTAGGCAGATTGACCTTATTGAGTTAATTAGGCGTGGGCTTGAGGACTTCCTGGTCAGGAATAGGTCAATAATTGATAAGGTTAGGGACGCCCTATCTAGGGTTAGGTGGGTTAGGGTTGGAGTATCACCGATACATGTGGAGATTAGGTTGGGTGAATCCCGTAGGCTGAGTATTGGCGAATTGCTCAATGCCATTAATGACCTTGGCGCTGAATTGGGTAGGGCGGTGGTGATTGCTGTTGATGAGGCCCAGGAGTTGAGTAGGGTGACTTGGGTGGACTTTAATATGCTGCTTGCGTATGCATACGATAATTTGAGGTATGTGAAATTACTGTTGTCAGGCTCCGAGGTTGGGGTATTGGATAGGTTCCTCAGGGTTAATGATCCCGAGGCCCCACTATTCGGCAGGTACATACACTTCGTGAATACCAGGAGACTCAGCCCTGATGAGTCCCTGGACTTCCTAAGGAAGGGCTTTGAGCAGTATGGGGTCAGGCCCGGTGATGATTTCCTCGTGCGTATTGTGAATGAGCTTGATGGTGTCATTGGTTGGTTGACGTACATCGGTCATCAATACGTGATTGAGGGTAAGCAATCCATTGAGGAGGTCCTCGAGCCCGCAATCGCATTGGCACTTAATGAACTCAGGAACTTCCTAACCAATAGGAGTCCTAGGTATAGGGTATTGCTTAAGGAATTATTCGTTAGGAGAAGTTGGAGGGAGCTTAAGGCGGCACTTGAGATTGCAGAGGGTAAGCCAATTAATGATAAGTCGCTCTACGTGCTACTCAAGGAACTAATTGACCATGGCATTGCGGAGAAGGTCAATGAGGAGTACGTGATTGCAGACCCAATACTCAAGAAAGCCGTACTTAAATTGTGACATTACTTTTAAGGCAAACCACTAGCCAACACCCCTCACTCATAACGCAGGGTCTGGGCTGGCGGTATTCTCATGGCCCTTATTGCTGGTACTAGGGCTGCGATTATGTTTATGGCTATGGGCAGTATGAATATTGCCGCGAAATCCAGCGGCGTAAGCATTATGGGTAGCACTATAGATGATGAGGAGGTGGCGGCTGTGGCTGCCCTGGTGGTTGCCCTGCCAGGACCTCCACCGAAGGCCGGCCCCATGAATGATGATGGACTTGGGAAGGCACTAACAATTGCCATTAGTAGCGCGATGCCGATTACTGACCCTATTATGGCTATTATCGCGGCCTCAATAATTAGGAGTAGTGGTATTGACCTTCCGCTGAAGCCCACTGCTCTCATTATGCCGAACTCCCTAGTCCTTTGAATCACATTTATCATCATTGTGTCAAACATCCAAATGCCGATTATTACGAAGCTTATGCCGGCTATGAAGGCCAGGAAGAGCTCGAGCACAGTGAAGAATTGGTTAATGCTTGATAGTAGTGTTGATAGGTTAAGCACTTGGTCCATTGGGAAGAGAGCCTTTAACTCATTTGTGACGTAATTAATGTTGTTTGGTGAGTCAACATAGACTATTATGCCACCGACAATGCCCGAGGGATCGAATTGTGATAGGAAGGTATTCTCATCAATGAATATGGCATTGTTTGGATTCAGGCCAATAACCCCAATACCGCTTTGTTGCATTATGGCGCCTATTGTGTATGTGAGCTCAGAACCACCTGGTGTCGTTATCACCATTACCTGCCCAGGATATGCAATCTGCTGTCCAGCGCTTGTGAAGGCCACGTCATACCCGACAAAGGCAAGCCCAGGCGTGAGTATTGGTGTGCCAGTCATTATTGCATTGTTCAGTGAGGTAACTCCATAGAGCTGCATTATCTCTTGTTCCGTGGCCCCTATTATTGTGGCTGTGACCTCATGACCATTAATATCCACCCTAGCAACCGTGGATAGTATGGGTATTGCATTGGTCACGTGAGGTATATTCATAACCTCATAAACGCTGGTAATCGTTAATTGGGAGTTCTGCCCTGGGAATAGGAACACAGTGTTTGTGCCGAAGACCCTCTCGAAGAAACTCGTAGTCAGTGTCTTATAGCCCTGCCCCATTCCTATGGCAAGGCCAAGGGCCACTATGGCTATTACTATGCCAACAATGGCGCCTATTGTCCTACCCCTACGCTCCCAGGCGGCGCTCCATGTAAGTTTGAAGTAGTCGGTAATCCTCATGACTTGCCACCATGCTTACTACGTAGAATCAAAACCACAGTAATTATTAAGGCCACAGCCACTACGGCTAATGCAATTATTATGTATGTGAAGTAATTAGCCCTGTGGAATCTGTAGTAAGTGCCCTGTGAGCCGAGTTGAGAGGCTGATTGTGTGAATAGTGTTGTGTTCCTAATCACGGTTATTGGCACTGTATAGTACTGCATGTACTGCTGGCCGAATTGATCGGTGTATTGTATTTGGAAGGTTATGGTGGTGTTCATTGTCTTCGTAACAGTGAAGCTAAAGGCCACGGCACTTAATTGCTGGGAGTTTAGTGTGCCCATGTAGGTGCTTGATTGACTAATTAATTCAATTCCTGGCCCTGGTATTGCGGTTATGTTTAGGTTATAGGCAGGTACTGACCCTGTATTAACGAAGTTTAGGGACACGGAACCAGTCTCACTGATCATTAATGGTGTTGGTGCGACCTGGTAACCAGTGACTAGTATTGATGGTTTATTAAGTACGGATACAGCCATGGTACCTTGAACACTGCCTGGGTAGCCGCCAGTGTATTGATAGGTTAGTGAGTATGTTATGGATGCTGAGGATGATGATATGGGCACTGCAATAGGCACATAAACATAGTCAGTCGCTCCAGGTGGTATCTCTGCAATGTCATAGGTTGTATTACCAGCTAAGCTTAATCCCTGGATTGACGTAAGCACTAGGGTTACGTTGTAAATGGGCACTGGATTAACATTCCTAATGCCGATAGCCAGTTCACCAGAGCCAATGCTCAGTGAGGAGTTGACTGGGTAAACAATCACCTGGCTTGAGGACACTGCAATCACGCTCATGCTTATTGAGATACTCCCACTTACCGTATTACCACTTTGATCAAGGCCTGTGTAACCAACATTGATTGTCATGGGGCCACTGCTGATCGGTAATACGTATAGGGTCATGGAGTAGTTACTACCTGGGTTTAGGGTCCCAATTACAATACTATTGGAACCAGCGGCCAAAGTAGCTCCACTAATGTCTATGTTAACCTGCAAATTATAAATGGAGCCACTGCCATTATTACTCACCACAAGCTCTACTGGATTAACAAGGTTACTAACCAAGTATTGGGTTTTCGTGTACGCTGTGATTATTGGTGAGCCGTAAATAACCAGTGGGAAGTTTATGTTCATTGAACCCGAGCCAGCCACCTGTATGTAGGTGGTTACCTGCGCCTTCGCTGAGATCTCATACTCAGCGCCCCAACTTATGGCAAGCGTGGATTGGCAATTAATAGGTAGTGTTGAGTTAATCAGGTAGGTAACAGTGACTTCCTGTCCAGGATTTAACCAACCAATGAAGACTGGGTTCTGGGAAACCACAGTGCCGCTGCAGGACGTTAGGGAGAACTCGGTGTTGTATAGATAGTAGCCTCCCGTGTATATTAGTGTTATTGAGACCTTGGAGACGCCGGTAATAGTCGGTGATGGTACTGAGGATATGCTGACTATTGAAAAGGGCGGTGCGGTGTTTGAGTACTGCTGCGCGTACGCCAAGGGTATTAAAACCAGCAGTGCTAGTAATATAGTCGTTATCACCAGTGTGTACCTATTAGTTATCATTTTCGACATCGAATTTGAAACCACGAATCTTCTTATAAATCATACTCTCTTTATAGTATCAATCACATTACAGTCTACGCTATATGAGTCCTCGGTGAGTATGTATTTTAAAGAGAGACTGTGCTTACCCACCGTGTCATTCATAGAGGCTAGAGACGTGTGGAAGTACTACGGTGATTACCCTGCGCTTCGAGGAATAAATCTAGAGATAAATGAGGGTGAGTTTAGATGTATCATTGGACCTAGTGGTAGTGGCAAGACAACCCTCCTAAGCCTAATAGGCGGTTTGGACAGGGTTAGCAGTGGTTACCTGAGGGTTGGTCCTTATGAGCTGCATAGGCTCAGCAATGCGGAACTTGATAGGTATAGGAATGAGTTCGTGGGTTTTGTATTCCAATTATTCTATTTAATACCCAGGATGACCGTGCTTGAGAACGTGGAACTACCGCTAATAGCAAGGGGTATTGGTTCATTTGAGAGGAGGAAGCTAGCCCTCGAAGCCCTTGAGATGGTTGGACTTAGGGATAAGGCCAGAAAGAGACCAAGTGAGCTTAGTGGTGGTGAGCAGCAGAGGGTTGCCATTGCGAGGGCTATCGTGGCTAAGCCAAGGCTTTTGTTAGCCGATGAACCCACTGGCAACCTGGATAGTAAGACTGCGGCTGTGATAATGGACATATTCAGGAAGTTGAATAGGGAGCTTGGCATGACAATAATAATGGTAACTCACAACCTTGAATTAATAGGTAATTGCCACAGGGTCTCTAGGATAAGTGATGGAGTAATAACGAGGACGTACGACGTGCCCCAAGTTCATGAAAACCTTGACATATTAATTAGGGAGTTAATGACGGCGTGAATCACCGTAATGTATTAAAGCATATTGCTTCTCAATTTCTTAATGAATACTAAGTCGTTATTGAGGATTACGGGTATTGCAGGCTTCATAATAGCAGCCATGGCAACCTACATATACATCGTCTACGTGCTCATACCTGTGATAACGCCGATAATAATTCAACAGGTTGAGTCACAATTAAGTGGTGAGGGTGTATCAATTAGCCAAAGCGAGATCTCAAGCATGGTTTCCCTCCTAACTACAGTAATGCCAATAACATCATTAGTTGGTATGGTGATTGGTTGGTTAATAGAGGCTGCAGTACTCATGGCACTACTTAGGGCCTTTAGGATTAGGTCGGGATTCACAGACACCTGGTTGCTCAGTGGGAATTACTTCTGCATCAGTACAATACAGACAGCAATAACTGTCACGACACCCCTATTTAATTACTCAATAACAGCAGTAACCATGCATAGGGGATTAACGAGTGAACCATTGCTACTCGCAATCAATCTCACATCCACAGTAATAGGCTCATTATTCCTAGCCTACATATTCGCCAGAACCTACGGTACAAGCATCACCAAGGCATTAATACCAACACTAATAGCCCTAATTATTTTCTGGGCAATATCAACAATGATCTAACAAACAAAATTGAAACTACATTATTATAATTGATTTTCCGTGCTTTGGGCGTGTAGAGTCGTCGTAATTATATAATTACGGCGACTCTTCCAATCCAAATACGATGTTAGTAATTTATGATATTAACGCCAATTTTAGTGCTAGATTCTGGGTTTCAAATTATCATTGTCGGTGATTAGAACGTACAGCATGATTACCATGCGAGCATAGGTGGTAATGCTTTGTCAAGACTTGGACTTGCAGAGTCGTCGTGTATATATAACTGCGGCGAGTCTGCACTTCCAAAGTGCGGTAGTCCCTATTTTATAATGCGTTGAAATTAATAAATTATTAGTTGTTTTGGCATAATTATTGGTGTTATTTCTATTTTTTATTAGAGAAAGTTTATAAATCCCTGGGTTATTTTAACTCTGATGTATGTGGTCTTTGGATTAACGAGTGGGATGTCGTCAATGATCTTCGAAGGTAGGTATAAAGGACCTAGTGATATTAGGGATATCCATGTGAGTGATGTTCCAAGGACTAATCATGTTCTTAGGAGTTTCGTTATTACTGATGATAAGGATGCCCTTATAATATGGTCTTTCGACATACCTGGTTATGAAACTCACATTTACTCAATGATTAAGGAGAGGGCAACATTACTACTATGCCCAAGAATTGATAATTCAACGTATTTATTACCCGATGTTTCATTGATTGAGGAATTGATTAATTAAAACCAAATAATTTTAGGGCTTTACCGTGTAATAAACCCTCTTCTTATCCTTACCCCTACTCTCGGACTTAAGGAAAACTATCTCTCCAATCTCCCTCGTGTTAGCCACGTGAGGCCCACCATCAGCTTGAACGTCAATGCCCTCAATCTCCACAATCCTCCACTCCTCACCAGGTGGTGGCTCCCTCTCGGCAAGTTTAACAATGCCAGGTATCTTCAGCGCCTCCTCCTTCTTGAGGAAGTATATTTTTACGGGAATACCCCTCTTAACCACCTCATTGGCCTCAGCAATTAAGTCCTGAAATGCCTTCCTAAGTGCATCGCCACTTAGGGTTAGGTTATAATCATCCCTGGCATGCTCTGGCGTTATATCGCCACCAGTGACCAATGCATTATAATCCTTATAGGCAAGGGCCGCAATTATGTGCGTAGCAGTATGAAGCCTCATCAACCTATACCTCCTGTCCCAATCGATTGTTCCGTGAATAGTATCACCAACCCTGAACCTAGGCTCCTTATCAAGAATATGCACTGCATCCTCACCCTCCTTAATCACCTCCTTAACCGCGTACTCCTCACCCTGCCAAATCAACTTACCAGTATCATTAGCCACACCACCACTCCTTGGGTGGAAGAGCGTTTGGTCAAGCCAAACCCTATTACCATCAATCCTAACCACGGTGGCATCAAACTCCCTCTTATATGAATCCCACCAGTAGAGGAATTTTGTCGGCATGACATTTAAGGTTGACAGGAAATACTTAACAATTGCGCTATGTCTATACACCAAAGAATCTCTTCACTGCATAGACCATTACATCATGAGTCTTCAATAGGTCATTCACTGTGACGTACTCATTATACGCATGGGCAAGGGCCAGTTCACCAGGGCCGTAAACAACAGTCGGTATTCCCCTAGCCCTTAGATACCTGCCATCAGTGGCTCCCGTCACTATTATTGGCTTCGGCACTGTGCCAAGAACCCTCTCAATACCTTCATGAACAAGCCTAACAATACCCTCACTGGGGCTTGTGTAATTCGATTCACTTGTATCCAGAACCTCAACATCAGCAATACCGCTCAACCCGCTCCTTAGGTGATTAA
Source organism: Vulcanisaeta sp. (assembly GCF_049966235.1). Taxonomy (NCBI): domain Archaea; kingdom Thermoproteati; phylum Thermoproteota; class Thermoprotei; order Thermoproteales; family Thermoproteaceae; genus Vulcanisaeta; species Vulcanisaeta sp. The sequence continues at coordinate 84,028 of NZ_JBMFVA010000003.1, forward strand.
TTACCTGGTTTGGTGATACTCCAGGTGGAATCCTCATATCAAGCTCAAGCTCTGCGTAGTCAGGAACCATGTTTATCTTAGAACCACCATTAATAACACCTGGGTTAAAGGACACAGTACCAACAACCCTCTCAAAGTCACTAAGCGTTAGGTTAAGCCCAGATGCCTTTGCGGCCTCTAGGTAAACCTCGGCAGAGTTCTTAATGGCTTCCACTAACTCACTTGGTAATTTAATCCCACTATTAAACTCACTGACCAACTCCTCAGCCTTGTTAATCGCCCTAACCAACTTCATTATTGCGTTCTCACCAAGCACAGGTAAACTACCGTGGGCAGGCCTACCCCTGGTAACCAACTTGACCTGGCAAAGACCCTTCTCACCAATGTAATACCTAGAACTACCAGAGGGTTCCGCGATTATTGCGGCATCACCAGTGAGAACATTATCCCTAACCAGGGCCTCGACACCTGGATGTCCACCAGTCTCCTCATCAGCGGTTGCCGAGAAAATCAACGTGCCAGAGCCCTGCTTCTCGATTATTGATGCTAATTCTGCGAATACGGTCATTATCACGGCCAAGCCACCCTTCATATCTGTAGCGCCTCTACCATAGACCCTGTCCTCAACAATCCTCCCTGAGAATGGTGAGTAAGTCCACTTAGAGTCGTCACCTGGTGGTACAACGTCCATGTGGCCATTCAGGATAAGCACTGGCTTATTCCTGCCAACCCTAGCAATTACGTTGGGTTTATCCTTAGCATACTCCCTAAACTCACTTGTGAAGCCGTGTTCATTCAACCAATCCCTTATGAAGTCAGCAACATTGATAGTGAAACCAGGTGGATTAACACTGGGTATCTGGATTAACCTGGATACTAGGTTTGGGATTTCGCTCCTTAAATCATCCTTACCCATTACTCATTGCCCTATCTAATGCTTAATTTGTATTACCTTCGACAATGCATTTAGGAATTCATTATCAATATCCACACTCCTAATACTAACCCTGAAGTACCCCTTTGATAATGGTGGTATGTTTGATAGATCCCTAATTAGGAAATTGAGCTTAAGAAGATCATCACCGAGACTTGGTCGATGCTTAATAACGAAGTAATGAGTTGAGGAGTCGTAGTAATTAATATTCAACCCCCTTAATGCATTAAACACCCTCCTTCGCTCCTCACAAACATAATTAACGGTTAATTCCCTAAACTCATGGGCATGATTCATGAACCTGGAAACCGCATACTCAACTATTGAGTTTGTGGGCCACGTTGGCACTAGATCCTCAATATTAATCCTTGTGTACACCGCACCAACCCTTAGCCCAGGTATTGCAAGGAATTTCGTATAGGACTTAACTACAATGATATTTTCATACTCATCAACATGCTTAATTAGGGATTGATTATCCTTAACAAAGTCCATGAATGATTCATCAACAAGCAAGAGACTACCCTGTCTCCTAACTTTCTCGGTCAGTGACAGTAATTCATCACTGCGTATTAAGTAACCCATTGGTGAGTTAGGATTTGACAGTACAAAGACTGTACCAGGCACCACCTTACCCAGGATTAGGTCACTCAGTGGACCAAGGCTCCAGTACTCAGTAAGCACTATTTCGGTGTTCACAAGCCTTGATATGCGTATATAATCACTGTAATTGGGTATGGGTATAACGACACGCCTGGGTCTTAGATGCATAATGAGCATTTGTAGTGCCTCCGTAGCGCCATTAAATACATAGGTCATACTGGGATCAATACCCTCATAACTAGCCAGCGCCTCCCTTAGCTCGTCACCAAGCTCAGTGGGATAGTGTGAGTAATGGGACTGCTCAACGGCTTCCTCAATAAGGTAAATAAGCTCCTTAGGTGTTCCTAATGGATTCATGTTAGAGCTAAGGTCTATTAATCCGTATTTCCATCCATACCCACCGTGGCCTCTGACACTACTCTTTATGTTATTCATACTTATGCAAGAAATTTGTGAGATAAGTTAAATAAATCCCCACTATTATTGAATCCGATAATTAATGTATCACGAACATGGTCACTTCGGACCACCACCGCAGTGGTTCATAAAGAGGAGAGGATTGAAATACCTAATACTATACCTACTTAATAATAGGGGTCCGATGACTGGCGCCCAGATTATTGATGAGATTGAGAGATTATCAATGGGTTTCTGGAGACCAAGCCCTGGCTCTGTCTACCCAGCTCTTGAGGAGCTTGAGACTGAGGGCTTAATTAAGGTGGCTAAGGTTGAGGGTACTAAGAAGTATTATGAGATTACTGATAGCGGTAAGTCATTCATTGGATTGCCAAGTGTTGACAGGACCACGGCAGCGATTAACGACTTCATATCACTCACTAAGTACATAATTGATAATTGGGACATTATAAGTGAGGCCGATAAGGCCAAGGTTAGGGAGATTCTTAGGGACCTCGTTAAGACGGCAAATATTCAGTGTTAATCCATGTTGTAGAGGACTACGTGCGGCATCCTTAATTCATCAATAAACCACTTATTCCTGGCCTCCATTACTAATTGTCTACCATCAATATAATTACTCAGTAACCGGGTGATTACGTTACCAAGCCCCTCACTGAGGCAGTAGTCCGCATTCTCAAAGAGTATTAATGATGGCCTCCTAGCCACTATCAACTGCGTGATTAATGCAAGAATTGTCTTTACGTGGCATGGCAATTCATCACCAATATGAGTAATACCCCTCCTGTCTATGTATGAAAGCACTAACTCACCATTATACCAACCAGCCCTGAAATTCCTAAGGCCAAGGTCACCAAGAACCTTCCTCAAGAACCTAATGTCCGAATCCCTCCTCGGGTCAGTAAATAATTGGGAGAGGGTTTCAACTATGTGTTCGCCATGTTCGCCGATGAAGTCCATGTATGAAGCATCCACGTTCTTAACACGGCCTTTGAAGTCTATGTATGGCCCTATCCTATAAGCACCAATTGTGGATAGGTAATCCCTAAGGACCTTAATGACTGATAAGGCTGTTTCATAATCCTCGGAGGCACTACCAACGAGTTGTAGGGCTTGTTCCTTGGGTGATAACCCATCAGGATTCAGCAGTACTGATGCATCCATGACCTCCACATCAAGTGGATACTTAACCCTACTGACCCCGCTCTTAAACTCAGCAACTAGGACCTCCTTATCGTTAATCTTCACCACACTTACATAACCCTCATCAAAACCAACACTAATCGTTACAGAATCACCAGAATAACCAACCTCCTCAAGCCTCTTCTTAGTCCTATCATCCAATGCTATAGTTACCTCAACCCTTGCATCCCCAATCCTGGATAAATCCTCAAGGAACACCCTATCCCTAATACCCCTGAAGATCCTCCATAGTAATTCAATAATAATTGATTTGCCGGAGCCCGGCGGTCCCGTTATTATGGTTAGTGGCCCCAGGTCAATACTAGTGTTTATTCCATAAAACCCCTTAACACTCAATCTTGTTACCAACACAACACTGTCTTGCGGCATTATTTATTAAGGTTGAGTTCCATGATTGGACGTGATGTTTATTGGGATATATTGAAATATATATAATATTCACAAATATGGTGTAATGTATTTATTTAATAAATAAAGCTTAAATAATAACTAATAATTACGAACACGTGGACCTAGACCTAGCGACAGACCCACTCCTTACTGTTCCAGGGCCGTCACAAATACCACCTAGGGTTATGAGGGCTTTGATGAGGGTTGTAGATCACAGGTCTCCTCACTTCCATAAATTATATAACGACGTGATTGAGGGTTTAAGGTATGTATTTCGAACGAGTGGTGATGTTTACCCAATAACTGCAAGCGGAACTGGTGCTGTTGAAACCATGGTGCTTAACTTCGTTAAACCGAGGGATACAGTCCTCGTGCCCGTATTCGGCAGCTTCAGCAGGAGACTTGTTAATCACCTTAGGAGGGTCGGTGCCGAGGTTATTGAAATAAACTATGACTTAGGCGTAGCCCCTACGTATGATGATTTAAGGGCTAGAGTTGAGTCAATGGGAATTAAGCAAATTGATGTACTTGCCACTGTTTATAATGACACAAGCCCAGGCCTAGTATTTAGGGATTTACCAAAGGTTGCCAAGTGGATTAGGTCCTACGGTGCCTTAGTCCTTGTTGATAATGTATCGGCATTAGGCGGTGATTACTTCGAAGTTGAACCCTGGGATATTGATGTAGCCGTATCCAGTAGCCAAAAATGCCTTGCGGCGCCCCCCGTTATGTCGTTCATCGCTGTAGCATCAAGTGAGGCCTATCGTAAGGCAGAGTCGATAAGCCATTCGAGTATTTACTTCGATATTAATTTAATGAGGAAGTTTGGTGAGAAGATGGAGACGCCATTCACGCCAGCCGTTAATTACCTATTCGCAATCAGGGAGGCTCTGGGCATAATTAGGGAGGTTGGCCTTGATAACTGGATTAAGTGGCACATTGAGAGGGGTAAGGCGATACTCAATGCCCTTACCAAGGCTGGTTTGGAGCCGTTTGTAAGGAATGATTATTATAGATCGACAACTGTATTATCGTTCAGATACCCACCTGATACTAATCCTGATAAGTTCAGGAAGACCGTGTACAAGTTAGGTGTGTCTATCTCTGATGGTATGGATGAAGTTAAGGGCAAGGCCTTTAGGATTGGTAATATGGGTTATTTAACAAGAAAGGATACATTAACGCTAATCTCCGCCATACTTGCTGTAATGTACAATGTGAGTAACAACATAGGGGATGTATTTAAGGAGGTATTGAGTTATTGGGAACCGCAACAATTATCAGTGGATGAGGGCTAGTATCGTACCTGTTAATGCTATTGTACCCACGATAGCCACGAATACACCAATCAATATTAATGTCACGTCAATTGTTATTCTGGCGTATTTCCAATGCCATAACTCAAGTAATAAGGTCCTTAAGCCTATGAGCCCATGAGTCAATGCAGCATACAGCAGTATGTATAGTACCGCCGCATATGCGAAGTCCCAGGCCTGTATGTGGCTTATTGCGGCTGTGTATGTTATTGATTGTTCATAACTTGGCCACCTAAAGGCTAGGTGTATCCCAACAACAACAATAAGCACTATCCCAAGGAGGTACTGCCACTTTCTTAATGTGGATGCGCTCACCATGCCCATCACCATATGAAGGCCACTAGTGTTGCTAGTATGAGGAATATTATGATGACGATCACCGCTATGTACTTAAGCCATGCCTGTCCAGGCTTCTTGGTTGATGGCACCGCCCTTGGGAATGTGTGTCTCTCGGGCTTTGGAAGACCAACACCGAAGTACTGCGTTAATATTAACCTAAACCCATTGGCACCGTGTACCGCCGCCAACAGCGCTATTAAGTACTCGATTACCGTACCTACGTGTATATGTCCATAAATTGCCGGTCCCTCTATAGTACCTATTATTGCGTTCCATGTTAGTGGTGAAGGATGACCAAGACCAAGTGCTGTGGATATTACGAGTGTATGCCCAAGTAGGTAAAGAATCAGGATTGCACCACTGACCTTCTGGAAGATCAGTAACCACTCATCAAGCCCCTTAAACCAAAGAGACCATTTTGGCGGAACCCTCTTAGTCTTTTGCTGTGCCATGCTCATCACCTCCTACGCCTACCACTTAATAACCAGTTCTTCAAAAGGTTTATCGCCAGGGCTGGATCAACATCCTTAGGGCAAACCTTACTGCAGGTACCACTGTAGTGGCATGACCACACACCATTCTCACCATCAACTATCTTAAGCCTAAGCACGGCACCCTCATCCCTACTATCAGTACTCCACCTATATGCCTGGGCAAGGGCCTGTGGTCCTAAGTAATCCTTGTTTAGGAAAACCATTGGGCAAGCCGCATAGCAAAGACCGCACTTAATACAGTACGCGAACTCTAAGTAATCACCGAGCTGTTCCTCCGTTTGTGGGTAGTAAGTCTCTAATTTCTCGAATTGCTCAGTCTCATCCTTCCTAATTAACCAGGGTTTAACAGATATATGCTTCTCAAAGAAGTTCGAGAAGTCTGCAGCTAAGTCCTTTATTGGTTCGAAATTACTTAATGGTTCAACAGTAATTACCTCAGTACCTAGGTCGTACGGCTTAGTCTCGCAGGCAAGTCTCGGTACGCCATTTATTATCATGCCACAGGAACCGCATATACCCATCCTACAACTATACCTGAATGATAATGTTGCATCTTGGTTCCACTTTATCTTTAGTAATCCATCAAGCACCGTTTCGTGGTTTGTTAACTCGACTTTATACTCACGCCAGTAATAACTCCTCTTCTCTGGGTCGTACCTCTTAACCCTGAATGTATAAGTACGCCTAATGGGCGAGCCAAGGGGTGGTTTCGTAATTGTTATTTTCTCCACAGCAACTGTTGTCTGTAATGCACTACTCGTTTGTTGAGAAGACACGCTTAGTTGTGAATAAGTATATCTTTATAAGTTCTTCCCTGGAAAAGAATAAAACGATATATTTACGGAGACTTAGCAATGCCCAGTAATGACTTAAATTAATAAATGCATAAATACTAGGCCTTTGTCTATTTCTTAATGGTCGAGTATGAGGGTTTTATCACGGACATTATGATTAGGATAGCAGGTGACATAGTGCTTTCAGAGAACCCTGGCAAGGGCATTAGGAAATGGCGTGAGTTCTTTGAAATGTCGCAGGCTGAGTTAGCCGCTAGGCTTGGTACTTCGCCAAGCGTTATCAGTGATTATGAGTCTGGGCGTAGGAAGTCGCCTGGTTCCCAGTTCATTAAGAGGGTTGTTAAGGCATTGGTGGATTATGAGTTAGAGAGGGGTGGTCAGAAACTATACATCCTTAGTAGGCAGTTGGGTGGTGAGAGGTTTTGGGAGGCAATAATTGACATGAGGGATTTCGACATACCCATCGAGATTAATGAGTTTATTAAGTCCATAGGAGCTATTATGGCTGTTGGGCCTGAGGGTTATGCGGATATTCATGGGTATACTGTGGTTGATAGTCTGAAGTTGGTTCTTGACGTGCCATCTCACGAATACTTAAAGCTATATGGGAGTACTACGCAGAGGGCCGCCGTATTCACTAATGTTAGGTATGGTAGATCGCCATTAATAGCCATAAAGTCAATGCTTGCATTTACTAATCTAAGACCTGCCATAGTGGTGATGCATGGTGTTGATAGGCCTGATTACCTAGGCATTGAAATAGCCAGGAGGGAACGTATACCGTTGGCAGTGGTTAATAGTTCAATTGATGAATTACTAACGGCCTTAAGAAACATTGCTGAGCGCCAGAAAAGCACTATTAAATAATTTCATTATTAATATGGCTTTAGGAAATGATTATCTACTAACCTGCATTATTGATGTAAGTATTCTTCGGGTCTTTTCCTTGAATTCCTCAACGGATGAATCATTAACGAGTATGTAATCAGCCCTGGCTATTAAATCACCAAGTCCATACTTCAATTCCCTAAGATCTCTCATCAAGAAATCCTCAATTGTTCTCGGGTCATCAGGCCTACCCCTCTTTAGTAGTCTCTCGAACCTTAACCTCCATGGCGCAACAACGTAAATTAATATTACCTTTGTCGATAGTGTCTCCTCGATCGTCTCAATTTCCCTAATGCTCCTGGCTCCATCAATAACAACGATGCTTAATGACCTAGGTGCCTTCTCCAAAGTCTTATGTGCAATATACCTAGTGCCACCTCTCAACCTAAGTGTTACTGACGCCATTGATGAAGGAATACCACTTCGCATTGCCTCCTCCCTGATTATGTCGCCCATGATCACCACAGGAAGTCCCAGCTCCCTCGCCACGTCTGACGCTATTGTCTTTCCTGAACCAGGTAGGCCCGTTATTACTATTACTATCACGTGGGTTCAAGGGTATAAGGCTTTATTTACCTATTTTCCCATAATAATCTCCTTAATCCTAAGTAAGTCGGCGTTTGTCCTAAATCCCTTAACATGGAAGTGGGATCTCACGGCTTGATAGCCGAGTCCCCTTATGATACTTATAACATCGTTAATGGGTAATTCACGTCCCAAGTCCCTACCTACCTCAGTCGTGAGCGCATAGGGTATGTTAGGTCCCAATGCCTCCTCCCCTATTAAACCAGCAACTTCCCTAGCCCTACTGCTGAAGTAATCCCTAGTGCCTTTCATAAAGTAATTCATTAGAAACTCGGCGTCCCATAAATTACCAATCCACAATGGGCCAGATAATCTATACCTATTTACGTCTGGTATTGGGTATCCTGAGATAAACCCCCTCTGAAGGGTGCTTGGTCTGTAATAGGAATAGCCAATGTTCCTAAGTGTTTCCAAGGCATAGGCTCTATCCTTAAAGACTAACATACACACCCTGTAGTAATGCCCATCTAGAAATGACATTAATGGGCGTATCCCATAATCCATTGATAATGCGTATCGCGCCACTGTCGAGATTAGTATCCTAATACCAACCTCAAACCTATAGGGGAATTTCTGTGGTAATGCCCCATAACGCCTAACGCACTTAATCGGGTACTTACCCGATAAAACACCCACGTCAGTCGCAGTCACACACAGGAGACCTTGATCCCTAATAGCCCTGAGGCTATTTTCTATGAATGGTTGTGGTGATCCGAAGGGATCTATATCGATTACGTCACAACCACCTTCACGGGCAATTCGTAGTAATAGGTTATTGGCATCATCCTTATGTACATTAATTATATCGCTTAGTCCATTCCTGTCTATGTTCATTCTTATTAATTCATAGGCCCTCTCGGAAATATCACTGGCTATAACCTTAGATACTCCATTAATCTCTCTGGCATACCTAATGGCCCTAACCCCAGTGCCGGATAATGGTTCACAAATAATGATATTGGATTTACCGGTGTAATTAACGTAGCCGTTAATTATAGCAATGGAAAGTGATCTGTTGACTTCCATCCTGGGGTTATAAAATACTGGCGCGTGAGCAGGTTCAGGTCTATTACCAACAATGTACTTAGATAGGTCAGGTACAATTATCGATACTAACCCCTCCCTAATCTCCACCTTTGGATAATCACTCATATCCCTCACCTAATTAGTTCCTAGATTCCAGGAATTCAACATCGCGTTTATCGGACTCTATCAACGCCAAACCAACACCGAGTACCTTAGCCACATTAACAACCTCATTACTCAGCCTTCTCTTATCCTCAACAAGGTATGACTCATCTGTTGAGTGCGCTGCGACTTTTGTATGCGCCTTCAGTAATGAGTATAATTTAAATGATGGCAGTAATTCCCTAATATTGTCATCAACCATCTCCTCCCTAGTCTTCACATCATTAAGCACATCATTGTCACTAGGCCTTAAATCAACGTTATTGAGTAAGTCCTCGTCAAATAGATTAACAAGCATTCTAGCAGTTCTTTCTGAGGCCTCTATTGATCCTCTCTCATACTCATATATTGTTCTCCTGGTAACACCAAGCATCTTTGCAAGGTCACCAAGGCTCATGCCCCTATTCTCCCTCAGCTTCCTAAGTAATTGACCCTTCACACTAGCCTTTATGATGCCTTTATCCTTCACGAACTTAATACTATCGTTATCCAAAATTCTCTTGAACGTCCTAACGCCCACCGCGTAAACACCATGTACTTTATAGGCTACGCCATCAATCATCTCCTCATCACCATACTTAATACCGACTATTATTGGTGTTGAATTCGAGACCTTTGATAACACTATCAAGTCTATTATTACATCCCTACTTACCTTCTCCGCATCCCCCTTTACCTTAATGATGAATTTTCCCTCCTCATTATCACTACTGTAATTAGGTATTCTAATTATCGCGTCGTAGGATAATGACGAATCACCAACAAAGAGTACCCTAGCTTTCCTACTTGCTGCGAAGCTCAATACATGCGTTATGAGTTCATTACTCATTACCTATTATTAATTCATGCATATTATTTTATTTAAAACTTTTGCGTAACTAATTATTACGAGGTCTTTCTGCCAATGACCATGGCATGTGCCGTGTCGTAAGGCTCCAGGTGAACCGTATCAAGTATTTCATAACCCCTATCCTTAAGCACATCAATTTCCCTCTTAAATGTCTCACTTGGTTCCTTGGTAACGTCAATACTCATGGCCTTTATAACCAGCATTACGTAGCCGTGGCTCTTCACGTAAACGTCAGCATTATCGGCAAGTATCTTTGCCTGGAACGGCTGTGCAATGTCTATGTAGGCAATATCAACAGTCTTGACAATATGTACATACTGCTCTGGGTACCTGGCATCCGCCAGTATTGGTATTACATTCTTCCTACCCTGATCCACGAGCTTCTCCACGAACTCCCTGAAAACCCTTGGTGAGAACTCAACTGAGTAAATAACGCCTTTATTACCAACTATATCACTCACATGGCTCACGGTAGTACCACTGGCGGCACCAAGATATAGTATTCGTGATCCCTCGGTTATGGGCATTACCTTAAGGCCATTCATGATTGCAGCGGCAAGTTTCGATCTATACGGATTCCAAATCCTGTACTCCTTGCTCTCCCACTGAATTAATTGCTCGCCATAAACCCTCTTACCCGGTGTTAGGTTGATGGTAGCCAACCTCTCTGTGCCGTCCTCAAAGGACACCCAGTAAACACCCCTGAATTTTTCATGCTCCTTAACACCAACAACCTGTATTAATGAGGACATTGGGAATGCGTATTTTTAAGGGATTATAAATCTTAATACTGACTATCTACGGCTGCCCCTCTTCTCATGAGCCCTCTTCTCCTCAGCCTTCTTTGCAGGTCCCCTCTTCTCTGGAGCCTTCCTAGCAGCTTTAGCTTCAGGCTTCCTTAATGGCGGCTTCGCATACAATGTTTTAACCTCCTGCACCCTCTTCATGAGGTCCTCCTTAAGCCTTGGGGCAATGAAGTTGCCCGTGAAGGCGTCGGCCTTAGCGGCTATTGCCAGCTTCGCAGCCAATGCCCTGGCTATCTTACCACGTTGCCACCTTGGGGCCCTAAATATTTCAGGGAATTGGAATAGTATACCATGCTTTGGGGGTCTACCGCCAGTTCTTAATGCCCTAAATAACGCCTTTTCGGCGCCAAGTACCTGTATTGTTGATGCCGGTAGCAACGCAAGCCTCATCAAGCCTCCTGCAAGCATTATAAGCCTTGCACCCAATAATGGACCTACCAACTCCCTAATGTTCGGTGCTACCTCTACCATAGCCTCATCAATATACTGCGACAATTTACTCCTGAGGTCTGATAGTTGTACGTATATTTTTGCATAGGTTCTTACGGGTTCTAGGTCCCAATCAGCCATCTCGGCACCAACACTCTTACTTGCGGCTTCGGCAATCCTCTTAGCCCTGTCCTGTGTGAGCCCTAGTTTCACGAGATTGTCAATAGTGAAGTTGCTCCTATGCCCTAGTTCCGTTACTAATGTCATGTATTCATCATGGTCCTTAACCAAATCCTCAAGTTCTGGGAAGTGAAGTCCATACCACTCCCTAACCCTTGAACTTATTAGGTTGAGTATCTTGTCAAGATCATCAACCGAACTTATAGCCTGGGCAATGAACAAGTCTCTCTTTTCAGCAACCTGCCTTAACTTATGCCTTGTCTGCACCGTCGTTATTTCATGAACCCTGGCCAGATACTCATCCTCATTCAGGCCAAAGACCTCCTTAACGTATTTACCAATGTTGTTCCTATACAGTGTTCCAGCCTTACTTGGTAATTCAGATCTAACCTCAATATCTGTGATTCTATTAGCCAAGTTCCTGGCTAGTTCCCTATTCTCAACAATAATCTTTGTGATTCCCTTATTTCTAAGTTCATTTATTACCTTGATGACCTCATCAATTGGTTCACCAGTCTCAAGTCTATTCACCTTATCGGCTATCTCGTCTGTACTACCCTCATAGATAACCTTGGTTATTACATCACCGTCCTCATTCAGAGCCACAACACCAAGCGTATCCAATACCAGGTATGCCACGCTCATCAGTATTCACACTAACCACGTGATGAATTACTATCTTTTAAGCTTTTATCTCGTATTAAGGAACCTGTATTTAACAGTATACAATGTCCTCATTACTATTAATAATACCCCAAGTATGAATATCACTACTCCAAGATCCATAACTAGGTTTATGAGCAGGGCATTACCTACTATGTATTGTGATACTGCCGTTACTGAGAGCGATACATTAAGCGGTTCCGGATTATTATTAAACAACACCAGTGAGTAATTACCATGCTTAAGTAATGGGAATGTTATTAGGTAAAGTCCATGTTCATGGCTATAACTCAATGGTGTTAATACGTGCCCAAAGGAATCAAATATATACACGGATAGTGGGTATGAATTATTAAGCATGACCACGATATACGCAGGATTATTTACATAAACAGGTACTAAGTACCTTGAGTAAACATCGAGACTTATTGTCACATTACTCAATGTACTCAGCATGATATTATACACCCTAGGCAGGAATGCATTGGTCACCAGTAGTATTACCGCTCCAATTACGGTTAATGCAATGCCAATTCTTACTAAATTCACATTCCTAAGAATACGCTTTCACTTAAAAACTTAATTTGATAAGTACATACTATGAGTAAATATCAACGAACTCAAGCCATGTATCAAGCTCATCAACACCCATTCTTTGCCTTGCACTGCCCCTCTCTATCCAAGCTTCCCTGGGTACCAACTCATCACCCCTCTTAGTAAATACTACCCTTATTACTGGCCTGGTTTCGTCACTTACCACCTCAGTACCAGCAGCCTCCTCTTCACTTGGTGCATGAAATAATAACTCAACGGTATCTGTGGTTTCCCTAACCTCATACAGCGGATTACTACTAACGAAATTCATGAGTTTATTATAATTAATTATCCTCATTACTAATATGAGGCACTAGAGTAATTATATCTTTTATTTCTCCTTACAGATGTTAATAAGGTAATTATTAATTAAACCTCATGGTATTACGTGATAAACCCTCATTAGCATGTATATGCCGACTAGTACTATTATTGCTCCATAGGCAATCCTAAGTGCCCTCTTAGGGGCCTTAACAGCTAGGCTAGTGCCTGCATAGCCACCCGCGGCTCCCCCAGCGACATATAGTAAGGCTATGAGTATTAGTACATCGCCATAGTACCAGTACTCGGCACCACTGGCTACACCGAACGTACCAACACTTAACAAGCTGGTTCCAATAGCCCTTGTTATGCAGAGCCCAGCTGAGAACATTAGGCTTGGTACTATTAGGAAGCCACCACCAATACCAAAGTAACCACTGACAAGGCCAACTATGAAGCCGAAGGTTGCAACCTTGAGTATTGTTAATGTTGTTAACCTCGGGCACTTCTTGAGGGCATTCATTACGTGATTAACCTCATCAGCAGTACCAGCCTGTGTTGACTCCCTCCTAATTGCCATGTATATGCCCAGTACAATCATTGCTATTGCGAAGTAGGTTAGTAAGTCAGTGCCTGGTGTTATGTGGCCCAAATAAGCCCCTATTAATGAGCCAACAAGGCCTACGCCGGCGAATATCCCACCTACCCTTGGTGCCACGTTCTTCTTCTTAAGATGCATGTAGGAGTTTATGTAGGCGTTAAGGCCGACGGCAAGCGCGGTCGTACCAATGGCTATGTGGGCAGCATCAGGTATTGTGTCAAGACCAACGAAGTAAAGGAACAATGGGACAGCCAATATACTACCACCGCCTCCAATAAGACCAAGTGAGAATCCTACCAATATCCCCGATACTATTGAAAGCACATACTGCATAAACGTTATTACCAAGGTCATACGCTTCTCTGTAAAGTAAGTCTCTTTTTAAACTTATTTATTCATAAATTTGACATAAAACTGAATTTAATGACAAATAATGATAATAAATAGACATCCATAGCAATACTTGCTAGTATTTTGTTTAATTATAAACGTATAAGGAGAATTTTGAAATGGAGCCTTGCAATTTTATGTTCGATCAGTATATATGTATCTTTGGTGCTCTTCCTAGTATCTTCAATGATTCCTGAGCTGCCACGAGCCTAGCCACTGGAACCCTATACGGCGACGCACTGAAGTAGTTAAGCCCCCTACCAACCACCTTAGCCAGTATCTTTATTGAGTCTGGATCACCACCATGCTCACCGCATATTCCAATCTCTATGTCTGGCTTTACGGACCTGGCAGCATCTATGGCTACCTTCATGAGTTTAGCGACGCCCTCCTCATCAATTGTTACGAATGGGTCGTAGGGCAGTACGCCAAGCTCCAGGTACTTGCTCATGAACTTATTCTCAACATCATCCCTGCTGAAGCTGAAGACTGCCTGTGTTAGGTCATTTGTTCCAAAGCTCATGAAATCAACAACCTTTGCAATCTTGTCGGCGGTTAGGCATGATCTGACGGTCTCCATCATTGTGCCAATCTTAAATTCAATACTATCGCCATAGGCCTTGAATACCTCCTCAGCCGTGGGCTTGACAACATTGTTTATTATTATCTCAAGTTCCCTAACCTCGGCAACCTGTGGTATCATTATCTGAATCTCAAGATGCTTACCCCTCCTCTTTAGCTCTAGGGCTGCGGATAGTATTGCCTTAACCTGCGCTGCGTAGATCTCTGGGTACGTAATGCCAACCCTAACGCCCCTATGTCCCATCATTGGGTTAGCCTCCATCAGCGCCTTAACCCTGGCGAGTAACCTCTCCTTCTCAGGATCCGGCTTGCCCAGGGTTCTAGCCCTAGTCACCTCAGTGACTAATTCCTCGAAGTTTGGTAGGAACTCATGGAGTGGTGGGTCGAACAACCTAACTGTTATTGGGTAACCCTCCATTATCTCGAATATTTCCAGGAAGTCCTTCTTCATCATCTCAGCCAATTGATCAAGCAATTCCCTCCTTTCATCTGGATTATCCGAGAGTATTACCTTCCTGAATAGATCGAGCCTGCCTGGCGCCCTGAACATCCTCTCAGTCCTCAACAAGCCAATACCCTTAGCACCAAATCTCCTGGATATTGCCGCATCATCCGGTGTATCCGCATTAGCCCTAATCTCGAACACGGATACTGAGTCGGCCATATCGAGGAATTCGAAGAATTCAGGTGGTAGCTTTGGTTCTATCGTTGGTACCTTACCCAGGTAAACACTGCCCGTGAATCCATCAATTGTTATCCAATCACCCTCCTTAATAACCGTATCACCAACCCTGGCAATCCTGGTGCCATAATCAATCTGTAACGCCTCAGCACCAACAACCGCAGGCCTACCAATTGCCCTAGCCACGACTGCTGCGTGGCTTGTCGCACCACCCCTGCTAGTTAGTACACCTACTGATGCGTAGAAGCCGTGAACATCATCAGGCTTCGTCTCCTCCCTAACCAGGATAACCTGCTTACCAGTCTTGGACCACTCCACAGCCCTATCAGGGTCGAAGACAGCCTGTCCACTCACAGCACCTGGTGACGCAGCTATACCCTTAGTCAATGGCTTACCTGCCTTGGACTCATCAATCCTCGGATAAAGCATTTGAAGTATGTACTCAGGCTTGACACCCATTATTGCCTCCTCCTTGGTTATCATACCCTCCTTGTACATGTCGACCCTGGTCTTCAAAACAGCCAGTGGATTCATCTTAGCGTTCCTTGTCTGTAGGAACCAGAGCTTGCCCTTCTCAATCGTGAACTCCACATCCTGAACCTCCTTCTTAGTCTTCTCAATGAGTTTAACACCATTATACAACTGCTCATAGACCTCTGGCATCTCCTCCTTAAGCTTCTCAATGGGTTTAGGAGTCCTTATACCAGCTACTACGTCCTCGCCCTGGGCATAGGGCAAGTACTCACCGTAAAGCTTATTCTCGCCGGTTGCTGGATCTCTTGAGAATACGACACCAGTGGCTGACCTCCAGTCGGCGTTGCCAAACACCATGGTCACTATTGCTGTGGCAGTACAGTCAGCAATTTCCGACGTTATTTTATTAGCCTCCCTATAGAACCTGGCCCTGGGTGAATTCCAGGACTTAAATACAGCCTCTATCGAAAGCTTTAATTGTTCCCATGGGTCATCAAATACCTTACCAAATCTCCTTATGAATATTTGTTTATAAATCTCGACAAGCTCCTTAAGACCCTCAAGCGGTATTTCCGGGTCCTCCTTAACACCATACTTCCGCTTAATCTCCTCAAGCGGCTTGTTAAACTCCTCCTCAGGGATGCCCAATACTATCCTGCCAAACATTGCCAGGAATCTCCTATATGCGTCGTATGCTCCGTGGTCATTATTAATCCTCTTGGCGAGGCCGTAAACTGTCTTATCATTAAGTCCTACATTTAGTACCGTGTCCATCATGCCTGGCATTGATACAGCAGCTCCAGACCTGACACTGACGAGTAATGGTTTATCAGGATCACCGAGCTTATACCCAGTCTTCTCCTCAAGGTATTTAACACCCCTAATTACTTCATCCATTAAGCCCTCAGGGAGTTTCTCGCCTCCATTGTAGTATTCCCTACAAGCCCTAGTGGTTATTATTATGCCAGGAGGTACTGGTAATCCAAGCCTGGTCATTAGGACGAGACTAGACGCCTTACCGCCTATTAATTTAACATCATCAGGATCCGCCTCCTCGAATGTTAATACGTACTTACCGAGAGAACCCATTGCAATTTCTATGGGTCTCTAATTTTTATAAATTTTATTATATCGATCATTATTAATAATTTTTCTATTGATTAATCATTAACAATAATTATAAATACTGAACAAACAAACCCAGGTACTTCCCTAAATAAACCTCACTATCAAAATAATTTATGTGTAAAATTAATAATTAAATTAAGACCATAATTTTAATGAGATTTTGAACTAGGTTACCGCCTGTTTAAATCATCAATATTGAGATTAAGTGCATTATTAATGGACCGGCTGCTGGATTAATTAGACTTATCATTGCTATGACTGGCGCAAAGACTATTGAAACAGTATTAACAACCTTAATGAGTGGGTTAAGTGATGGCCCAGTTGTGTCCTTAAATGGATCGCCAACCACATCACCCACTACCGCGTTCCTATGTGGTTCGCTCTTCTTGCCGAATTTCTGACCATTTACTTCAATACCCTCAATCTCGATGTACTTCTTAGCGTTGTCCCAAGCGCCACCGGCATTAGCCATTAGTAACGCCCTTGGGAAGCCTGCAATTATTACACCGAATATCATCCCAACGAGACCAATCCAACCCAGTGCTAATCCGACGATTATTGGTACAATAACAGCTGATAGGCCAGGCACTAGGAAATTCTTGAGTGCGTGGCTTGTCACTATGTCGATTGCCTTGTTATAGTCAGGCTTCTCCTGAGGCCAAAGCTCAAGTATTCTCTTAGTCCTGAATTGCCTCCTTATTTCCTCAACAAGTTCACCGGCTGCCTTGCCGACCGAGGCTAAGGTACTACTTGAGAAGAAGTATACGAGTGCAACACCCACTAGGGCTCCTATTATTATCCTTGGGTCAATAACCATTAACTCACCAAAGGCTTGTGTTAGTGGTATTCCCATCCTTTCCACGACCTCGTATATGAAACCAATGAATAATATTAATGCTGCTAAACCAGCACTGGCTATTGCGTAGCCCTTCGTGGTGGCCTTAAACGTATTACCAATTGCATCCAGTGAATCCGTTATTTCCCTCACATCCTCCATACCCGTCATTTCCACAAGGCCACCCGCATTGTCACTGACTGGGCCGTATGAGTCTAGGGAAATAACTATACCCGCAAGACTTAGTAGTCCTACTGAGGCTATTGCTGTGCCGAATATACCGCCTTCAATTCCGTGTGGCGGTATAAACATTGAACCTAATACGTATGAAATACCTAGGGCTGTTATTACCATGAAGATGGTGGGTACAGCACTAAGTAAGCCGTAGGAGTATCCAGCGACAATTACGTTTGACGCCGATAGTGTTGCCTGCATTGCTATGTTTCTGACAGGTGGAAATGTATAGTGGGTGAAGTACTCAGTTACGTATAGGACAACCACTGCTGTTATCATGCCTAGTAGGTCGGATATGAATATGGCCATGGCCTCCATCAATGGGAATGCAAGAAACGCGTATATGGCAACAAGTATGGCTGCAATTATTATTGTTGTATAAAGCGCCATGTTGAGCTTACCCATCGCGGCTGCGGCCAAGTTCTTACCCTTAACCTCACCCCTAACTACCTGAACTCCGATTAATGTACTTATTAATGTTAATGTGGCAACCATTATTGATAATCTAACGAGAGCAGATGTTAATCTAAATACAGCTGCAAGTAATAATGCACCTGCAAGTACTACTACGAAACTCTCGTAAACGTCACTAGCCATACCTGCGCAATCACCCACATTATCACCAACATTATCGGCAATGACTCCTGGATTCCTCGGGTCATCCTCTGGTATTCCAGCCTCAACCTTACCAACTATGTCGGCACCCCAATCGGCGGCTTTCGTGTATATGCCACCGGCGACCCTTATGAACAGTGATATTAAGCTGGCACCAAACGCCACGGGCGCCAGTGCCTCGGCCCATAGAGGTGTTGGTAACACTAATGAGTATGCCATGTAGAGTATTGTGACTATTAGCAGGGCTATGCTGGCCAGTGATAGTCCCATGACGGTTCCTGCCTTAAACGAGGTACTTAGGGCAGATCCCATGCCGTTCTTAGCCATCCAGGCTGTTTTAGCTGCGCTTCTCGTTGTTACGTACATACCCAAGTAACCGGCGATTGCACTGCCTATGGCACCAAGCGCGAAGGCAAGGGCAGCTAACCCAGCCATTAACCCACTATGGAATATGAAGTAATACGCTATCCATATTAATATGGTCAGTACAATGCCTGTGGGTAATATTGTCTTGTACTCCCTCATTAGGAATGTTTTGGCGCCCTCGGCGATGAGCATGTTTATTTCCGTTAATTCCTTCTTCCCTGGTTTAATTCCAAGTACTGAAGCTGCGTTATACCCAGCAAGGGCTAGGCCGATAATTGGTATTATTATTGCCAGTAGTAATTCCAGGGGTAGCATCGTTAAGAGGCGTATTTATGGAATTAATAAACATTATTACTCATTGTGATAGTATCTACCTCATAATAATGTTTAGACCCTAGTACTAGATGTACTGATTTTAGACTTACAATGTATTTTTAAGTAAAAAATATTAATCCTTATTTCACAGATAGTAATTGTGTCTCGGGGATTAAGTATTCAACAGGCCGTTAGGATTATTATTGAAGAAAATCCGCTCTACGTAACATTACTGTCCAGCGGCCTTGTTAATCTCTCAGCACTTGCTAGGAACATTAAACCACTTGTTGATACAATGATTGGTAAGGATACTAAGGTGTTCACCATAGTGAAGGCCCTTGAGAGGATCTCCATGAACTATAAATTGGTTAATGAGTACCCTGACATTGTTAAGGCATTGAGTATGGCCGAGATAATAACGTACAGTGGAATGGGTGAGGTTGAGATACCATTAACTGAGGAGAATATGGACAAGGTTGCTAAACTTAGGGATTTACTTACGGCAGCCAAGGTTCAATTCATAATACTTAATGATGGTAATAAGATGCATGTAATAGCGCCATTAATGTACATAGCGAGTATTTGCAATCAAGCTAAGGTTGAGGAGTACGGTATGGTGAGGATAATGTTCGCTGAGAAAGCGCCAGTCGGTATAGTGACATTTCTGGTACAGGTTATGAAGTCTAATCAAATAACTGCCAAGCATGTACTTAGGTATGACAATGATATTTACATAGTTGTTGATAGGGAGAAGACACCACTTCTCCTGGACATAATAGAGAAGATAAGGGTCACAGCAACGCTCCAATCAATACAACTAAGCAAGCAATGAGTTGGATTTGGGATTGCTAGGATAAGGATCTTTAAATCCCTTGCATTGCAATAATTACATTGATTATATTGGTGATGATTCTACGGGTACTGATTCAATGATGTCAGCGGCCTCTACTGATCTAAAAACATTAATATGCAAAAGGGAATAAAATTAAAGGGCCTTGGTTCCTAGATCGGTAATATGTCGAGCATTAATAGGATTATTAGGTTCATTGATGAGGTCCGTAAAACACCAATAGAATTAGTGGTTATTGTTTCTGGCCCTAACTTTAGATACCTGGTTGGTTCCTATATTGAGACCTTTGAGAGGTTTGGTGCATTAATGATTTGTCCAGGTAATAACGCCTATTCCCTAATCTTGCCGAGACTTGATGAGGGTAAGGCCAGGAATACGGGCTTGCCATACATCGTTTATGGCGATGAGGAGGGACCGTTAAATGCCATTAAATCCTTCATTAGCAGTAATTGTGGTACCGTAAGAAGGGTTGGCCTTGAGGGTAGAGCCACGCTAAATTACCTGTGGATTCTACGTGAGGTAATTGATGGGTTTACTGATTCATCTATTGATGACTTACTGACAACAATGAGGATTAGTAAGGATGAAAGTGAGTTGACGAATATTAAGACTGCTGTTAGGGCCATTGAGGAGGGCATAAAGGCTGCTCATGAGTCCATTAGGCCGGGAATGACCGAGGTCGAGGTGGCTAAGGTAATTGGTGAAGCCATTAGTGGTGCTGGTGCCGAGCCTAGAGACGTACTTGTTCAGTCCGGTCCACACTCCGCAATACCTCATTGGTTACCTTCCAGAAGGAGGATCGAGGTTGGCGATGTGATTGTTATTGACGTAACGGCAACCTATAATGATTATTACGGTGACTTAACAAGGACGTTCGTGGTTGGTAATCCACCTAGTGATTTTAAGTTAGTTCATAACCTCGTTAGGAGGGCTCATGACGAGGCAATAGCCAGCGTTAGGGAAGGCGTTACCGGTGCTTACATTGATTCGATTGCCAGGAGGGTCATCACTGAGGGTGGTTATGGGCAGTATTTCATTCATAGGACTGGGCATGGGATTGGGCTTGAGGTTCATGAGGAACCGTTCATAAGTCAGTCATATGATAAGGCGTTATTGAGGGGTAGCGTATTCACTATAGAGCCAGGGATATACCTACCCAACAGGTTTGGTGTTAGGCTTGAGAGCAATATTGTGATTATGCTAGACGGTAGGATTGAAGTCCTTGATAATTACTGGCCAGACCCAATGATTGGGATTTAAGTAATGCTTTATTACCTTGCTTTATCGTAATCATTATCGTGATACTATACCTTGTTAGGCATGGGGAGGCGCAGTTAAATGCCCTTGGTATACTTCATTCAAGGAATTATAACGATAATCCACTGACTGATAGGGGTAGGCTTGAGGCGGCCGCTGCGGCGTTACTTCTACATAGAATGGGTGTTAATGGTACGGTATTTACATCGCCATTATTACGTGCACGCCAAACAGCAGGTTGCATAAGCCCTAATTATAAGGTTGATGATAGGTTAAGGGAGATCGACATGGGTGAGTGGGAGCTCAAGAAGATAAGTGAATTGCCATTCGATAATTACAGGAAGGACCCCGTTAGGTATTATCCACCTGGTGGTGAATCAATGGATTCGGTGATGAGTAGGATTGATGACTTCCTGGAATTCACCAGGAGTATTAATGAGAAGGTAGTGATCGCAGTGAGTCACTGGCACCCTATTGCTACTGCCGTGGCCTTAATAACTGGATTACCACTAAGTAATATCTACAAACTACGCATTAGTACGGGGTCTATAACGGCTATTGACCTGGAGAGTAATGATTTATTACTTCTCAATCTAAGTCCATTAAGAGTATTGAGAAGTCTAGGGTTTAGTGATAGTGAAATAATGATGGAATGCAGTAAGTAGGTGTTACTTGTTATGGGTAATGACTGTGAAGATGTTCATTGGAGACTTGTTGAATTGAATGTAGACCATGCATGCGGACTAGCGAGCCTACTAAAGGTTATTGGTAGGAGGCTTGGTGTTTTTGACGTACCGGATATACTCGATGTAATGATTTATGGAGATTATGAGTCAGTTAGTCAGGCCTTAGGTGGTTCAGTGGTTATTGAGAGATCCCTGGTTCCAGGGCTTTTCTCACGGGCAATTCTCATAAGGAGCATTCCCTATGCATCCATTGAGGATCTTGTGGTATCCATTGTCATTAATTGGGATATACCATGGTACGTAGCCATTATTAAGGAGTTAATGAGGAATATCAACGTAAGGAGTAGCCTAAGGTGGGAGTGGATCAACGAGACACTCAATAGATTCGGCTTTATGGGGCTCTTCAATAAAATCATTTCACAGTAGGTTCATAAACACAAGCTGGATCTGAACCAAGTGAGTCGCCTAATTCGGTGTATGCCCTTGCCCTTGAACCACCACATATATTCCTAAACTCACACACGCCGCACTTACCGTTGAACCTAGCCTCCCTTATCGTCCTCAGTACTGGGTGCTCCCTATACACCCTCACTATATTGTCCTTCCTGACATTACCAAGCGTGAGTGGTAGGAAACCGCTTGGGTATATTGAACCGTCGCTGGCTACGAATATTATTCCATAACCATCCCTAGTGGGTGTGAAGCTTGGTGGTTTTGCGTTGCTTGGTGGTTCACCCATTAATTCCTTGAGTTCTCTCGTTAGTTCCTGGTATAACTTACCACCCTCATATTTAATGCCGGAGTTCCTCTGCATAATGACCCTCCTGAAGAAGGGCGCCTCCACAGTCCTTATCGGTAATCCATATAGTGATGCATCATATAGGAATTGAACAACATCCTCACTCTCCCATGGATCCAGTGGCTCAAGCTCCATACCCCTGCCCACGCGTATTAGGAAGAAGACCTCCCATGCATCGGCACCGCTATCCTTAACAATCTTGAATACCTGGGGTAATTCATGGACGTTGAGTTTCATGACCGCCGTATTGACTTGGAACTCAATCCCATAACTCCTCAACTTACTAAATATCTCCAGTGTTGTCTTGAAAACATCAATTCTCTCCAGCGCACTCCTTCTAATGTAGTTATGGGTCTCGGGTCTTGCGCCATCTAGGCTTATTGATATGGAGTTTACGCGTTCTCTCAGTTCCTTAAGTAAATCATCATTTAATAACTTTGTTGATACCGCGGGTGATAAGGCCACCGGTATTCCCAGGGATTTGGCATGATCAATTAATTCCAGTATATCGTCTCTAGTCAATGGATCACCGCCCGTGAGTATCAGTACTGGGTATGGCTTGCCAAACCCCGTCAAATCCTCAATGAATTTCTTAGCCTCGCCAGTACTTAACTCAGTGGGTAATGGCTTGAGCAACGCATTAGCCCTACAGTGCCTACATGCCAATGGGCATGCCTTGGTGGTCTCATAAAATACCAGTAATGGCTTTTCCTCAAGTGGCCATTTATGCATTGCCTGCAAATCAGGTCTTCTCATTTAATAACTTACTTCCTAATGTTATTTTGGCAGTATCCGTGTAAGTAAGGTTTTATACTGGTTAAGTACCTGCCTAATTGATTAGATGATTAATATAACGAATTTAGTAGTTGGAGGTGGTACAGTAAGCCTGTCCATTAAGGGTCATGACTACGTGAAGAGTGATAGGGAGTTTACGGACATCAGTAGGCCGTTAATTTTCTGGAACATAACGTATAGGTGTAACCTAAAGTGCATTCATTGCTATATAAATGCGATTCAAGGCATCTCGAGGGATGAGTTAACGACCGAGGAGGCCCTTAGGGTTGTTGATGATGCCCATGAGTTGAGAACACCGTTACTTATCATTAGTGGTGGTGAGCCATTAGTTAGGGAGGATATTACTGAGGTAATGAGAAGGGCTAGTGATTATGATATAAAGGTTTCCCTGAGTACAAATGGCACATTGATAACCAGGGATTGGGCCCTAAAGCTTAAGGAACTAGGTACTCAGTATGTTGGTATAAGCATTGATTCACCGATTCCCGAGATTCATGATAAGATAAGGGGTATTCCAGGGGCTTGGGACTTGGCGGTTAAGGGCATTAAAAACATAATGGAGGTTGGAATACCAGTTGGTATTAGAACCACAGTTACTAAGTTGAATATCGATCATGCACCCGAGGTTATAGAGTTGGCACATAGGTTGGGTATTTCAAGAGTAGCGTTTTACCACCTAGTACCCAGTGGTAGGGGCAGGGGTATCCTTAATTTATTACCGAGTTCTGACCAACTACTGAGATTTTTAATTAGGTTAATAGATACTGCTAGGAATTATCCTGATGTTGAGGTATTAACCGTGGATAATCCTGCTGATGGTGTCGTCGCCTCTCTGTTGTCAAGTAGTGATGAGGGTGAGTTCATGGGAAAGTTAAGGCTTGTAAGTAGGATGGGTGCGTGTAGTGCTGGTAGGAAGGTAATGTCGATATACCCCAATGGTGATGTTTACCCATGTCAATTCTTCAATGATAAACCAATGGGTAATGTCAGGAGGGAGAGGCTAACTGAGATTTGGCTGAGGCCTAGGGAAAACACGGAATTAGTGATTAGGCTTAGGGAGAGGAATTACGGTGATTCACCATGTATGAGATGCCCATACCTAAGGTATTGTGGTGGTTGCAGAGTTAGAGCCGGCGTACTTAATAACGATGTTTGGTCCATGGATCCACTATGTACCATGGAATCATTGCTACGGTTATGGAGACTTGGTGAGATTGATCTTAAGCCTTGGCAGGTTAGGATAATGAGAGGATTCGAAGAATCACTGAGTATTAATGATAATTAGTTTCTCGCTTAAACTATATTAACGTAATAACAAAGTACAAAAACCAGTTATTTAACGATTACAGTGTACAAATGGTTGATTTGATAGTGAGAGTATTGGGTAGTGGTGGGGAGGTTGGTAGGATGGCGATTTTTGTTAAGGATATAAATTCTGATAGGGGTTTTCTCTTTGATTATGGTGTGAATTTTGACGAGAATGATAAACCAGTAATGCCCAGTCATGTTAGGCCCAGGGACATAATGGCAGTATTCCTAAGTCATGCGCATCTTGATCATTGTGGTGCATTACCAAGTCTATACGTTAGCTCACCACCGCCTGTCTATGCAACCCCCCTAACCCTTGAGCTTGCGGATATAATGTTTAAGGACGCCATTAAATTAAGCGGTTATTACCTGCCCTATGAGGATGAGGAGATTAAGGCAGTACTTGATCATGCAATACCCGTAACTTATGGTGAGGATATTGACATATCAAAGGATGTAAAGGCAACAATAATAAATGCCGGTCATGTGCCGGGCAGTATGTTGACGCTATTGGAGTTGAATGGCGCCCGAGTGCTATTTACTGGCGATTTCAATCTTGCATCATCAAATCTATTACGTGGTGCTGACGTTAATAGCGTCCCTAAGGATGTTGATGTGGTTATTATGGAGGGCACATACGTAGCTAATACGCATCCACCTAGGGAGGAGGTTGAGAGGGAGTTCATTAAGGTTATTAAGGAGACCATTGAGAGTGGGGGTTCAGTATTAATTCCCGTATTAACAATTGGTAGAGCTCAGGAGATCCTAATAACACTTTATAAAAATGGTATTGATTACCCAATAATAATTGATGGATTAGCAAGACTTGCAAATCAAATAGTGGCTAAGTATCCGCATTACCTGGCAAATCCTGAGCTTTACCTTAAGGCTGTGGAGAATAGTCTCGAGATTACCACAGATTATCAGAGAAGGTCCTTATCAAAGGAACCCGTAATAATAGTGTCACCAGCAGGTATGTTGAAGGGTGGCGCTGCAGTCTATTACCTAAAGAGGTTAAGTAGGGATAGAAGGAATGCTATCATCCTGCCCAGTTATCAAGCGCCAGATACGCCGGGTTTTGAATTATTAACGAGGGGTAGGGCATTCATTGATAAAGGTGAGGTAGTTCTTGATGCTAAGCTTTATTGGTTTGACTTTAGTTCCCATAGTGGTAGGGCGGAACTCGAGGCTTTCATTAGGCACTTTAACCCAGATACAAAGATAATACTCGTTCATACGGAGGCTATTAAGGCTTTGCAGTTCCTTGAGAGACTGAAGGTTAAGTACGGCATTGATAATGTACACGTACCAACCAACGAAGAATCAATAATGATAAGGGTAGGTAGGTAATGACCTTAATGAGAGTAAATGGGTTACTGGTGGACTCACGTTGAAAAGGTTTAAAGGCTATATATTTTAACATCGTTGATCACTATGTCCAACATTCGTATAGAGGAGGTTAAGCCAACCTTCGAAAGGATTGGTTTGCATAGCCATATTAAGGGTTTAGGTATTAGGGATGGTAAGGTTCAATTCTCCGCCGATGGTTTTGTAGGACAAGTTGAGGCTAGGGAGGCAGCTTACTACGTTGTTAAGATGATTAGGGCGGGTAAGTTTGGTGGTAAGGGTGTATTGATAGTCGGTCCACCCGGCACTGGTAAGACGGCACTAGCCATAGGCATTGCAAGGGAGCTTGGTCCAGACACGCCATTTGTACAGATAAGTGCTGCTGAGGTCTATAGTATGGAGGTTAAGAAGACGGAGTTCCTAACCAGGGCCCTTAGGAGCGCCATCGGTGTTAGGATCAGGGAGTGGCGTAGAGTTTACGAGGGCGTTGTTAAGAACATAGACATTCAATATGGTAGGCATCCATACAATCCATATGCCCAAATACCCAGGAGTGCCACCATAACCCTAGCCACAAAGGATGAGGAGAAGAAACTTAGAGTCCCTGCTGAGATTGCTGAGCAGGTAATTGAACTTGGGATTGAGGAGGGTGATGTTATTTGGATTGATGAGGAGACTGGTAGGGTCTTTATTCAGGGTAAGGGTGAGGGTGGTGAGGCCTATGATATTTATGTTAAAAAGAAGATTGAGATACCGAAGGGGCCTGTCTATAAGGAGAAGGAGATCACTAGGTTCTTCACACTTAATGACCTCGACATTTACCAGGCAAGGCAGCAGGGTTTATTGAGTGCAATGATATTTGGATTTGCCACCGAGGAGCGTGAAATACCCAATGAGGTTAGGAAGGCTGTTGATGAGTCTGTAATGAAGTTGATAAATGATGGGAAGGGTGAGCTTGTGCCTGGTGTGTTGTTTATTGATGATGTTCACATGCTTGATATGGAGACGTGGGCATACCTTAGTAGGGCTATGGAGAGTGAGTTGAGTCCAATACTTATCCTAGCCACTAATAGGGGTATAACGAAGATTAGGGGTACGGACATTGAGTCACCGCATGGTGTTCCTCTTGATATGCTTGATAGGCTCATTATCATTAGGACCAAGCCATACGTGACTGATGAGGTTAGGGAGATAATAAAGATTAGGGCTAGGGAGGAGAAGGTTTCACTGGCTAATGACGCACTTGAGGAGTTAACCAAGATAGGTACTGAGGAGAGCCTTAGGTATGCGATACAGTTACTGGCGCCTGCCCAGTTGAGGGCTCAGGAGGTTGGTCACAAGGAGATCACTAAGGATGATATTGAATATGTCAAGAAGTTGTTCCTTAGTGTTAGGGAGAGTATTCAGTACGTTAAGGAGTATGAGAATTACTTCCTACGTTAACTTTCTACAATTAAAGAAAAGTTAAGATTAAAAAGGCAATAGGTAATGCCGATTAGGGGGTGTTGATGCTTAGCCTTAATGATGTTGTTCAAGCCATATACACGGTAACTAGGGTTGTGACCGTACCTGTCAATATACATGCAATTGTTTACCTAGCCGGTAGGGATTGGGCAATGTTCGAGAGAGATGGCGCGTACGTCATTTATAAAACAACGGATACTCAGGGAAATCCCGTAACGATTAGATTAAGGGTCAGGGAGACAGGTTCATCCGTAAGTCATTATTACGAGATTTACGGTATGGAGATGCAGTTTAAGTATATGGGTCATGACTTCCTAGCCGTATACCCAATAAGTGGTGGTTTTAGTAAGGCTAAGGTTGATGATAAGTACCTACTCGACATAAGCACTAAGATTGGCGGTGGTGAACCATGCATCACGGCATTACGAATTGGCCAAGTACCAGCAATATGCAAGCAGATTGGTAAGTTTTACCTAGTGATTGCTAGGATGTGATCAGTAGCGGCGTCCCGCATCATTGTTCTGTTGGGTTCATCCTCATCACGCCCTATTACAGGAAATAAGAAATTGGTTTATATATAACTCTTTAGTTATACTCAGGCATTAAGGATGTCGAGGTTTATACGAGACTTTTGGGGAAAAATATTATCACCGCTTTACGTGGGAGAGAGGGAGTTCCTGGGTAGGTTAGTGACTCATATTGAGCTTAGTCAGAGGGCAATAGCTATACTTGAGGACATGGTCTTAAGTGCTGTGGAGGATAACAGTGTTAGTAAGACCAAGGTTTCCGAGGGTATGAGGGAGATAGCTGCACTTGAGCGTGAGGGTGATGAGATTGTTAGGCAGGTAAATGACTCAGTACTTAAGGGGGCTGTTCCAATAACCACAGCATCGATCATGGATACAATACTCAATAAGTCAGATGATATACTTGATGGTATTCACGTATTATCAAGGGAGTTGAGACGTACGTATTACCTATGCAATACTGAGCCGGTCAGGAAGTTCCTTGGGGAGGAATTCCTGGAAATGCTTAGGATAGGTAAGGAAGCCCTGAGAATGCTTCTTGAAATAATGAATAACCTGGATAAGAAGAGCTTTAGTGACATTAGGGTTATGGTCATGGGTATACAGAAGCTTGAGGAGGAGGTTGACGATATAAAGGATTCAGCCCTTGATAAGTTGTATTCAAATGCCAAGGAGTTAACATATGTGGAGTTCATGAGCAGTATGAGCCTAATATTCGGCATCGATGATGTACTCGACTCAATAAAGGATATAGCCTATATGCTATTAACATTAGTTAGTACGTATGGTGCTTAATGAGAAGATTAACGTGAGGGCAGTACTATTTGATTACGATGACACGATAATGGACGTTAGTGAGGCAAGAAATTATGCGAGACAGGTTATTGCTTATGAGTTATCATCAATCACTAATTTTGACCAGGATCACATACTCGGGGTAATTAAGGATGTTGAGATTAGGATGGAGTCCGTTGGTCAATTTGATAGGAGGATTTGGTTTAAGGAGGTAGCTAAGGCATTGAATGTTGAATTAAGTATTGACGAAATTAATAAACTCGTTAGAGTTTATTGGGATTCATGGCGTTTAAGAAGTAGGTTGTTCCCTGATGTCATGCCTACCCTAAGCGAATTAAGGAGGTGTGGCTTTAGGCTTGGTATAGTGACGAATACTGATGGTGAGCCAGGTCTTAAGAGGGGTAGAATACGTAGGGATGGAATTGATGAGTTTTTTGACTTAATAGTAGTTGCTGGTGATGATACGAAATATGTAAAGCCGCATCCTGAACCATTCATAAGAGCGTTACATATACTGGGTATGCCAGGTAATGAGGTGATTTATATTGGTGATAGAGTAAGTACTGATGTTCCTGGGCCTAAGGCTGTGGGGATGTACGTAGGAATTATTAAAAGATATAATTCCTTAAATACTGGAGATATTAACGATAACATTAATCCAAAGCCGGACTTTATAATTAATTCATTGTTTGAATTATTGCGGATCCTCGAATGTCTATAGAGTAATGCATATTAATAGCTGTTAATATTGCCGATTAATGAATGGTTCAGGTAATATAAAGGGCGTTAATTACGATGACCTGCCACTGAGGAAGCTTGGTAAATACTTTTGGCTTGCTTGGTTCACGGCATCCATGGGACAATTCGTGGATGCTTACGACACATTAATAATAGGTGCCGCACTACTTTATTTAAAGCCATTATGGAGGTTAACACCCGTAGAGACCGGTCTATTAGCGGCGTCAGCCTTCATAGGTGTTGCCCTGGGCGCCGTACTATTTGGGCCAATTGCTGATAGGATGGGTAGAAGACTGCTCTATATCTATGACTTAGTGTTCTTCGTGGTCTTTGGTGCTCTCTCGGCCTTCGTAACGAACTTCTGGGAGTTATTCACAGTGAGGTTTTTACTGGGTATAGGTATTGGTGGTGATTACTCATTATCACCAACGATGGTAGCTGAGTACGCACCGGCAAGACGCAGGGGCTTCGCACTTGCGTCAATGAATAGTTTCTGGGGTATTGGTTCTGTCGTCGGCTTCCTATCCGCATATGGCATGGCAGTTGCCTGGGGAAACACGAATCCAGACTTTACCTGGAGGTTCATGCTTGGTAGTGAGGCCATTTGGGGTCTGGTAGTCATTCTACTTAGGATGGGCATACTTGAATCACCTAGGTGGGCCGCACTACAGGAGCAATTGGGCAGGAGAGTTAGGGAGAAGAGTACTGATGTTGTTAAGAAAATGACTGGCGGTAGGGAGGCGAGCTTTGACCCTGGCGTTGTAAGAAAGCCATCGATTAAGGACTTATTCGCTGGTAAAATGTGGATAACAACAATATTCCTATGGGTTTGGTGGCCTGTAGCCGACATAGCCTTCTATGGATCAAACATGTACACGCCATACATTACTAAGGGCCTTGGATTAACAACTACGGAATTATCCTTCCTAGCATCAGCCCTCTACTGGGCTATTGCGCTCCTTGGTTATTACACAACGGCAGTTACCTACGATATACTTGGCAGGAGATTTGTGACAATACTTGGGTCGACAATAATGGGTATTGACATGCTCATTGGATTTGCACTATATGAGATGAAACTCTTCTCAACTTCCTTGGCATTCCCACTCGTCATGGCCTTATTCACAATATATTACTACTTCATGAATTTTGGCCCTGGTCCATTCACTGTGGCAATGGCCGAGATATGGCCAACTAGGGTTAGAGCTACTGGTCAGGGTCTCGCTGCAATGTTTTCAAGGTTTGGCGCCGCATTTGCTTCCTTCTATATGCCAGTACTGATTAATCAAATTGGGTATGATGGGGCCTTCATATTGCTTGGTGGTGCAATACTCTTTGTGGCCCTTTGGTCATACCTATTCATGCCTGAAACGAAGGGTTTAACGCCATCGCAGATAGAGCAAATGGTTCTAGAGGGGAGGATAGGTATATTCTCGTAATAATGACCTTGTTTTAATTACAGCCTTAATTAAATATTTCAATTACTCAATGAGAATTTTTGTTAATTTATCCTTCAGTTTCTCTATTTCGAGCAGTATTAATCCGAGGTTCGGTTCAGGCTTTGCTATCGCCGTTAGTATTAAGTCCTTACTTAATGGTGCTATTAGCAATGTGTCCTTTGTATATTGCACTATGCTTATTGCTGGTTCACCAAGGCTTAGTTCTACGCCAAGCCTATCTATTGTACTCCTTGCTATTGCAACCATGGCGCTCACAACCTTGGCATTGAATTCATTGCTAACCTTAAAGGCCACGGGTAATCCATCACGCCTAACCACGAGGGCGCCAATGATGTCTGGAAAGACCCTACTCATGAATTCCTCCAGGGTATCCACGACCTCCTTACCCACGCTGGATTCCATCGTTAAATCTACAGAGTTTTTGATTAAAAATCTTTCTATTCTTTATGAATTAAAGAATTAAGGAAAAACACTAACAAACCTTAAAAATATTCGTTAGATTAGGTGCCGTGCCAATTAAGGAGCACTTAGACATTATACTCGGTAATTCCACATATCTAGATGATATTAAGCTCAACAATATGGCTTACCTCCACGTAATTAGATCGCCATATGCAAGAGCCAGGATATTAAAAATAGAGGAGCCAGGTACTAAGGCCCTGCTATTTTTCACGGTAAAAACCATAGGTAATCTACTGATGCCAGCGGTGTCCGTACCCAATGCAAGGATAGTTAGGATGCCCGTACTGCCTAGCAATACTGTGAACTTCGTCGGCCAACCAGTGGCTGCGGTAGTCGCCGAGTCCAGGTACTCACTTGAGGATATTGCTGATGAGGTATCAATTGAGTATGAACCATTAAAACCCATAATTACGATAGATGAGGCATTGAAAAATGAGGAAATAATACACCCTGAAATAGGCACGAATATATCCCTAGACGCCACATTAGAGGGTGGCAACCTTAATGCGTTCAAGGAGGCAGACGTGGTTGTTGAGAGGGAGATTGAACAGGCCAGGCTAGTTGCCAATCCAATGGAACCCAAGGGCTGCATTGTTTATTACGACGGCGACAAACTCCTCGTTTATGCATCAACACAGTCAACATTTAGGGTTAGATCAGACCTGGCTGAGACCCTTGGTCTACCCATTGATAAGATTGTGGTTAAGGCGCCTAAAAATATTGGAGGAGCCTTCGGTAATAAGACGCCAGCTTACCCTGAGTACGTACTTGCTGCAATAGCGTCAATGAAATTGAGAAGGCCCGTTAAGTGGGTTGAAACGAGGACCGAGCACTTAAACAATGCGACTCAGGGCAGAGGCGTTAAGTCAAGAATGAGACTCTATGCTAAGAGGGATGGCACTGTGTTAGGTATTGAGGGTGAGGTCATCGTTAATTTAGGCGCCTATAACTTCACGATAAACGCATCATCGCCATTGTTCATTGCGAATCTATCCACAGGCCCCTATAAAATGATTGCGGCCAGGGTCAGGGCGGTCGGTGTTTTCACAAACACACCACCCTCTGGGCCATACCGTGGTGCTGGTAGGCCTGAGGCTGCGTTGATTCATGAGACATTAATGGATGATCTAGCTGATGAGCTTGGTATGGATCCTGTTGAGGTTAAGAGGAAGAATATAATTAGGGATGGAGAAACCTATAGGACACCGCTGGGCCTTGTTATTGACCCAGCCAATTATCAATCAATACTTGAGTATGCGGCAAAGCGTTACTACGAGTTCAGGAGTAAGTACCCAGATAAGGGCGTGTCTATTGCCGTTTTTGCGCTGTACGTGAGCGTACTCGGTGGTGAGGGTGTTAAGGCCGTGATAGGTAACGGCAAAATGAGACTAATTATTGGTTCTAGGCCGCAGGGCCATGCCCACATATCGGCCTTTACGAAGTATGCATCAGAGGTTTTCGGAATACCTGGGGAGTTTATTGAGGTTGTGCCTGGTGACACGGAGACACTTAATTATGGTGTTGGTACATTCGGTAGTAGGAGCGCTACCGTGGTTGCGGCTGCCATTACGGAACTAGCCGAGAGAGTTACTTCGAGGTTATCGTTAATGGGTTTATCATTAATCGATGCGATAAGGTCTAAGGATGTGGTTATTGAGGAGGAGGTTGATTATAAGCCTAGCATTGCTGTATTCGCACCAAGTGCTCATGTTGCAGTGGTTGACTTTAACCCAGAGACGCTAACTGCTAGGGTCATTGATTACTACACGGTACATAATGTGGGTAAGCCACTCCTTAAGGATGAGGTTGAGGCCCAAGTCCATGGTGGCGTACTCCAAGGTCTTGCCCAAGTCCTTTGGGAGGGCGCATTTTATAGTGAGGATGGTACACCATTGCATGCATCGCTTGCGGATTACGGCCTACCAAACACGGGAGATATTACCTATAGGATCACGACAAACGAAATGAATACACAATCACCACTACCTGGTGGCCTTAGGGGTATTGGGGAGTCGGGAACGACAGGTGCCTTGGTATCCGTGTTCCTCGCATTGGAGAAGGCCATAAAAAGTAAAACCAGTGTTAAGGTAAAGCTCGGTAGAACGCCTGTAACGCCGTCCTACCTATACCAATTAATAAGTGGTTTTTAAGTTGTGAATATTATCTCCAATACATCATATTGTTTCAAGTAAGGCCTTTAGTAGGTTTATTGGGAATCTATGGTCCATGCCTAAGTAATCAAGTAGCACTCTGTATAAATTAAATGGCAGTGAACCTGCCAATAAAGTCCTTACCAGGAAGAACTTCGCATCATTTTCACCGCAGGTCTTTGCTACCTCCATTGCCTGAAAGGCAGCAAATACTGCGTATATTCCTGGATCGACATTATACGTAGTGAATATTGTTAATACACTATCTGCATATTCACCAACGTCCTTAATCCCAACAAGTTTCTTACTTGCCTCCTGTATTTCCGTAAACTTACTGGCCAGTGCATTTAACTCCCTTGATAGTTCAGGGAATAACTTAATTATTGAGTTTACGGCATTCATTGTAATAACACCATAATTATTTAATAGGCAATCACTAGGTTTAACATCAAGCGATGATGAAATTATGTGAGCAATGTACTTAATAATATCCTTAACATCTGCATTGCCAGCAATGCCAACTATAGTTCCTCCTTCCGTACCCATCCCATTTATTGCGTAACTGAAAAATATAAACATTAAGTAATTGAAATAAAAATTAAACGCCTCTTCAAGACTTGATTATTACGGTATTATTTCAATGTTCATGATAATCTAGGGACACCTATTCTACTGTAAAAAGTGAGCTACAGAGGAATTCAACCTTTATTGTGATTGTTAACCACTTGTCTTCATTACTCGATCTCCACCAAGTTCGCAGGAGTCTAATAGCGGCATTCGTACTCAAGGAAGCAAGGGTATTCAATTAACTAATGTCTAGATTTTTAATTAAAATAAAAAGAAAATTTTTTCCCGAATTATGAAAGCTAAAGTGATGAAGTGCCAGCTGGAGTACTCCGAAATGCCGAGTACCTATCCTAAAGACGAGGTGGACATATACAGGGTAGTTAAGGGCGAGGATGGCAAGTATTACGTGAGACTTGAGTTAATGGGGTTTCCCTACTACTTCACAATTACGAAGGACAAAGTAGTCACCCACACGAAAGAGGCTCTCGAGACTTTCAAGGAAATAGAGCCCAAGGACTGTTCTCCCTGGAGTATCTTCACTGAAATAGTTTACGAAATGATTTACATACTTGGCGAGAAGAGGAACGAGTACTACGCTATCTATGAGAAGCTCTTTGAAGAGGCAATCGCGGGAGAGCCCATTGAAGGCATCGAAGTAGTCCAACTCAGGAGAAAGGCCTATCAGCTGTTCTCTGACGCCACTGTACTTTACTTCGTTGTTAAGAAACTCTCAAAGGAACTGGAAGAGCAGGTGGAGGATGATGCTAAGTTCTCTTTGGATAGGGCCGAGCTACTAATTACGAGATTGTCGGACTTGTATAATTTGTACTACACGAAAGTGCAGTACGACTTAAATGAGGTAATCAAGAAATTGACCTCAGTTTCAATCCTATTCTTGCCCATTACAGCAGTAGCGAGTGTCTATGCGGTGACCTTTCCCTCTATCTGGCAGAGTCTCTTAAACATTAGTGCACTGATTTTCCTGTCTCCTGTCATAATCGTCACTGCAATAATGGCCGTTTACTTAAGGAGGAAGGGATGGCTATGAGGAGAGTGATCATTACTGCTCAAGCATACATTCCTTTATTCCCTACCAAACTCCAAGAAGATTTTCCTTTTCACTTTCACAGAAAGGCAAATATATTCCTTATAGTATCAGAAAGATAGGGCGGTAATTGGGGGAATTAGAAATAATTAAAATAACAAATAGTCATACAAAAGCATTATAGGCCTTACTCAAGTTATTTAGTATTGGTGCTAAAGCAAGTGAAGCCGTTATTATGGCTATGGGTTTCCAAGGTATTAATGCCTTGGGCGCCCTCAACTCAATACCGATATTCTCAATAACATCACCTATACACATACCAAACGGCCTAATGCATATCTTCCTTTCGCTAACGTAATTCCTAAGCGATTCATAGGTCTCATAAACAACATTAAACCTGGGGCCAACAAGGTGCTGTAGGTAATCCCTGTTAATCTCAACCTCAGTCTCTATGGTGCCATCATTAAATATTCTTGTATGAAGTTCCCACGGGCCATAAGCCCTCATCGAGAGACTATATGACTCGCCCTTATTAACCGCTAATAGCGTTGGTTTAAATCCCTTCTCAATTAATCCCATGGCTGCGCGCCTTATTTCATAACTTGGTATCTTAATGATGAAGATGTTGCTACGTAATCCCCTCATTATTAAACTAAGTGGTATCTTATACCTGGTACCATCCTCGAGCTTCACGTACCAAGGCAGATAAGCAATGTATGTATTTTTCATATACAGAGATTCTATGCGGATCCCTTAATTTACATTGCGCGGAATACATTATTAAAGGGGTATTGTTGATTGATTCTTACGAATAAATGGCCACCAGTTCCACCTACCAAGTAGCACGATTATTGCCGGCACAAGCAATGGTCTAACTACGAATGAGTCTATTATGACTGATGAAGCCACGGCTAACGCGACTTGCTTAAGTATGTAGATGCTTGATAACGCCAGTGATGCGAAGGCCATGGCCAGTACTAGGGCTGCTCCCGTAACCACAGGCCCTGTGAACTCCACAGCCCTAACGATAGCGTCCTTATCGTTATATCCATTAATGACCTCCTCCCTAAACCTGCTGATTATGAATAAGTCGTAATCCGTACCAACACTTAACAATAATGATATTAATATCACAGGTAATAACCAATAGGTCTTTATCCCCATTAAGCCCTGGAATACGAATATTGTCAATGCAAGTGACCAGGTTATGCTCATTAACACGGTTGCGACGAGTCTCAATGGTATCATCACCGACCTCATGTAAATCGTAAGTATTACTACGTTAATTATAATCATTATATAGAGTATGAAGCCGTAGTATTCACGTTCAAAGCCAAGCACGAAGTAATACTTATATGATGGTGAGCCTCCAACAAGTACCTTAACACCATACTCCCTAGATACCTCATTGGCTATGCTCTTAAGGCTTATGTAGATTGGTATTAACTTATCTGATAATGATTGTTGATTTACCGTAGCAGTTATTATGTATAGGTTTGAGCCATTATATGAGAGAGCTGCATTAATTACATAGCTCTGATTCCTAGTCTCATTAAGCAATGCTAATGCCGCCGTCTTGTTCCCATAAACCACTAGATACGCTGTTGAGTAATCATAATTCCTAAAATAATTAATTAGAATGCTAAGTCCGGTCTTAGCAGGTGTGTTTGGCATTACTTGTACTGGGTCTGTGGTTATGTTAATGTTGAGTAAGAGGTACGTGAGTGCCAGGATCGTTACAACCAAGAATATTGACAATATTGTCTTTGGTTTGTTAACAGCCAGCTTGGCCATTCTTGAGAGGAAGGCGGTCCTTAACTCAATTGACTTAGCCCTTAATCCCATAGGCCATAGTACACTATCGCCGAGTAATCTCATGATCTCGGGTAGTATTATTGCGGTTGCCATTATCGTGAGTGCCACGGCAATTATGAAGCCAATACCAATGTCCTGTATATAACCATACCTCGATATTGCGAAACTACCGAGTCCAAGTCCAACCACGGATGCGCTTGTTAATACTGTCGGTCTAACACGGGATAAAACAATGCTCAATGCCCTATCCTTACTATACCCCTTAATCCTCTCCTCTAGATACCTACTGAGCATTAGCATGCTGTAGTCAACGCCTATTCCGAAGATTATTGGGGCAATCATGTAAACAGTGAGGTAATAAAGCTTGAATTGTATTGCCCAATTATGGAGGAGTCCAAGGGATGCTAGGTATGTTAATCCAAGTATTGTTAGTGAAATTACTGGCCCTATTAATGTTCCTAGCATTGTTGTCATAGTTGCGAATACGAGGATTGCCGTTGACTTATCAATTATATTCACATCATTAGTAACCATCTTCTCAAGTTCATAGAGAATAACACCAGTACTGACTGGGTATATCCAATTCTTATGTGTTAATAGGTCGTAAACCTCATCCTCATAATTACCTGGCAATATTATGAAGACCACGGTATACGTACCATTCAGGAACCTTTGCGTCAAGTTATTGGGTAGATTAAGTATACTTGGTGGTGGGTATTCCTGCATTAGGGCGTTCATGATGCTATACCTCAATTCATTAATTATTGAGTAAACAATCGATGTATTATTGTTACACGCTAATTGATAAATGTATGGCATGAGTATTGGTGAAGTATCATTGAGGTATTCCTGAATTAATAGAAACCTTAGGAGATTTAAGTTAGTACTAGGTCCTATTAATATGGCAATCTTGAGTGTTGATTCATTAATACCATCATTAATTAATTGATTATAGACGTAACCAGTCACGTTATTTATGTTAATTCCCGGATATTCCTCCTGAATAATACGTTCATAATTCGTCAGTAGAATGCCAGTTATGTTTCTCGTGATTAACACGTATGGTGATGGATCATCACCAATTACACTAATTAATTGACTGAGGGTTTCATTGGCTAGCTCATTGATGTACTTGTCATAATATCCATACTTAAGTTCGTACTCCCTAGTCGTTAATTCAAACAAGGTATTTAGTGATGTATTTGGATAATTCCTCAAGTAATAATTTTCAATTTCATAATAAAGTAATTGGGCATAATTTATTGTGGCGTTGAGTTTACCCCCCATTTCATTACCTATGCCATAAACCGTTGAATAATACTCCCTATTCAAGTGTATTATTAATGAGCACTTATTATTTAATGACCAATAAAGTTCCCATATATCTTTAGTTTCATTACTAATTATTTCATTAGTAGCATTACTTATAGTTTCATTATATATCATATAAACATCATTATATGCAGTTAACAGGCTAGTTACTGATATGTTGGGTGCATCAACTTCCCTAATAATCCTACTAACGTAATTCAACCTATTCCTTATACTTACTGTTCCATTACTACTCAATTTAACTACGACCACAAGTGTTGTTTCGTTAGACACACCTACGTACTTATTGACTAGATTGCTTACAATTACTGGTTCTATATTACTCGGCATTAATTGTGTCTCGTCATATGTTAATACATTGAACACATTTATCGAATAATACGTTAAATAGATCATTACCATTAGCCAAGCCATGATTACTGCGATTGATAGTGCCTTTCTCGATATCATTCGCAATAAGGATTTTAACTAGTATTAAATACCATTTTCCGTGAGAAGCAATGAGGAGGTCATTAAGCTAATTAACATTAGTAAGAGGTATTACCTAAGCAGTAGTGTTTATGTTGATGCATTAATCGATATAAACCTAGTCATTAGGAGTGGGGAGATAGCAATTGTAATGGGGCCCAGTGGCTCTGGTAAGACGACGCTTATGAATATAATGAGTACGCTCGATAAACCAACCAGTGGTAGAGTTATCATTGATGGTGTTGATGTTACGGATGCTGATGAGAATTACCTATCGAAGTTTAGACTTGAGAAACTTGGCTTTGTATTTCAGCAGTACAACCTGGTTTCACAATTAACAGCGCTTGAAAATGTTATGTTGCCAATGTTGTTGACGGGTAGGTATACGAAGGATGAAGCCAGGGAGAAGGCTAGGTTACTTCTTGATCTTGTGGGTGTTGGTGAGTTCATCAATAATAAACCAAATCAACTAAGTGGTGGCCAGCAGCAGAGGGTTGCCATTGCAAGGGCCTTGGCTAATGCCCCATCCTTCATAATAATGGATGAGCCAACGGGTTCCATAGACCTGGCCAGTTCATACTTAATCCTAGACCTAATTAGATTATTGAATAGGGCCGTGGGTGTTACCTTCGTGATTGCGACACATAATATGGAGGTTGCATCAATTGGTAATAGGATTATTTACCTCAGGGGTGGTAGGATAATGCAGGAAAGCGACCTTGAAAGGATAAAGGAGGAGTTCAGTAAATTAAGGATTGATCAATTAGCGGTGATTAAGTCGTATTTGAGGGTACTCGAAATTGATGAGAGGAGACTAAGGAGACTAGGTCAGGATATTAGTGATATAGAAAGGAAGAGGAGTTTAATTGATAGTCTCATGAAAACGATATAAAAGTTTAATTAAGTAATATGGGTGGTGCATATTGATGGGAATTAGGTACATGTTAATATTAATGATATTAATAGTAGCATTAATGAGTACCATAACCCACGCCAGCGAATCATTAAATGCATACTTCACTATTAACTACGTCACTTACCTAAACCCCTATAATCAAGCTACGAATTACTATATCGAATACTCATTAATGCTTTATAATAATGGGCCATACGTAATACCACTCAATGTTTCCATGACAATACTACCATACTCAAGCATATTATACGTATCACCATCAGCAACAGTAATTGGTACTAATACGGTTGACTGGGTAATCACACTTCAACCATATTCGCAGGAAACCCTTGAGGTAAGGTTTAAACCCATTTATACAATGCTCCCAATAGCGTCGATGAATTATGCAGTTCTCGTTAATGATTCCTACGTGAATTCCACAGTAATTAATGGTGGCGTTGGTACTGAGGTAAGCGTCTCCATAAACACCACAAATTCATTGCCATTCCCTGTAATGACCACGATATCCCTAACCAAGCAGTCGGGGCTTTTTTATGAATATAACATCACACCAACAATAACACAAAATATACTTGGTTATGAGGTTAATTATTGGTTATTCAATACTGAAAACTCGTCATCATTGTCATTAAACATGGTTGTTGAGGATATGGGTCCATGGCATAGCGTTAGGATAAATCCAATAACTGTCCAGGTAAGTATTGACTTAAATGAATCAGTGAACTCATTGAATGAGGCCATTAATAGCCTAAATAATACACTTGGTCAATTAAGATCATTATCGAACTCTGTAATTAACGCATCTGGAATGGCTAATAACTACACGGCGCAATTCCTCCAATTAATAGATTTACTTAATCAGACGGCTCAGGTACTCGGTGCATCAGCATACTTGATAAATTCGACGCTCATCGTTGAGAGCCTACTTCAGGCTCAATTAATTGAGCTTAAGGTAGCACTTTCCGCGGGAGGTCAGGTATTGAATACTGAGGCTAACGTAATATCCCAATTAAGGGCTTCGCTTAGTCCTCTTGTTAGTAATCAACAATCATACATGAATTCACTGAATTCATTAAAGCAGGAATTACTACAAATAGAGAGTTCCACAAACAATAGTACGCTTACTAATGAAATAAATAATGCAATAACGACAATAAACCAACTCGAGAATGCATTAACAACTCTTTCTCAGGTATATAATAACCTTGGTACTATTCAAGGTGAGCTCTCAGCAACGCAGAATCAGGTTAATCAGGCTACGGAGGGGCTTAATTATGCGATATCTGCGGCTAATGAGAGTGAATTATTAATAATTAATATATCAAGGAGTCTTTACCTGTTGCACAATGAATTGCTTAATTTAACGAACCAGCTACTAATTACGTATATAAACATATCATCATATCAAACAAGGGCTTTATCATACATCACCAAAGTGAGTGGGTATGAGGGTGAGGTTGAGAGCATGATCATGAGAGACGAGGTTAAGAAGGCAGTACTTACTGCCTTAGCTAGGCAATACCTCAATTATCTGTACATCAATAATAGTAATGTTAATGTCGACGTGACTGTGGAGGAGACTTTTATCATAAACATGCCGTCAATCATAAATACACAATACCTGGCGCAACTCATAAATATGACCACGGTCCCAAGTAATGAGTCAACAAGTTCTAAGGTTGTTGGTGTTATATTGAGTAATTACTATGATTATTACTTATCGGTAATCGGCATTATAGCATCAATAATATTAATAGTAATATTAATGAAAAGACTTCGTTAATAATACGCTCAGCAATTATTTTTAATAGGCATGGGTGCTTTATTTAAATAGGGGTATTATCCACCTGGTCTTGTGAATGATCGTTACAATGATACAATGTTAGAAATTGAAGAATACATAAGAAAGATAATAGAATTTTTAGGTGATGACCCAGATAGACCTGGATTAAAAGAAACACCTAGGAGATTTTTGAGCGCACTTCTTGAGTTAACTCATGGCTTGAGGGAATCACCACCCGAGGTTAAGTTTTTCCCTATGGAAGGCAGTAAGTATGTTGGGCGTATCTCTGTTAATGATATTGAGTTCATATCACTATGTGAGCATCACTTGTTGCCTGTCATGGGCACCGTCACTGTAGTTTACGAACCATTCAATAGTGAGGTTCCCGGTCTAAGTAAGGTGGCTAGGTACGTTAAGTGGCTTGCTGCGAGGCCAATGCTTCAGGAGAGGTTTACAAGTAAGTTGGCTAATGAACTCAAGGAGCTACTGCATGCGAGGTATGTTTATGTTAAGGTTTGTGCCCTTCACATGTGTGCTATGGTTAGGGGTGTTAAGGACGAGGACTTGTACATGGTTACGGAAGCTTGGTCTGGCGGTATAGGTGATGATGAGTTGAAGGAGTTAAGGGAGACAACTCATTGTAAGGTGCCTAAGATAGTTCTGGTTAAGGAATATTAAGGGGTATTACTAATTAACTTGGTAATGAATCCCGTGGAGCATATTGAGATTAGTACCCATGTACATGCCACAGAGAGCGAGCTTAAGGTCGTAAAGGCCCTACTTAACTTATTACCACCGCAGTATAGGGATAATGTGAATATAATGAGGAGCGGTGGGCAGGGGCACTTCGGCAATAATATAGGCACTGTGAAAACGCAATTTAAGGGTGAAGATGCACTGCAGATTGTTAAGTATATGTTTTCAATTATTGATCAGTTGGATAGGGAAATAATTCTGGTTACCATTAATAGCAGGTTCAGTGATGGTAAACTATACCTCAGGTTTAATAAGCAGCTGGTGTATAATGGCGTGGCTAGACTCGATGATGGTGACGACGTTATTAAAGTAATAATAAGGTTCAACCACTGGGTTCTCAAGAACGAGGGTATTGAAAACGTAATTAAACAATTAATGACTCACTAGGGTTTTGGTAAAGTCACTGCGCCTATTGATGCCGATGTAACTAACGATGCATATTTAGCCAGTAACCCCCTCGTATACCTAGGCGGTGGTGGCTGCCAATTCTTTAATCTTCTCCTAATCTCCTCCTCGGATACAAGTAGGTCTAAACGCCCATTCTCTACATCAATTAGTATTTTATCTCCATCCTCAACAATCGCTATTGGGCCTCCAACGGCCGCCTCAGGAGCCACATGACCAACCATGAATCCTCGAGTAGCGCCACTAAACCTACCGTCAGTGATCAATGCGACGTCCTTACCTAGCCCAGCACCGACAATGGCTGCCGTGACCCTAAGCATTTCCGGCATACCAGGACTACCCTTAGGACCTTCGTACCTAATGACAACTACGTCACCCGGCTTAATCTCACCCCTCCTAATTGCTTGGAATGCCTCCTCTTCACTATTAAATGGCCTTGCTTTACCCTCAAATTTCATTAATTCAGTCGCTGCAACCTTAATGACGGCACCCTCAGGTGCCAATGAACCCCTAAGTATTCTAATTCCGCCCCAGGGCTTTATTGGATTGTTGGCATCCCTAACAATGTGGTCATGCGGTACATTGGGGAATTTATAATCCCTTAAATTCTCCTCCATTGTCTTACCAGTTATTGTTAGTACCTTACCATTGAGCAAACCAGCCTTCAGTAACTTGAGCATGATTAACGGGACTCCGCCAACCGCATCTAAGTCAGCCATTACATAATCACCCCCTGGTCTCAGACTAGCTATGTATGGTGTTCTCCTGGATATTCTATCGAAATCATCAAGGGTTAACTTAATCCCAGCCTCATATGCAATGGCCAATAAATGGAGTATTGCGTTTGTTGATCCACCCATTGCCATTAGTACGGTTATTGCGTTCTCAAATGACTCATAAGTCATTACATCCCTAGGTTTAATGCCGAGTTCTATCGCTTTCATAAGCGCTGCACCGCTTTCTATGGCATACATTACTCTTCGAGCAGATGTCGCTGGTGGTGATGCGTTACCGAGTAGTGCCATACCCAATGTCTCAGCGAGTGTTGCCATGGTGTTTGCGGTAAACATGCCAGCGCAGGTTCCGTAAGTTGGGTGAGCCCTCTTTTCTATTTCATAAAGTTCATCCTCAGCGATCTTTCCCGACAAATAGGCACCAACGGCTTCATGCACATCCTCAATCGTGAGCTTGCGATCACCATAGAAACCAGGTTCTGCAGTTCCACCATATAGGTAAACTGCAGGTATGTTTAGCCTAGCCATTGCCATTAAAATACCAGGGGTTGTCTTATCACAGCCGCCAATACCGACGAACCCATCAAATGCATGGGCATTAACCTGAGCCTCTATAGTATCAGCAATGACTTCCCTACTCACTAGGCTATATCTCATGCCCTCAGTGCCCATACCAATGTTATCATTAACAACAATTGTGGGTACAGTGAGTGGTGAACCACCACCCCTACGTACACCCTCCTTAGTATGCATAGCTAATTGAAGTGTATGTATATTGCACGGACCAGCCTCACTCCATGCAGCAACAACTGCGATCAATGGTTTACCAATATCATCATCAGTAAAACCAACAGCCCTCAAGAAGGCCCTATGCGGAGCATTTAAGGCTCCGCCGTATCTTTCCTGACTACGGAGGTTTATTTTAACCATTAATACTGCTTATTTTAATCCTACTAATTAATTTGCTATTTAACATGTTATATATGAAATTAACGTAATACTTAATAAGTTTGAAGCAGTAGTGACTTAGTATGTCGTTCACATTAATGAGTACAGCCTTTAAGTACGGTGAACGAATACCCAAGAAATATACCTGTGATGATGTTGATATAAGCCCACCATTGCAATGGTCAAATATACCAGCTGGTACGAAATCCCTCGTCCTAATAATGGAGGATCCAGACGCACCGATAGGAGTATTCACGCATTGGGTATTATATAACATTACTCCTGATAAAACAGAACTCCCTGAGAAT
This sequence comes from Vulcanisaeta sp., assembly GCF_049966235.1. Lineage (NCBI taxonomy): Archaea > Thermoproteati > Thermoproteota > Thermoprotei > Thermoproteales > Thermoproteaceae > Vulcanisaeta > Vulcanisaeta sp. Next base: position 128,899 of record NZ_JBMFVA010000003.1, read on the forward strand.
GTTCCGAAGACACTCGTGGTTGAGGGCATAGGCATGCAAGGCGTAAATGACTTTGGTAGGGTTGGTTATGGTGGACCATGCCCACCGAGAGGTCATAAACCTCATAGATACTTCTTCAGATTGTACGCGTTGAATACCGTGCCTAACATAAAGCAGAGGGCGTCTAAGGATGAAGTGCTGAGGATCATAAAGAATAATATAATTGGTACTGCAGAATACATGGGCACCTACTCAAGATAACACTTTGTATTTACTTTTGTTCTATTTAAAATCACGCCTCAGATAAGTACCTCCACGAAAGTATTATGCCTATTATCGAGAATATTGCTGCAAAGATCACTAGATACGTATAATCAAGTAGTAAGCTATGTCCAGTTACACCAAGTAGTAGTTGCCTATTGATATCGTTGACATACGTGAGTGGATTCACGTAGGCTATTGGCTTAAGCCACCAGGGCATTGACTTAACTGGGTAGAAGGAATTGCTTGCGAACATTAGTGGCATGTTTAGTAGGTTCATGATGGCCATTTGTGATTCCCAGGAGGTTGACCTTAGGGCTAGCATCACGAATAGGGATGCAAAGCCCATGGACATTAATGTCAATGCCGCATACGCACCCACTATATCCAGTGGGTTAAGGCTTGGGTTTAACTTCATACCTAGTAATACTGCTATTATTAGGACTATTGTTGCTTGAGTTAGGGATCTAATCACGGAATTAAGTACCTTAGCCATTACAATATTACCCCTAGGCACTGGCGTTGTTAATAACTTACCTAAAACACCAAGTCTCCTATCCCACACTATGCTCATACCGCTTTGCAATGATGTGAATAGCGTTATGAAGGAGAGCATGCCTACGGCAAGGAATGAGAAGTAGTCCGTAGTTCCAAAATTCGCCTTAAGAATCTCGGAACCTATCTCATCAATTACCTGCTTAGGTATGTTTAATCCAGGTATGTTTAGTCCGCTTGTGAACATCGTTGCGAAGTTCATGGACTTACCAAAGAATGCAAGCCAAACAATTGGTTGTATCAATGAAATTATTAATATCACTGGCGCCTTATACCACTTAGATAGTTCCCTGTTTGTTAATGCCCAAAGACCGTGCAGGGGATGCAGTCTCACTGCCATGTTCATCACCTTCTCGCCCTAGTCACCGTTCTCCTAAACCTCATGAACTCCTCTGTACTGCCTTCCTCCTCTCTAAGTCTCCTACCTGTGAATTCAAGAAATACCTCATCCATTGTTGGTTCCTTAATGGTTATGCTCGTAGCCCTTATACTAAGTTTATTAAGTGTCTCGAGTATGGCTGGGGCTGCCGTATTTCCATTCTTAACCTTAAAGGTTATCGTGTTGCCATTCACAGTAACCCCATTAACACCATCAATACCCTCAATAACCTTTCTGGCGAGACCAATATCTCCATTAACCTCAATCGTCACAACATCACCACCAACCTTCTCCTTAAGCTCCTTAGGAGTGCCAATGGCGAGTATCTTGCCGTGGTCAATAATCGCAATCCTCTCAGCATACCTATCAGCCTCTTCCAAGTAATGCGTCGTCATGAATATAGTTACGCCATACTGCTTCCTAAGCCTATACACATAATCCCAAATCGCGGCTCTGGTCTGAGCATCAAGGCCAAGGGTCGGCTCATCAAGGAACAATATGGCAGGCCTATTAATAAGTCCCATGGCAATCTCCAATCTCCTCCTCATACCACCAGAATAGGTTTCCACCTTCCTATCAGCAGCATACGAAAGTTCCACCAAGTCAAGTAACTCGGCAGCTCTCTCCCTAGCCTTCTTCTTAGGTATGCCGTATAAGGCAGCAATAAGCATTAAATTTTCCCAGCCCGTCAAATCCTCATCTGCAGTATATTCCTGAGGCACGGTACCTATGCTTTCCCTGACCTTGGCTGGTTGTTTAACAATGTCATAGCCATTAACTATTGCCGTTCCCTCTGTTGGTCTCGTTACCGTGGTTAGCATCTTTATTGTTGTTGTTTTACCTGCGCCGTTCGGGCCGAGAAATCCGAAGATCTCTCCATAATATACCTCAAAGTTTATGTGATCAACGGCTGTGAAGTTTCCATAACGTTTTGTTAAGTTTATTGCTTTAATTGCTGCTTCCATGATGGTCATGTAAGCCGCTCTATACCTTAAATATAAATCTTTCTCTAAATCGATATCGGATAATCGATTACGTATCAATCCTCCTCATTACCTGGGATATATTTGGTACAAAATTATCTAGTGTAATGTGGGGTATGAATTGCCTAATGTATTCGAAGGCATTGACTATCGGCCAATTTGTATTATTGCCTTCATTTCCCCTTAATTCCACATACCCAGTTCTCCACAATGCCGTTAATGTCTCCGCATAAGTCTTTCTAACCTTAATTGCTTCCTTGGCAGCCGCCACTTCCCTAGGCATTACCTTAACGGCAATCTTAATATTACCTATCATCATCTCTAAATCCTCCTGCGTATAATTATTCTTAATGACCGGGCATAATGTGGATACTACGAACTCTACGGTGAAGTCTACGAGCTTTAGCTCTGGGTCAATTACGTACCTAATTACTCTGGGTAGGTATGGAAAGGATCTACAGGTTAACGGCTTATAGAGGGAGTGCACCTTACATGTTTTATCGCTTGGTTCTAGGAATGGGCATATTCCCTTATCATTTAGTTGCATTAGGTATGATAATGCGATCCTAACACCATTCTTAATATCCGCTATTACATAGCCAGGCCTGAATGTTAAGTCATTTACGTTAAGCTCCTCGGCTAATTTACTTAGTATTATCATTTCATGTGGAAATACCGTCACTGGCGATATTGCGCAGCAATAGCCGCAGTTTGGCATGCACTTAAAATGCGTTACCACGGTTCTCACCTCGGTTCACTAATTAAAATGTTTTCTTCATTCGAGTCTCACGAACAACCAGAGACTATGTGGGGTATTAGTAATACTTCTTTTAATCTCCTAACAGCATAGGCCCTACACCTAATGAGTTCCGTGGGACTACCACTACTAACCACAGAATCTGTCCTATCTATGTAAACGCCTATTACATCATCAAGTAATGCGCCAAGTAAGTCCTCCTTAAATCCATCACCGACATGTATAGCGACATCAGGCTCAACACCATGCGTGAGTAACGAGTACGCTCGTTCAAAAATGGCTGGATGAGGCTTGGCCCTACCAACCTCATCAGCATAAACCTGCACGTCAATGAACCTACTTAGGCCAAACTTATCAAGAAGTTTCCTAGTTACTGAACTACTCCAAAATATTACATTAGATATTACGCCTATCATGAATCCATCGCTCTTCATCTCCATTAATACATATTGAGCATCCTCATTGAGCTTTACATTACCTGATCCAAGTAATGTATTCGCTATTATATTGGCAACGTCAATTACCATCCTCTCATTAAGTTCAATATTGTACTTACGCATTAATCTCTCCAGGAATGTCCTCACGTTATCCATCGGCGGTACGTACACCATCTCCACAACTCTCCTAAGCCTAATTTCCCTATCAAGGCCCATGTATATTTCGTAAACGTGATCGAAATGAGCCTCAATATCTAATGACTTAAGGTACTTGGTGATATTCATGGCTATCTCCTCTATTAATTCCTTACCGTAGTTTATCAGCGTGTTGTAGGCATCGAATGTAATAACCCTTAAGCTCATTAATTTGTTATTCAATCACATTATTTTAAGTATTCCTACTCATTTGAAGGGTTATGTTTTTAAACTAAAGGTTTAAGCTCGGTCTCGGTGTTAAACCTTTGGTTCAGGTAACAATAATTAGATTAATTGGGTATAGGGAATGGACTGAGAGTCTCGGGCCAGATAGGGAGCACATTATTCAACGCGTACAGGCCCAATTACATAGGGAGTTGGTTGAAGCATTCTCCAAGCTTAACGCCTGGGCTCATCCGCTCAGGTATGATTACTTGCTTGCAATAACTAATGGTTTGGGTAATGATGAATTAATAAGGATTATTAAAGGACTTGCTGATTATAGTCCAGTGCCGTTATCAAGCGGTACATATGCTGATGTTAATCCTAGAGTTGCCGAGAAGGAGGCATTTAGGCTTGCCATAAAGGCAGGCCCTGGTGTATCATTAATGGGAGACTTTGATGATGGTCCTGTTGCTATTGCCCACATTGATCTTATTGACTCAACATCCAGTACTGAGTGGACATCCAGTTATCAATTATATGAGCATGTATGGGGCGTAGTTAACCAGGTGAGACTTCACCTGGCGCAATATGGTGGTATCACGCTTTACCTAGGTGGTGATAACATAGTATCAATAATACAACCAACAATTAATGAGGATGACCTCAAGCCGTTAGCCAACCTAGTAAATTCAAGGATAGGTATTGGCATTGCAAGTAGTGGTAGGGCTGCGATGAAATTAGCGACTGAAGCCCTTGACATGCTTAGGTCTAGAAATAATCATGGAGTACTAATGCTTAGAGAGGATTAATCAAGCTTAGGCTTCTTAATGAGCCTAATCTTATTAACCCTACCCTCCTTAATAATCTGTACATAACCTGCACTCTCAAGTCTTCTGATTGCTCTCCAAAGTGTTGCCTTAGGCATGTTCAGCTTCCTCTGGAGATCAGCTTGATAAGCCTCACCGCCCATGTCAATTAAGGCCTTAACAACATCCTTATCCGTTGGGTTCAAGCCCTCAACAATTACTGGATTTATCTCAGGACCTCTATGCCTAATTACAAACAAGTAGGTAAGCAATACTGCCGTAACTATGATTACTGCAGTAATGATGTAATAGAGCACTGAGCCTATACCAAGTGATGAAGTAGTAGTCTTAGTGGTACTTGGTGTTGTTGTATTGGTCGTGGTTGTTATGGTACTGCTTCTATTCGCACTGGTTGTTGTCGTGGTTGTCGGTAATTCAGGTATGAAGCCTATTGAGTAATTACCTGGTGCTAGTTGAAGTAGTATTCCATTATTCATCTTTGTGAAGTTTGTTATTAAGCCTATGGGTAGTTGTGTTAATAATATGTTGTTGCTTACGAATAGATTAATGGTGTATGGTGATGAAACATTGATGGCAAGGTAACCACTGGGTAATGATATTATGTAAGGTACGTACTTAATTATAAACGAACCATTACCAAAGACTGGTATTACTAGGTGATTTCCTATGAGTATTGCTGGTATTGTTGATCCGCTTGAATTCTGAACTATTATGGGTCCCATTGGCCTTACGGGTAATGTTACATTTAGTAGGGCTGTGCTTTGCATGGTAGTTACATTTATGCTAATTAATGATCCATTGCTCAGCAGGTACATGAATACAGTGGTTAATGCTATTAATAGCATTAATCATAAAGTAATGCCTATGACTTAAAAACTTTATTAATTCACTTAATAATAAGAAGAGAAATAGAATGAAAAACCCTAAAGAACAAGGACGAAATTAATGAAATAATTTTAACGGAAAACGAACCTATAGTATTAACGACCTATTAGCCACCGCCTTTACCCCGTCCTCCCTGCCCATGCTGTCCCTGTTGCCCACCATTTCCTTGACCGTGCTGCCCCTTACCATGTCCCTGCCCATGTAACTGCCAACCCTTTGCCTCCTGACCAAATTGTTGCGTTACATTGAGCCAGTTATTGAATCCCTTACCATGCTTAAGCAACTGCAGTAGTTGTTGCTGGGCTGTCTCATTACCCTGTATTAATGGGTACATCATCTTAAGCTCCTTGAAAAGCTCATGCAGCTCCTTAACGCTTGTTATATTAAGTCCAGTAACGTTCGTTAGCATACCCAATTCATGATCTAGCATGGCCAATTGACTTAGAGTGCCATTTAGTGTTATTGATTTCCCTATTATCTGCATCACGTAATGCTCAAGTTCATGGTCAATCCTGTTTGCAAAGCCTATCTTCTGCTCCTCATAGTACTGACTACTAATATTACTTAATAACGACTTATACTCACTGAGTAATGCCATTGCCTCTGAGTAGTTACCACTGACCATTGCCTCCTTCAACTGGCTCATTAGGCTATAGATTTGGCTTGCCTGTGTGCTATTCAGTAGTCCCTGTTGCTCAAGTCTCGCCAGTGTCTCATTAAGTAGCATTAGCCTATAAGTCAGTGTTCTATTCAGTATCTCGGCATGTTTCTCAAGCACGTAAACATGAACCAAGTAATGCCTAAGGTGTACTAGGAATTGAAGCGCAAGTAAGCACTCACCCTTACTAATATAATAATTAGTAATATTTTGCAGAGTTGCTGGCGTTAGGTTGAAACCAGTTATATTGAACGCAGTCATGTTAAACTTGGTTATGTTGAATCCTGTGAATGTGCCGTTTATGGTAGTCTCATTAAGGCCCGTGGCATTAACTATGATGAATGAAGTTGTATTAAAACCGCTCATGTTTGCGCCAACCCTCATCAACCACATATCATCAATGTATAGGTTAGCCTGTACTGCAGTGAGTAGGCCGGGTGGGCATGTGGTTACGTTTGTCATAGTCACATTACTTACGGATGTTGCATTAACACTAACTGTCGAGTTCGTGGCATTAGTTGATTGTGAGGCTAATAGTGGGTTTGCTGCCATGACCACGGTTAGTACTAGTACTAGTGCTAGCGCCGTGACCAGCATTATTACTCCTATATCTGTTATTTTTCTGTTTCTCATAATCATCACCCAATCCATAGATTAATCATTTAATAAGGAATCTCCCTGAAAAATCACGTACAATTACAATGAAACAAAGTGAAACCCAAAGTATTATCCTTAAATAGTGGATTAGTTAGCCGTACAATGTGCTCATTCTCATTGACCTGGACGGTACACTATTACCCCTCGAGGCGTGGGATCCTGTATTTCAAGACGTAAGTATGTTAATAGCAAGCAAGGTTAATGTTGATTGGAGGGTCATTCATAATACGGCAAAGGATCTCAACAAAGAGTTACTGCGGGAATTTACAGTTAGGGCCTTTGATTGGGACTACATATTTACTGAGGTTGCTCGTAGATTTGGTGTTCCGATGAGTATTGATGTAAATACCGTGTTAGTAAAGTATGTGCGTGATTTCAAACCGTTTAACGGTGCCTTGGAACTCCTTAGTTTAATCAGGGAATTAGGGCATAGGATTGTCATCGCCACCAATGGGTTGTATAAGTATCAATCAGTGGTTATTGAGGAATTGGGATTTTCGAAGTTTATTGATGGGATTAGGACACCTGACATGATAGGTTGCCCTAAGAATTGTCGCGAGTTCTTCAGTGATGCCCAGGTAATGATTGGTGACAATCCATTATTTGATGTTTACTATCCATTAATGTTTGGATTAACGACTATATTTATTGGTGATTGGCATAAGAGACTGAGGTATGTAATGGATATTTGGGGTATTGATCTATCCAGTATTAAGCCCACGTACTCCTTTAAGGACGTACAGGAAGTACTTATGGCAATTCCAAAAATACTCAATAGTAATCCTAATGATTCCTCGCTTTAATGAAGTAAGTGGTTATTATTGTGAAGTCTATTATTATCATTACGTGCATTACCGTGCAATAAATGCACAGGGCATGGAGTAGGTACGTCTCTACGAATATTAGGTATGGAACTATGGCAATTCCAAGAAATCTCCAATAAAATAGTGCATTAATGGATAATGTGGCTATGCTGCCTTGTCCTAGGTCATAGGTTACGACTAGGATTATGTTTATGATAAACCAAATCGCAGCGAGTAAATCAAGTGGTACACCATTTATGTCTGAATACTTACTTGAGAGTACTCTCTCACAATCAATGGTTATTCCAGGAAATGGGGATTTAAATGATGTACAGAGTGGTGGTAATTTACGTAGGTAGTAGTAGGTGTATATGACGATGAATGATGCGAACAAGCCTATTAATGAAAAGGTTAGCATTAGTATCAACCACGTTCTAGTTAATCTACCCATCATAGGCAATGAATCGTACTGCTCTTAAATACCAATTAATTAGGGCAATTAATGCATAGTTTACTAAATTTAATGGACTAATAAGTTATTAAAGCTAAGTACTGCATCGGCATTACAATGTCTGAGGCAGGTAAGAGGGTAATATTTCATGAATTACTCACACCTGAGGAGGCATTAAGCAAGGTATTTAGTGCAGTTAAGGTTGAGCCGTTGGGAACGGAAGTTATTAGGATTGAGGAGAGTTATGGGAGAGTTTTGGCGAGGGATGTATATTCACGGATTGATGTGCCACCATTTGATAGGGCAACAATGGATGGTTTCGCTGTCAGGGCTGAGGATACGTTTGGGGCTGATGAGTTAAATCCAGTTAGGTTAAGGGTTATTGGTAATGTGGAGACTGGGGTTGAGGAGTTGCCGCAGATTAATCACGGTGAGGCCGTTGAAATAGCCACAGGAGCGCCCATGCCGCCTGGCGCCAATGCTGTGGTTATGGTTGAATACACTAGGCGGGATGGCAATGAGTTAATGATATACCGCTCAGTAACGCCTGGTGAGAACGTAATGTCAGCAGGCTCTGACGTGATGATGGGTGAGTTAATACTTAGGAGGTGCACGGTGATTAGGGAGAGGGAGGTTGGCTTACTTGCGGCTGTGGGTATTGATAATGTTGAGGTGATTAAGAGGCCTAGGGTTTCAATAATTTCCACGGGTAATGAATTAGTTAGTCCAGGTAAGGAGTTAGGTCGTGGTAAGATATACGACATAAACACATACACAATAGCGCATGCCGTTAGGTCAATGGGTGCTGAGCCAATAATCATGGGCATCGTTAGGGACAACATTAATGAGATGAGGAGTATGTTAAGCAATGCCTTAGGCACTAGTGACTTAGTGCTTCTTTCAGGTGGTACCTCCGCTGGGCTTGCTGACTTAACATACAAGGTACTTGATGAATTAGGTCCTCCAGGCATAGTAGTTCATGGACTTAAGGTTAAGCCTGGTAAGCCAACGGTTATTGCGGTATCGCGGAATAACAAATTAATTGTTGGTTTGCCTGGTTATCCAAGTTCCGCTCTAATGATATTTAATATAATTGTTAAGCCAATACTGGCTAAAATGCTTTGTATGGGGATTGATGAGGTAAGGGTTAGGGCAAGGCTGGCGATTAGGGCTGATGGTGCAAAGGGTAGGAGGGCACTATACCCAGTTAGCCTTGTTGATACGGGTCATGGTATTGTGGCCTACCCATTACCTGCTGAGTCGGGTGCCATAAGTACGCTGGCCTTTGCTGATGGTTATATAGCGATCCCCGAGACTGTGGAGTACCTGGATAGTGGTGATGAGGTTGAGGTGGCACTATTCACACACCAGTACATGCCGGCTAACCTATATATAATCGGTAGCCATGACCTTGGACTAGACGTATTAATACCGATGCTTCCAAGTTTCATTAGGGCTAGGGTAATCAATGTTGGTTCTATGGGTGGGTTATACGCTGTTAAGCGTGGTGAGGCTGATGTAGCTGGCTTACACCTGGTTGATGAGGAGACTGGTCAGTATAATGTACCGTACATGATTAAATATAGCGTTAATAATGCTGTGCTAATTAGGGGTTACTCCAGGGAGCAGGGACTCATAATACCCAGGGGTAATCCCAAGAATATTAGGAGTGTTGAGGATTTACTTAGGGATGATGTGAGGATTGTTAATAGGAATAAGGGTGCAGGCACTAGGTTTCTACTTGATATGAAATTGAAGGAGATAGCCTCAAAAATGGGCATTAAATTTGAGGATTTAGTGAAGAGGATCAATGGTTATTATTACGAGGTTAAGACACACACGGCAGTTGCAGCGGCGGTGGCTCAGGGTAAGGCTGATGTTGGTGTTGGTATTAGGGCCGCGGCCGCAATGTACAGCCTTGACTTCATACCACTTGGTTGGGAGAGTTATGACTTTGCAATATCAATTGATAGGCTTGAGAAGGATAGTGTTAAGGCATTCCTAAGCATGTTGAGAAGTAATGAGTTTAAGGAGGCCCTTGAGAGATTACCTGGCTATAGGGTTCCCAATGATATTGGTGAGATTATTTGGAAAAGTCAATGATTTTAATTTTAATATTCAACACAGATAGAACTATTTAGTGGGTAGTTTATCTACGAAGTACACCTTCCTAAGCTTCTTGTAAAATGCAACCCTAGAATTTACAAAGTCAATAAGGTCCTTATCAGATATCTTATCCCTATACTCATCATGAAGAACCACATATGCAACAGGTAACTGGCCAATGCTTGGTTCATCAGCCTGCTCACCAGTTACATAAACCTCCTTAACAGCTGGGTGTTTCATTAGCATTATTTCCAAGTCTCGTGGAAATATTGGGTAGCCCTTGTACTTAATCATTCTTTTCTTAACGCCTCTGAAATACAGTAATCCCTTGTCATCCATCATCATTAAATCACCAGTTAGTAACCAACCATTGTAGAAAGCTTTCCTAGTGTCCTCAGGATCTGAGTAGCCCTTCATAATCCAGGGCGCCTTGGCAGCTAATTCACCAACCTCACCCATGCCTAATTCCCTGGATGGATCGTTGGGGTCTACTATTTTCAATTCAGCACCAGGTATTGCGGAACCAACGGTATTAGTCACGTCCTTATACTTGGTTGGTTGTACGGTAAGTACGTATGCCTCAGTCAAGCCATAGAATTGAATAAGCGGTACACCGAACTTCTGGTAAAAACCTAGTTGTGTTGATGGCGATAATGGTGCAGCCGCTGAAAGTGTTAGTCTTAATGATGATAACATGCCTGGACCCAGGTCCTTATTATTAAGGATTTGATCAAACATTAGGGGTACTCCTGCGAATACGGTTACGCCATACCTATGTATTAACTCAGGCGTATCCTTAGCATCAAAACGCTTGGCAATAACAATCCTAGCGCCTCTAACGAAGGCTGACATGAACTCCGTAAGTCCAAGTATATGGGATAATTGAGCCACCACTAGGACAGAGTCACTTCGACCAAGCCCTATTGCCTCACCGAATGCGTATGGACCCGAATACAAGCTGAAGTATGTATGCCAAACCTGCATGGTCCTTCCAGCAATACCAGCATAGTAGTAAATTAAGCCAACATCATCCTCCTTAACCTCTACGGGTTTGAAACCAGTCAATGAACCAGCGCTTAGTAAATCCTGAAAACTTAGTATGCTTTCCTTAGCTGTGTCAACACTGATGACTTTATACTTCGATAAGACGGTTGATTCTCTCTCGATGACTGACTTATCGGTAATAACAACCTTAGGTACAGAATCGCTTAATTGATAATCGAGATCCTCAGATATTGTTAATGGGTCTATCATAACCGTTGCAGCGCCAAGCATCCATGCTGCAAATAATGAGATAACGGTCTCCACACTATTACTCATCATTATTACAACCCTATCCCCATAATTAACACTAAGCCTATTGAGAGAGTTCGCTAACTTAACTGATTTATTATAGAGTTCCTCGTACGTTAGTGATAAGCCATGTTCGTCAATTAATAATACATCGTTAGGACGATCCCTTAAATACCCAAGTAATGCATCAATAGGGTTTTGATGAGGATAATTCAATTCCGTCGACATAGGCATCACGGCTTTATGTAACCACGCTCCATTAAGGCAGCCTTTATATCATCTAATGTCCTAATATCATCCAGTGTTGATACATCGCCATACGGTTCATTCCTCGCCAATGCCCTCAATAACCTCCTCATTATCTTCCCGGACTTAGTCTTTGGTAATCTCCTTACTATTACTACATCATCCACCCTAGTCCCTGACGCCCTTGCGAACTCCTTAATATCATTAACCAAGGTCTCAGATGGTATCTCCCCAGACTTTAGTACGACAAAAGCCAGGACCTTTTCACCACCGCCAGGTGCTGGAACACCTACAACTGCCGCTTCGGCAACTGCCCTGTGCCTTGCGAGGATGCCCTCTATGTCCATTGTACCAAGTCTTTCACCAGCAATGCTTAGTATGTCATCTGCCCTGCCAAGTACGTATAGATAGCCGTCGTTGTCGTAAAATCCATAATCACCTGTATAGAAGTAACCAGAGAACCTGGACCAATACGTCTTTATTAATCTCTCATAATTGGGGTCATTCCACATCTTAGCCATTGCTGGGTTTGGAATGGCAATGACTATGTAACCCCTCTGTCCAGGTGGTAGTGGGTTACCATCATCATCAACCACAAGCCACTTACTACCTGGGAATTGAATACCCGTCGAACCAGGTTTAAACGGTATTTCACCAAGGCCATAGGGTGTTGCGGCTATTGGTATTAAGTGCTCAGTCATCCAATAGGCATCCGCAATTATTGTGCTCGGTAATTGCTGAATATACCACTCAGCAACACCTGGATTGAGAGTCTCGCCAGTGTTGAGTATTATCCTTAGGCTCGATAAATCTCCCTTAAGGGCCTCCTCACCAATACTCCTAATTGTGTAAAGTGTAGTTGTACTACTCCAAATCAGTGAGACGTAGTACTTCTCAATAATCCTAGCGAATAAATCCCTCTTATAGCCAATAAATCCCTCGAATAAAAGGCTCGTTAATCCCATCACGGGTGCGGTATATAAATTAGCCATAGGCCACACAGGCCAACCTAGTTCGCTTATTGTCCACCAAACATCTACATCTTGCGGATTAAATAACGCCCTAAATGTCCAATTAAGGCCTATTGGGTAACCACCATTACTTTGCCATAAGCCCTTAGGTCTTCCCGTCGTACCTGATGTATAGTATATCGTGGCTGGTTCATTCGCCTCCACCGGTGTGGGTTCAACATAGACCTTGCCCTTGGGAGCCGCATCCTCATACACAATATCCCTACCCTGCTTAATATTAAAGTCAGAAAAACCTCTGGAGACTACGAGTACCTTCTCCACAGGTGTCTGATACTTTTCGAGTGTCCTATCAATTAAGTCCTTCATCCTGACCTCCTCACCAGCCCTAAATCCCTTTGATGCAACCACGAAAATCTTTGACCCACAATCCTGAAGCCTATATGCAAGTGTCTCCTCGCTTAAACCTGCATAGTGAATCACGAGGGTAGCGCCAAGTCTATGTACGGCAAGACCGAAGTAAACAGCCTCCGGTATGCTCGGCATCATCATGGATACTGCATCCCCCCTCCTAACGCCAAGCTCCTTAAGTACATAGGCAGCCCTATTTACCTCCCTATAAAGATCCCAATAACTAATGACCTTACTATCGCCTCTCTCATTCTCATAGTAAAAAGCAACCCTATTGGCCCTAGCTGGTATATGCCTATCAACTGCATTATAACTAATATTTAGGTAACCACCCCTAAACCAATAAACATCGGGCGCCTTACCTTCAAGTATTGACTTCGGTCTCTCAAACCACGTTAAATAATCAACCTTATCAGCCCAGAACTTAGCTGGATTTTCAGCGGCCTCAATAGCAATTCGCCTAATCCTATCTAAGGAATAGAACTTTTGATTAACTGCCATGTATTAATGGTTGTATTTGAATTTTAAAGTATTACCTTATGAAATACATGGTTTTTTATCAATATTATCATTTATATAAGTAAATTGTTATTTCAATTAAGAAATCATAATATATAAGTAATATAAACCATTAATTACTCTGGTGATAATGATACGGATGTTCATACAGGTCTTTTGATTTTCATGACTTATTAACTTAAATATACAATGACTTAGTGTCATAATATCTAATTTATCCTAGAATAGTATTATTAATATTGCATTTATTTCCGTAATTTACTTGGTGATTCGACAAACAAGTATTTAAGTACCTAGATTCTCTCTGGTTTAATGATCATTGATTTAGCCAGAATCATTATTAGATTTAAGGCTTATTGGGCGTTAATTAAAGGCCTTAAGGAGTTTATTGAGGATTATCCATTTGATGAGATTGCGATTAAGGCTATTAAGGGCCGTGATGCGGTTTATCCATTCGGTGAAGTCGCTACTTATGGTTCTGCCATACTTGGTTCCGGGGTTTATGACAGAAGGGGATTTCCACGTATTAAGACTCTAGACAATTCAATAATACTGTTGCCACCGGCATTCACACCAAGGAGACTTGAGAAGATGACTGAGTTACTTCGGGAGCCAACCTTCATGGATGTGAACCTCGAGGATTCATTAGGCGGCTTTAAGGTTTCCATGCCCATAGTTGTTGGTTCGATGGGATCAACAACAGTAGCCAGTAGGTTCAGCCTTGATATTGCTAGGTCAGCTGCTAAGGCAGGTATTGTGATGGGTATTGGGGAGAATGTGGCCGCCGTAAGGGGTTACTCAAGAAGATATACAAGAGGTCACCCAAGTTTTAAGGAGAGGTTGATGGCATACTTAACGAATGTTGATAAGTATGGTGGGGTCATAATTCAGCAAAATGTTGAGGATGCATATGACGAACTCTGGAATAGAGTGTATAGTGATAAGGATGTTGAGCCCTACATTGAGGAGGGTTTGATTGGCTTTGAGATTAAGATGGGGCAGGGGGCAAAGCCTGGGCTTGGTGGTGTGATCAAGATTCCTAAGGAGGAGGCAATAAGACTCAAGGCTAAGTACCACTTTGAGATCGATCCTGAGAAGATTAGGGCTAAGTACATAACCAGGTACTCGGTGCCTGGAACGTACACGGAGGACATACTCAGGGGCATGATTAGGTTCATGAAGACGGCATACCCAAGGGCGAGGATTTGGATTAAGCTCGGTCCCTATAGGGATGTTGATAGGGCCATTAGCATAGCCCATGAAGAGGGTGCTCACGCCGTGGTTATTGATGGAAAGGAGGGTGGCACTGGTATGGCGCCCTCAGTGGCCATGAAGGACCTGGGCTACCCAACAATAGTGGCTCTTAAGAAGATACATGATGCCAGGAAGTTAGGAATAACTAATATATCCTTACTGCTCGCAGGTAGGCTCTATAATGGTTCACACGTGGTTAAGGCCATAGCCCTTGGTGCCAGCGGTGCCTACATGGCTAGGCCGTTCCTCATGGCGGCGATGGTTAAGGGCGAGAGAGGTGTTTTGAATTACATAGAGGCTGTTAAGGAGGAGATGCAGATGTTAATATCTGCGTTGGGTAAGTATGGCATTAAGGAGGTTAATACGGAGGACGTCGCAGCACTCGATAGGGATGTTGCAGAAATGCTTGGGATTTCCTATGTCTACTCATCCTCATTTTAATGGGTCTAGCTTAATAATGGGCCATTTTTAGTGTCCCTGTGAACCTGAGGGCGTTTGTTAAGCTTTCGAGGATCGAGCATGGAGTATTAACTAGCTTAATAGTTATTGCATCCTACGTAATAGCAGGTGGCAGGAACACTATCGCTATGGTGCTTCTTTTCCTATCATCATTACTTACTGAAATATTCCTCTTCGCTACAAACGATATTTATAATATCGAGGAGGACAGAATTAACAGGCCGGATGCACCTCTTGTGCGTGGTGAGGTATCCATTAAGGAGGCTTGGTTTTTATCATTATTATCATTAATCATAGCAATATTACTTAATGCGCTTGGTATAGTCATGAAGTACTTAATGACCTGGAGTATAGTAATACTACTCATGGCCATCATACTTGGTTTCTCCTACAATTATAGGCTGAAGAGGGTTATTATTGTAAATAATATTCTAGTGGCAACAACATCATCATTAACCTTCCTATATGGATTATACGCCATCTCCTCAATACCACCAACGCTAAACATCCCCTACCTATTATTTACCGTATCCTTCCTGGCCACAATAGGTAGAGAATTAGTTAAGGGTGCAATTGATGTTGCGGGTGATGTTAGAGCCAGTGTTAAGACTATAGCGAATGTTTACGGCATTAAATCAGCAGTAATACTTGCAGTGGTGTTTACGTTTATTGCGGTCTTTATATCTCCATTAATAGTGATTCAAGCCCTTCATGAATTCTATGGCTTAGTACTGTCCGTAGGCGTCCTAATGACGGATGTCATCCTCATATACATATGCATAATGCTACTGAGGAGTACTAATTACATGGGTAGGTTTAGGGTTTGGTCTCTTGGGGCTATGGCTATCACGATAATAGCATACCTAGTGTTCGCATTACTATTGTTTGTTCATTAGATTCCAAGAACACTTCGAAGAATTGCTAAATAATTCACCTCCTTAAGCTTCATTTCCCTAAGTGATGGTATCTCAATGAGCATTGGTTTCCTCATTTTCATTCTCATCTTATCGAAATCCTCCCTAACCCTATCCACTAGATCGCTTGTTATTAGTAATGCACCAACACTCTCCTCAAGACTTAACTCCTTAATTATTGATATTACATTCTCATTTTCATTAACAACCCTACCCTCAAACCCAAGTAACCTAAAGGTATAGACCGTATGCTCATCACCAAGCACTACTGCACGCACGTTCTCAGACACTATAATGAATTTATAAAGTTAATTACATAATCACCATGGCTCCCTCTTAAGCCTGAGTAAATAAGCTATGGTGTTCGTGGCCAGGTGTATTGGTGGTGTTATTATCACCGCGATGACCACGTAAATCACCCTTAGGACACTTGATTGAATGAACCACAGGGCTAGTAATGCCGCCAGTAGGAAGTCAAGTTGGTCAAGTAGCGGCGCTGATGCTCCACGGGGCAGCCCAAGTCTCCTCTTAATGAATGCCCCAAGTAAGTCGCCCAGTAACGCCGCAATGCACATTACAAATACGGCCAATGGATTTGGGAGCTCTGAGGCAATGTTCACAGCCCTGGTTACTATGATGTACGTTAACTCTCCAATTACGAAACCAGCCAATAGACCCGTAATGAAACCCTCATACGTCTTCCCATCACCAAAAAGCCTTTTCCCATCAATGAAATTCCTACCGAGATCTATGGGCGTCCTACGCCTAAACACCTTACTGGCCACGACAGGCGTTGCATTGGCGACATATGGAGGCCAAATAATCAGTAACGTAATTATGAAGTCCCAAAGTAAGCTCACACGTAATCACTCGAGACTATGCCTCTTGATTAAGTGCGTTATCGCGGAGTTCTTCGTTATGAATTCCTGACCGCACACGAGGCAGTAGTAAACGTCCATTCCATTACGCCTAACCGAAACTATCAAGTGTTCCTTAATGTGCCTAAGGAATGTCCCCTCACCATTTAATTTCGCGCCGCAGATTTCACATGTTATTGTCTTACCACCAACCCTACCATGCTTACGCATGTGGGTAACGAAGGAATTTGCGTCAACCTCAGCACCGCACTTTGGGCACTTCAGCTTGGGCCTTGGTATGGCCTTGGTTATTGCGTCAACTACTTTATTGACATCCTCACCCATGTAATCGCACAGTGGGCAGACAACCACCTTAGTTAATGCCTTAGCCGCAGTGCTCATAGTCGTGAGAACCCTAACCCTCTTACTTTTTAAGTTCTAACACCCAGCTAAGGTAATGGGTAGAGTCATAGGCTTGGCAATGCCCAGGTGGGACTTGGGTACCGTGGGTTACGTGGCGAGCTTACCAAGTGAAATTGATAATGCATACTCAGAATTATTTCTACGTTGTTATCCAACTACCGTGGATATGACTAGGGAAATGGATAGTAAGGTCTCCTGCATAGTCAATACAATTAAGAGGGGGTTACCCATAGTTAGTGTTGTATTTCTGCTTGATCCTTACGGTATCGCCAATGACATCGGTACTAAGTATGGTATTAGGAGGGAGCTCATCCTTAATAGTGTGTATTCGTGGTTTATTAATTACCTAAGGAATAACGGTCTCATTACTGACGTAGATGTGGTGGAGCTTGACCAGGAATTATCAGTATTAATGCTCAGTATTAAGGCTAGGGTTGGCGGTAATGCCAGTATGATAGCCGGTGTTATGGCTACGATAGTGATGAACCGGAGAATTAAGGTCGATGAATTACCCATAAGGATAATGGATATCCGAAATGACGCGATTAACCATGTTAGGAGTGTGTTCTCCATTCATTAATCAGTATTTCCAGCGTTCATTCACTGATCAGCCAAATGCCTCCTCATCACTGCGTATTAACCTACCCAATTACTTATACTTAAAGGCTTTTTGCGGTAGGTAGGGTGATTCTTAAATATAGCCTCATTAATGTATAGGCTATGGTAGGGGGTACACCGATTAGGGAGAGTGATATTAAGAACTACCCGCATGAGGAATGGACGAGACCATTCCAGTACAGTGTGACCGCTGGTACGGCTTACTCCAAATTCCTAGATGGCCTGAGGAATGGTAAGATATACGGCACGTACTGCAGCAAGTGTGGTCATGTGTTTGTACCACCTAAGATGTATTGCCCGTATTGTTTTAAGCCTGTGGATGGTTGGGTTGAGGCTAAGGATGAGGGCACGGTAATCACGGCGGTGGTTAGTTACATAAGCGCTACGAGGGAGCCGCTTAAGGAGCCTAGGGTTGTTGGTGTGATTAAGCTTGATGTGCCTGGCAAGGAGTTCAGTGAGCATAGGTTTCCCGGCATAATGCATTACCTATGTGTTGATCCCGAGGATGTTAAATCAATGAAGGTATTTGGCATGAGGGTTAAGGCTCGGTGGAAACCTGCCAATCAAAGAACGGGGTCTGTACTGGATATTGAGTGCTTCGAGCCTGTGAGGTGAGAGGGTATGTCCTTCGAGAAGATAAACGTGAATACGGATATTAGGCATTGGCTCCACACCATTGAACAGGGATATAGGTACACGGCCGGTCCAATAGGCACTAAGTTCCTTGAGGGCATTAAAGCCGGTAAATTACTCGCTGGTAAATGCCCTGTGTGCGGTAGGTTGTTGATTCCGCCAAAGGCCTTTTGCCAGTACGATTTCGCCGAGATTAAGGACCTCGTTGAGATAGCGCCCGTGGGTGTTGTCAGGACTTATACGGTGGTTTATGAGGATTCGTATGGAAATAAGTTGGCTAAGCCGGTAATTATTGGTTTCATAGAGTTCCCAGGGGTTGTTGGTGGTCTTATCCATTACATAATTAATGCTGAGCCCAATAATGTTAGGGCCGGGCTTAAGGTTAGACCTGCGTTCAAGCCTGAGAGTGAGAGGAGGGGTTCAATAACCGATATTATTGGTTTTGAGCCTATTTAGGGTCTTTGAAATGCCAAAAACTTAAATAGGCATAGGGTTGTTGATTTTCCTTGAATGAGCCAAACGCAGAGAAGAATTCCTGTCTATAAGAAGATACTTCAGGATAAGGTTAAGGAGTGGATGATTAAGGAGTTCCTAAACTATAGGTTGGCTAAGCAGGGTTACGTGGATTCTGACGTATTGAAAACCCCACTTGGTACTAGGATAATTATTTATGCCGAGAGGCCGAATAGGATAATTGGTAGGAAGGGCGTTATCGTCAAGGAATTAACTGATTTACTCAGTAGGAAGCTTGATGTTGAAAACCCAATAATTGATGTAACACCAATACAAAGTCCAGAACTTAATCCCAAGATTATTGCGAATAGGATTGCGTGGGCAATGACTAAGGGCGTTAAGTTTAGGAGGGCTGGCATGATAGCCATTAGGCAGATAATGGATGGTGGCGCAAAGGGCGCTGAGGTTACAATTAGTGGTAAATTAACCAGTGAGAGGTCAAGGTTTGAGAAGTACGTATTTGGTGTCATTTATAAGAATGGTTTTGATTCAAGGACGAAGGTACAGAGATTCGTGGGTCAAGTACTCTTGAAGCCGGGTCTTTACGGCATTGAGGTTAGAATAACACCACCAATTAGATTCAGTGATGAGTTTCAAATAAAACCACCAAGTAGGGAGGTAGTTACTGAGGCACAGGCACAACAGGCAGAGGGTGGTGAGGGTGGCGAGCAGGCAGAAACTTAATGCTAAGACCATTAGGGGCATGAGACCTGAGGATAGGGCTAAATTACTCAATGACTTGAGGAGTGAGTTACTTAAGCTACAGACACAGAGGGAGCGAGGTACTCTGGATAATCCTGGTAGAGTTAGGGCTATCAGGAGGGCTATTGCCAGGATATTAACCATAATAAATGAAGAGACTAAGAAAGAAAATAAGGCAGGTAAATGAGTAAGCCGTTATTATTTAAGTTCATAGAAACTGTTAATTGTAGAAATAAGTCCTTAAATGGCGTCAGTGGCATAGTCATTGATGAAACGGCTAAGACAATTAAGGTTTTGACCTTAACTGGTTCCATTAAGGTTATTGTCAAGGAGGATTGCTGGTTCTATGTGAACATTAATAACTGTACGTATCTAGTTAATGGACGTAGGCTAATTCTTAAGGGAGGGAAAGGAAAATTTTTAAATTCGTAAAATAACCTTGCCTCGTGTCTGAGCAGGAACTTACCGAGCGATTGATTAGTGGTATTATTACCCGACTTGAGAATGAGATTAATGAGTGGAGTAACAATGTTAGGCTCAGGGCTGAGGCTGAGCTTCTTGATGGCGTTAAGGCAATCATTGATAAGTACTCAAGTACTCTTGAGAATATTGATAAGGAATTGAATATGGAGAGGGAGTATAGACTTTATGATGAGATGATGAAGGAGAAGAGGGAGAAATTGAGTATTCTTGAGAAGGCATATGAGGAGGTTGTTAGTAGGATTAAGGAAAGGATTAAGTCCATGAGAGGTACTGATGACTATAAGAAGTTCCTTAGGAATTCGATTCAATGGGCAGCGTCAATAATAGGCTCACAGGAATTAGTAATAACAGCAAGCAAGTCTGACAGGAGTATTGTTAAGAGCTTGATATCGGAGCTAGGACTTAATGCGACCATAAACACAACAAGTGAGGACTTACTTGGCGTTATTGTCTCCTCCCAGGATGAGTCAGTGAGGATTGACGCAACACTGGATTCAAGGCTCAGGCTTATGGAACACCAAATAAAGACTTTACTAGCTCACTTGGCGTTGTCGGAGTAAGTCATTAATGATGTAGAATTAATTTTTTAAATATGTGAGGTTTTAGGCTAACGTGTCATCGAGTAAGGGTAAGATTGTTTATATCAGTGGGCCTGTTGTTAAGGCCGAATTACCTGGAGCATTGCTTTACGAGTTAGTCTTTGTTGGTGAGCTTGGTCTCTTTGGCGAGGTTGTTAGGATACAGGGTGATATGGCCTTCATACAGGTTTATGAGGAAACAACGGGATTAAGACCTGGCGAACCCGTTGTTAGGACAGGTGAACCACTTAGTGCATGGTTAGGTCCTGGCATACTTAATAGGGTTTATGACGGTGTTCAAAGGCCATTACCATTAATATTTGACCTAACGAAGAGACCCTTTGTTGCGAGGGGCATCAACTATGAGAAATCACCACCATTAGATTTCAATAAGAAGTGGAAGTGGATACCAACTGCCAAGGTTGGTGATGAGGTAGAGGTTGGTGATGTACTTGGTGTTGTCCCAGAGACACCACTCGTTGAGCATAGAATACTCTATCCACCGATATATAGAACTGGCGGTGTTGTTAAGTACATAGCCCCTGAGGGTGAGTACACAATAGATGATGTGATTGCCGAGGTGGAGACCAAGGAGGGCACTGTGAAGGTCAAGATGTGGCATAAATGGCCTGTGAGAAGACCAAGACCATTCAGGGAGAAGTTGCCGCCAGTTGAACCATTAATAACGGGCATTAGAGTTATTGATACATTGTTCCCAGTAGCCATTGGTGGTGCAGCGGCAATACCAGGGCCATTCGGTAGTGGTAAGACAGTCACAATAAGGACCCTGGCAATGTATAGTGAGGCTAAGCTGGTCTTCCCAGTGCTTTGTGGTGAGCGTGGTAATGAGGCTGCGGATGCATTGCAGGGATTACTGAAGCTTGTTGATCCGAACACGGGTAGACCGTTGATGGAGAGGACAACGATTATTGTCAACACATCAAACATGCCTGTGGCGGCTAGGGAGGCTAGTATATACATGGGTGTTACCATTGCTGAGTACTTCAGGGATCAAGGTTATGACGCGTTCCTGATGGCTGACTCAACGAGTAGGTGGGCTGAGGCAATGAGGGAGGTTGCCCTGAGAATTGGTGAGATGCCTAGCGAGGAGGGATTCCCAGCGTACTTACCGACTAGATTGGCCGAGTTTTATGAGAGGTCTGGTAGGGTTGTGACTTTTGGTAAGGGTAATAGGTTGGGTTCGGTGACTATAGCGGCATCAGTATCGCCACCTGGTGGTGACTTCACGGAACCAGTAACAAGCCATACACTCAGGTTTGTAGGGGCGTTCTGGCCATTGGATGCTAAGCTTGCTTACTCAAGGCATTATCCAGCCATTAATTGGCTAATGGGCTTCAGTAGGTACGTCGACACAGTGGCCGAGTGGTACCAGAAGAATGTATCCCCTGACTGGAGGGAGCTTAGGGATGAGGCTGTTAGGATACTAACCAGGGAGGCTGAGCTTCAGGAGGTCGTTAGGATACTTGGCACTGAGGCACTTAGTGAGCAGGAGAAGCATCTATTAAATGCAGCATTCATAATTAGGGAGGGCTTCCTGAAGCAGGATGCTTATCACCCAGTCGATGTTAGGTCTTTGCCACCCAAGCAGTATTGGTTATTGAGACTTATCATAACATTCTATAGGAAGGGACTTGAGGCAATAAGCCATGGAGTTCCAGCCTCAGCACTTAGAGAGTTGGATGCGGTTAAGAGACTGCCTAGGCTTAGGATGGAGGTTAAGAATGAGGAGTATAAGAAGCTAGTTGATTATGAGCAGGAATTGGTAAATGCAATAGGGAATTTAGTTAAGCAATACGAATTACAGAAAGCAACGGTTACCGCATAATTATTCGACTAATTAATACAGTCTAAATACTAATAATAATGTTCACTAATGATCTTATTAATTGATAACTTTCATTTCCACATAGAATAACCATGAACTTATCACATGATATATTGCTTAACTTCCGTAACTCGTTAGCAGCCTCCTGTGACAGCTCATCCAAGTAATTATTAAGTTTGAGTATTAGGAATCGATTTTGCGGGCATATGAATTTAATAAATAATACTGCATCTGACCCATTCCTTATTGCTATATCCCTTAGCCTAACAACCTCGTTCTCATTAATACTACGACTTATTACCGACGCATAGCACCTCTTACAATTGCACCTAAATACTTGGGAGAATTGATTAACCTCCCTTACCTCATCAATACTGAAGTCACGTAATAATTTACCAAGTAATTCTTCACCTTTACTCGTTAATTCAGCGCCACCCTTCATTACCCTAATTGCCCCCCAATTCTTAAGTTCATTCAGTACGCGCCTCACGACGCCCTCCCCCATACCAGAAACAGAGCTCAGTGAGTACCTACCCATTCTTCCATACTTCTTAAGCATTAGGAGCACTGTTAATTCCTCAGCGCTCATTCGAAGTAAATCTATATTCTAAAGTAAAATAACTTTTCCTTACCAAGTTATACTTATTAATCCTTATGATAATTGTGCCTGGTGACCATTATCTGCCCAGTAAGGGCATGTACACCAATTCAAGGGAGTTACCAATAATAGTTTACAACACCGTGTCAAAGAACCTTGAGAGAATAACCCTACTACGACCTGGCCTAGCTAGGATCTACGTATGTGGTTTAACACCATATGACTCTATGCATGTTGGTCATGCAAGAACATTCGTATTCTACGACATACTTAGGAGGTACCTGGAGTACCTCGGTGTTGAGGTTAGGTTTGTGACTAATTTCACGGACATTGACGATAAGATAATTAACAAGGCTAAGCAGGAATTCGGGAGTGACTTAATTAATAGGTGGTATGAGGTACCGAGCAGGTATATTAAGGAGTTCTTTGATGCCATGGACAAACTATACGTGAAGAGGGCATATGCCTACCCAAAGGTTACTGAGAATATAAGTGATATGTTAAAGTGGATCCAGGAATTAGTAGGTAAGGATCTTGCCTATGTGAGTCCTGATGGCTCTGTATACTTTAATATAACTAAGGTGCCGAGGTATGGTGAATTCTCGGGGCAAAAAATTGAGGATTTAATCGCGGGCGCCAGGGTTGAGCCCGAACCAGGTAAGAAGAATCCACTAGATTTTGCGCTCTGGAAGTCATGGAGTGAAGGTGAGCCTTGGTGGAATAGCCCATGGAGTCCAGGTAGGCCCGGTTGGCATCTTGAGTGCGTGGTCATGTCCAGTAAGTACCTTGGCGTACCCTTTGATATACACGGTGGTGGGCAGGACCTAATATTCCCTCATCATGAGAATGAGATTGCCATTGCCAGGGTCTACTTTGGCATTGATTACTTTGCCAGGTATTGGATTCATGTTGGTCTGGTAACCATTAAGGGCCAGAAAATGAGTAAGTCGCTTGGTAACATAATACCAATAATGGATGTGCTCAAGAAGTACGATGGAGAAGTGCTCAGGCTGTATTACTCAATGGCTCAGTATAGGAAGCCAATGGATTTCGACCCAGATGCCCTAGACCAGGTTAGGAATTCATTAATGAGTATATACGCGGCATACGACATGCTGACCGAAGTCATAAATGAAGCCCCTGATACGGGTGACGAAGATAATAAATTACTAAGTAGGGTTAATGATTTTGTTAACTCCTTTGAGGAATCGTTAAATAATGACATAAATACGAGTGGAGCGGTTGCAGCACTCATGGACTTTGCTAGGTATATAACATCCACAGTGATTTACAATACTCAGCACTTCTCAAGGACGGCATTAATGAATGCCCTAACGGCATTTACTGATTTAGCGAATATACTAGGCATATTGAACAGGACTAGGTTACCTCCATCCATCATTTCACTTATAGAGGCCTTAATTAGGGTTAGGACTCAGTTAAGGGCTAGGAAAATGTTTGACTTAGCTGATGAGATTAGGAATGAGCTCGGAAGACTTGGTGTTGTAATTAGTGATGTTGGGGAAAAGACGTATTGGTATATTGATAGGGATAGGTTATATCAATAGGTTAAGTAATACTTATTATTCTTCAATTTGATATTACACATAATGAGGACAGTATTCCTGAGTAATGGTGTATTGGCCGTATTGTATGATGAAAACTACTACATAAGGGATATTTACTATCCATTACTTGGTCAGCATCATCATCATTCCTTCAGTGGTATGTTTAAGATTGGTGTTTGGCACGATGGTAGGTTCACGTGGCTAGAGAACATTAGTAATAAGGAGATTAGGCTCAATGGTTCTAAGGCAGAGCTTCATGTCCAATGGGATGGACTTGACATTTACATGGAAGATACTGTATTAATACCACAACCTGTGCTCATTAAGCATGTTGCGATAAAAGGCCCTGGATTCATTAGGGTAATATTTTACCATGACTTTAGGTTGAATGGTTATGAGGCAGGGGATACGGCATTCTACGATCCCTCACTTGATGCGGTTTTTCATTATAAGGCTACAACATGGTTCGGGGTAGCATCAACAAACCCAATATATGAGTACACCATAGGTAGGAGGGATCTTAATGTTGTTTTACCTGATTGTGAAGATGGCATTTTAAGTAAGAACCCAATAGCTCAAGGCTCTGTGGCATCCGCAATATCCATAGCAAGCCCCGAGTTTTACTACTTCGTTATTGCCGGTGATAATTATGAGAAGGTTATGAGGTTGATAATTGAGCTTAGGGATGAGGATAATATACGAACATACTTCCGTAGGTCGATTAATTACTGGAGCAATGTTGCGTCTGAGTATGGTGATGATGAATTAGCTGCGCAAAGCATTGTTGTATTACTTGGACATGTTGGTATTAATGGTTCAATTCCTGCTTCCTTGGACACATCAATAATAAAGTTCAACCTGGACACGTACGGCTACCTATGGCCTAGGGACGCGGCGTTTGCTGCCATGGCCCTTGACATGGCTGGTTACTATACATTCACGAAAAGGCTCTACTCATTAATGTTTAGGTTATTTGGTGGCGAGGGCTTCCTATTCCAGAAGTATAATCCAAGTGGTACCTGGGGCTCGACGTGGCATCCATGGACCGTCAGGAGTAGGAAGTCGCTTAATATTCAGGAGGATGAGACGGCCACTGTGATCTACGCCTTCTGGCACTATTTCCAGAGGACTAGGGATTATGACCTACTTAGGGAGGTTTATGATGTAATAACTAGGGCTGCTAACTTCATGGTTAATTTTAGGGATGAAAAATTGAAATTACCCCTAGAATCCTTTGACCTATGGGAGGAGAGACTTGGCGTGCATACGTATACCGTTGCATCCGTATATGCTGGCTTACTTGCTGCGAGTAATTTGGCCAAGATGCTTGGTGAGTATGAAAGTGCCAGTAAGTGGGAGGAGGCTGCCATGGAGATTCGAGAGGCAATTAGGAACTACCTATTTGATAAGGATAGGGGTGTCTTCTATAGGTCTGTCAGGGTTGATAACGGTAAGGTAATTGAGGTCGATAAAACGGTAGACGCAAGTATCATGGGTATTTTTCTCTTTAATGCATTTGATGTTTATGAGCCAATGCTCGAGAGTAGTGTTAAGGTTATTATGGATAGGCTTTGGGTAAGGCCCATAGGCGGCATTGCTCGTTATGAGGGTGATTACTACCAAAGGGTTCCCGGTGATTACAGTGGTATTCCTGGTAATCCATGGATAATAACGACCCTGTGGGTTACCCAGTACTACATGGTTAAGGGTGATTGTTATAAGGCCAGGGACTTAATATCATGGGTTAATAAGGTGAGGACACCCACGAACCTACTACCTGAACAGGTAGATCCGTTTAAGGGATTACCAACGTCAGTAACGCCTTTAGTTTGGAGTCATGCTGAATACTTAAGGACTTACATAATGAGGAAGAAACAATGTGTTTAGAGTCCCCAATATATTTCGTACAGTCTCATCCAATAACCACTCACTAGCCTATTCTTGCCTAAGATCTCTGTTATGGGTATATTGACTATATCACCATTCCTATAGGCAACCATTTTACTGAAATCACCATCTTCAATTAAACTGTGGGTTTCCGTGGCAAATCTAACGGCTAATACCCTATCAAATGCCGTTGGAGCTACACCCCTAATTATATGCCCCGGAACCACGGCTCTAGTTTCAAAGCCAGTAATTTTCTCAATATATTGAGCTAATTCATTACCAACGCCACCAAGCCTCGAATGCCCAAACTCATCCCTAGGTCCACCGTACTCCTTAATACCCTCAGAAACAACAACCAAGGCCCACCCCCTATCCCTATACACCTCCTTAACCCTATTAGCCACGACATCCCAGTTAACAGGTCTCTCGGGTATGAGGACGAAATCAGCCATTGTAGCCAATCCAGTGAATAGGGCTATCCAGCCAGCTTCCCTGCCCATGACCTCAACAATACCAATCCTCTCATGAGAGATCAACGTAGTCTTAAAGGACTCCGTTACTCTGATGGCCTCATTAACCGCAGTATCAAAGCCAATAGTATAGTCAGTACCATATACGTCATTATCAATAGTCTTTGGAATACCAACGACATTAGCCAAACCCCTCGCCTGGGTCTGCGCAGCGGCGCTCAGGGTATCGTCACCACCAATGGCCACAATAACATCCAAACCAAGCTCCTTAAGATTCCTGGCAAAGGTCTCAACCCTAGTCTCATCCTTAAATGGATTTGTTCTCGATGTCCTAATGAATGTACCACCTGTGAATGCGAAGTCTATTAGGTCCTTAGACGTGACCCTCCTAACCTCCTTATCCAGTATTCCCCTCCAGCCATGGAATATTGCATAAACCTCATGCTTCCTCTCCAATAATTTAGTCAGTGTATATACGGCTATGTTAAGCCCTGGAGCATCACCTCCACCAGTAAGTATGCCAATTCTCACTTGACCTCACCCAATACCTCAACTACCTTCTTACCACCATAAACTATTTCTGAAAGCACCCTAGTGAATTTTAGGGCATCCCTTCTCTGCCACACGTTCCTACCAACGGCAATACCAATGGCGCCAGCCTCAATAACACCCTCAACCTGCCTTAGGAACTCCTCCTCAGTCTTTGTCTTTGGTCCACCAGACATTAATACGGGAACCTTACCAGCTACTTTCACAGCCCAGGAGAATGTCTTCGGATCACCAGTATACTTTATTTTCATGGCATCCGCACCAAGTTCGAGAGCCACCCTAGCCGCATAGGCAACAATCTCCGGTGCCGTTTCATTAGTTACCTTACCACCCCTTGGATAAGACCAAACAATAAGTGGCAAATCGAACTTAACTGCTTCCCTCTTTATCCTAGCCAATTCCTCAAACATCTTCCACTCATAACCACTACCTGGATATATTGTGTAGCCCACGGCAGATGCACCTAGGCTAACCGCCTCCTCAACGGTGCAGTTAGCCACTGATATTGGCTCACCATTGTATAGGCTTGTCTTACCATTCAACTTAACAATAAGTGGCACACTACCATCATAGTACTTCTCCGCAATACCCCTCTGGAAAACAACACCGTCAAAACCAGCCTCACGTGCTAATTTAATTATGTACCCTGGATCAACCGCATCAGGGTTGTCCATGAAGTCGGTTGGGCCGTGCTCAATACCGTGGTCATAAGCCAGTATTATTGACCTACCTCTCCTTGCGAAAATCCTTAGGAACTTCTCAACTAATGCAGTCATTAATTACTTCCTGAATAAACCCATATTTAATATATGGATGTTAGAAATGTGTTGCCGGGTATAATTATTATTACTCTAATGACTTTCCCAAGTGCTATTACCTTTCATTATCAATTGTAATTCCATAGATGTCCTGGATTTGCCTAAGTATGTCATTAACCATGAACCTAAGTATTTCGGAACCAACCTCAGGCTTTACGAGATCCCTACTTAACGAACCAACAACACCCGTTCTACTAACATCGATTGTCCTAACAATATTAATATTACCACTAACATCAACATTAATAATCCTATCCCACCTAACCAAGTCCCTATTTATCGCCGCGATCAAGGATGTTTCAACGGCATCTGCATGCCCAAAGGATGGGAAATACCTCGTTATAAAATCAATGACCCGCCTATTATACGCATAATAATGATAAATCCTCGGATTCCTCCTCGAGTAATTCCATTCCTTAACAACGATATTTAACGCATCGACATTACCACCATGCCCATTAACAAACACAACGCCAACCGGGTCCCACGCAGAAACCCCCTCAATAAAATCAAGGATATAGTGAATTAAGTTTTCAAAACGAACCCACGTAGTACCCGTAAATCCCACGTGCTCCATTGAGGAACCAACAGCAATCACAGGATAAAGCAACACCCTACTCGGCAACCTACGCTCGACTTCCTCAGCAACGTAGTTTGCAATGATCGAGTCAGTACCCAAGGGTAAGTGCGGACCATGCTGCTCCACAGAACCAATAGGCACAATAATCAATGAATCCTTAGGTACATCATCACGAGTTATCTCCAGAATTCTCACATAATAACATTAACTACGTGTTTATTAAAAACTATGTTTAGGTTGAAACATAACCATAGATAAATATGGACATGAAAATAAAAGAAAGAGTTGACCTGGTGCGGCCGCCGGGATTCGAACTTACCCCGCACGCCCAATCGGACGCACGGCCGGGTTCTGCGGCTCGGCAGGCCGCCATCCTAGACCAGGCTAGACTACGGCCGCCGCGCGGAATGATAATTTTGAGAGAATTTTAAGTTTTTTGTATCGGTCTTAGGTCCTGTTCTTCGATTTTGAAGGATTTCATGGTCGTTAGGGCACTGTCTATTTTTCTTAGTAGGTTTTCCTTGTTTATCCAGGGTATTTCATTGCTTGTGATTAACTCTCTTGCCCTGATTATTAATCTCCTGAATGCCTCTGGGTTGTTTTCCTGGATTTTCACGAAAGCTGCAGCTAATATTATTAATCCTTGTATGCCCTCGTCCTTACTCTTATGCCAAATCCTCTCAAGAGCTTCATGGGCTTCCCAAAACCGTTCTTCATTAAATAATCTGACGTACGTCATTGCGGCATTTTCCTCATTGAGTACTTTATCTTCATTCTCTTTATTTATACTTATTAATTCTCTAATGATAAAACCAAGTGACTTTATTTTTTCTATGGTCATGTCATTTATGTACAGATCTATTTCAATATGATCACTTGCAATTCTTACATTTATTATCTTAAGCCCTGCTCGTCGTAACTCATTCATTAATTCCTGCCTATTAGCTGGTGTGAGTCCAGGATTGTTAACGATGATTAAGGTCCTATTGCCCTGCATTAGATATGTAATTTTATGCTGTTATTATATTCTTTAATTCAGGGTATATTAATCTCTCCTCCTTATTGAAGATCTTCATCTTATCAGGCTTAATAAGTAAGTGGGCTTCTCTTCCTGGTTCAATCGGTTCATCCGACACTACTATAATGTTTATACTCTCGTCGGATATTGGGGATACTACTATCCTGAAGACGCCTAGGGTATAACTTGAAACTTTAACCCTTATTTTACCAACATTAACAAATCCATGTATGTCCTGCTGCTCTATGAGTATTTTCATTTCATCTGGCCTTAGTCCAATTATGACTTCGTTATCATTAATTAATCCTTTAACTAGCGGTATTCTTAAATTAGCTATAAGTGCCGTGTCCTCGACCACCTTAGCAGAGAGCAGATTTATATCGCCACTAAGTGCTGCTATTAATGTCGTAGCTGGCGTATTATAAATATCGGTTGGGCTTCCTATTTGAGCAAATTTTCCATTTATTATTACACCAGCCGCATCAGCTATTGAGAATATGTCTGCAGGATCATGAGACACTATTATTGTTGTCAACTTACGTTCCCTCTGTATCCTCCTTACCAAGGCCCTTGCACTATCCCTTAATGCAGCATCTAAATTACTAAATGGTTCATCTAGTAGTAAAATCTTAGGGTTTTTCACTAACGCCCTTGCCAGTGCCGTTCTCTGCATTTGCCCGCCTGATAATTCCTTTGGGTAATGGTTAAGGACTCGTGTGAGTTCAAGTTCCTCAGCGATCTCCCTAACCCTCTTATCTATCTCGTGTTTGCTCATTTTAGCCATTTTTAACGGGAACGCTATATTATCGTAAACAGTCATGTTGGGATATAATGCCCAATTCTGAAAGACCATGGCTATATTCCTCCTCTCCGGTTCAATAACGATTCTACCTGGCTCTGACATAAGTTCATCATTAAAGTAAACATAACCATCAGTGGGTATTTCAAGGCCTGCTATTAGCCTTAATAGTGTTGTTTTTCCATGGCCACTTGGTCCAAGAATTCCAAAGGCTATTCCATCACTTATTTTATATGTTATATGATCTACGGCCTTAATTATATTCTTCCCTTTCCTGAAATACTTAGTTAATTCTTCCATTCTGACTGTAACCATAACTGACTTCTAATGCCTTGTACTTTGCTTTAAGTTTTTTGTGAGTAAAAATGTTTTAATGATTTTTATGAGTAAAATACTGCATGGTCATATACCCTTGGCACCACCACCGAGTGCAGCTAGACCCCTTATGAAATATCTGCCTAGGAAGGCGAATATAATGAGTGGCACTAATGATGTTATTACACCAGCCGCAAATGATCTATTATAAAGTATTGCATAACCCCCAACGTATTGCCTAGCGGCTACTGGTAGCATGTAGAGGCTTGGTTTTGTGGCTATTATTAATGGTGTAAAGAAATCCTGCCAAACCATGAGGAATACAAATATTAATGTCGATAGGAATCCTGGCAAGACTAGTGGAAATATTACATGCCAGAATATGGACCAATCACGTGCACCATCAAGCCTAGCACTCTCTACTAGGTAATTAGGTACAACAGGTAGGAATATTGACATTAATAGTGCTGACATTGGTAGGTAGAATATGAAGTATGCAAAGGCAAGACCCCAATAGGTTTGGTAGATCCCTAGTGATGAAGTTAATTCAATTAAGGGCACGGTTAATGTCTGGGCAGGTAAGAATGTGGCTAGCGAAATTATTGAAAAACCTACATTACTAATCCATGGTCTCCTCTCCATTTGCATATAGAAGAAGTAAGCACCCATACTACCTAAAATTACTGAGGCTAGTGCAACAGGAATTGTAATTAGTAATTGGCGTATCATGGGAAATTCAAGACCAACTAATGTACCGAAACCAAACCAATCAAAGTAATAGGCCTCCGTCGAGAATTGCCTAGGTAGTAACAGGATTGGAGCAGATGCAGCTTCCATGTTTGATTTGAAGCCACCAACAATCATGGCGTATAACGGAAATAACCATAAAATAACAAACATAACTGCAATCAACTGAAGTATTGCATACTTAATGACCCTAGTAATGTATTTATTACTCATGCTTATTCACCTCCTGAAGACCCACCTCTTAAGTCCAAGCAATGCATATGGTATAATCACAATAGCGGCTATCACAGCCACAAGGGTAGCCAACGCAGCTGCAACTGAGAAATACTCAGAATAAGCAAACAGGTAATAGATGTATGTTACTAGTGTCATTAATGTTGGGCTTGTTGCTGATCCACTCATTATAA
This sequence comes from Vulcanisaeta sp., assembly GCF_049966235.1. Taxonomy (NCBI): domain Archaea; kingdom Thermoproteati; phylum Thermoproteota; class Thermoprotei; order Thermoproteales; family Thermoproteaceae; genus Vulcanisaeta; species Vulcanisaeta sp. The sequence continues at coordinate 161,470 of NZ_JBMFVA010000003.1, forward strand.
ATGGTATGTCAAATATCCTAAATGAGAATAGGAATAATAATGCTGTGGTTATTATAAACCCATTCATTGAGTTTGGTAATAATACCCTAAATAGTAAGTTCATGCTAGATGCGCCATCCAATCTAGCGGCCTCTATTATTGACCTATCTACACTTAGAAATGAAGCCAGGTAAAAGAGTACGGCTAAGCCCGTATATGCCCATACTTCAACTAACACCAGTGCTAATTGCGTATTTAATGGTGTTGCGAACCAAGGTATAGATGGCAAGTAGAGTTTTGATAGTAACCAATCTATACCAATCTGTGGATTAAATAGCCATAACCAAACTAGTGCAGTTGCTGTTGGTGGTATTGCTATTGGGTAGATGAATATTGATAGATATATGGCTCGTTGAGTATTATTAGGCAGGAAATAAAGTAAGGCGGCAAGTAATAATCCAAGTATATTACCAATCGCTACGAGACCAACTGTGAAGAGTATTGTGTGCTCTATTGATGCATAAAAGAAGTTCTGTGTGAATAGGTAGAGGTATGATAATAGGCCTGTGAATTTTGGGAATGGATTAAATAATGACCAATTCTCGAGTGATATTACGAAGTTCCATATTAATAGGAATACAATGATTCCTCCGAAGAATAATGTGGGTATTGCCATTATCAGTGATTGCCTTATCATCAAAATAAAAATTGTTTAATATTTTTAAGTTTTAATGAAGGGTATTATGCTACTAACTGCTTGTTTGCCACCAGGGTGTGTATGGTTGGTAGTGGTATGTTGTTGGGTTGACCCATGGTGGTAGGTAATTGGCGAATGGATGCCCTGGGTAGCCCATGTAGCCCAGCCCAAGCTTAACAGCAGCCATCCACTCATTATACGTCTCCTGCTCAGCAGAGACTAAGAAACTATTAAACGTTGGTATATAACTAGCACCTACTTGCTGGAGGCTCGAAACATAAGTATTTAAATTGCTAAATACATCATCAAACAAACCACCATCACTAGGAGCAATTGTGAACTGATTAGGTGGTGTTGATATTAATTGCTCGTAGTCAAACCACTGGGCTGGTGTTGGGTAGAAATCAGTACCATTGCTCCAAATTATTACGCCCTTGCCGCTCGAGGTCCAGATCTCCATACCTATGTATGAATCCCAAAACTCTGCCAGTTTGATGGCGGCGCTCTCATAAGGATTCTCATAAGCAGGTACGGCTACCGAATCTATAACTAATACGTAAATGCCCTGAGTTCCTGGAAATGGTTCCTCCATTAGTGTTATGTTTGTCCAGCTTGTATATGGTGATGTTGCTGGGTAGGTTATTGTGTGGTACCAGATGTATGCATATTCAGTTATCCAGTTACCGTTCACTTGGAATGCTGCCTTGCCCTGTATTATGTAGGCTAGGCCTGATGACCATGTCATTGTTTGCCATCCAGGGCAGTCATACTGAGTGAATAGTAGGAAGTATTGATCTGTTTTGTTTATTAGGCTTGCTATTGCTGGATCGTTGAGGTTTAGTGTGCCGTATAGGAGTTCATTCATTAATTGGGCGGCCTGGGCAGGCCCGTATTTCTCACCAGCAAGGCCGAGGAATACGTACTCCCAAAGGTTAAGCTGATCCCAACCACCATCACCGCCAGGTATGATCCAAATACAAGTCATACCATGAGAAGCAAGATACAGAGTCTCATTAGCAAGCTGCTCAACAGTAGTCGGAATAGGCAAACCATACTCAGCCAAAACCTGAGGATTGAAGTAAAGCATACCGCCCCTGTGAATATTAGTTGGTAGTGCAAACATCGTTCCATTAAACATGCCCGCAAGTACAGCCTCAGTCACGCCCTTGCTTAATAACCCAGTTTGTGCAGCAATTGACGTGAAGTTTACGAAGTCCGCTGGCCCGTGAGGCATTATCTCAACGTAAGACAAAACCTCAGGTGCGAAGTGCGCCTGGAAACTAGCTGGCGGTTTACCTGCCTCCAACATACCTAATATTACGTACTTAGCATTTGTACCACCAGCACCAGGTACTGAGTAATACTCAACGGAATAACCTGGGTAATACTTCGAGAAATTGCCGGCAACCCATGCCAAACCCTGTGGATCTTCAGGACCCCACCATGTTAAGAATTCAACAGTAGTTGGTGAGGGTGCTGTTGGTGGTTTATGGCTTATTGTCGAATAATACCATGCAGCTACAGCGCCGATTATAACTACGATCACCACAATGGCCACGATCGCTATTAATGCAGTTCGTGAAATACCCACATTAGACGGACCATTCATACAGGAAAAAACTCTATATTTCTCTCTAATAAATTTTATGGGTTATAATAGTATACCCAATTTATATTGCTAAATAGATAATTCATATTACTTGATATTAATATTATGATAATTTTTCATAGAAATACATACAAAAGCATAGAATTCCTCAAAGAATTAAGTAAGTAATATTGATAAAAATAATGATTTATACCGACCTTAGTATAATTAGCTTAACGTATGAAGAAATAATGTTAACTATGTTTGATATAGTACTTATATTTTATGCCTTTTATCATTACCTGATGTCATTAGAAACAATCGTGGAGAGACAGGCCTTAGTGCTTAATTCAAGCGATAATGTAGCAATAGCACTTAGGGATTTGAAAGCTGGTGAGGAGGTTGTGGTTAGGATTGGTGATTCCGGCTTAAGGGTGAAGTTTCTTAATGATATACCCTTTGGTCATAAGTTTGCCATTAAGGATATACCTAAGTGTGATTATGTAATCAAGTATGGTCACGTGATAGGTAGGGCTAAGAGGGATATCAAGGTTGGTGAACATGTGCATGTTCATAATGTGGAGAGTTTGACAGTCGTGCATAGTGTTTGCAGGGGGTGATGAATCATGAGTAGACCCACAATACTTGGTTACGTTAGACCTGACGGCAGGGTTGGCATTAGGAATCACTTGCTCGTTATGTCCACGGTGATTTGCTCAAGCTTTGTTACACGAAGGATTGCGGATCAGGTAAAGGGCGCTGTGGCCATCGAGAATCCGTTTGGTTGCGGCCAATTAGAGCCCGATCTAGAAGTTACCAAGAGGACCCTGATTAATACTGCTAAGAACCCCAATGTAGGCGGCGTATTAGTTGTTGGCCTTGGTTGTGAACAGATTCAGGCTGATGATTTAGTTAAGGAGATCGAAAGGACAGGCAAGCCTGTGGAGAGGGTTGTTGTTCAGGAGGAGGATGGTGGAACGCCAGCTGCTATTGAAAAAGGGGTTAGGCTTCTCAGGAGGATGGCTGAGGAGGTATTAACCCAAAGGCCTGAGGAGGTTGACATATCGAACCTAACAATGGGCGTTGAATGCGGTGGTTCAGATGCTACCTCAGGCCTTGCATCAAACCCTGTGGTTGGTTATGCATCGGACAAGCTAATTGATCTTGGTGGGACCGTGATATTGTCAGAGGCTCCAGAGATGATTGGTGCAGAGGAGATACTGGCCAATAGGGCTGTTTCTAGGGAGGTTGGTGATAAAATAATTAGAATGGTGAGGAAGTGGGTCGACCTTGCTGCATCATATAACGTGGACCTCGTCGGTACACAGCCAGCTCCCGGAAATATTGCCGGCGGGATCTCAACCATCGAAGAAAAATCCCTGGGTGCGATAATTAAGGGAGGCTCAAGGCCAATACAGGGAGTTGTTGATTACGCAGAGGAGGTGAAGGGTAAGGGGCTTTGGTTAATGGATACACCAGGCTATGATGTAATGTCCGTGGTCGGTATGGTTGCTGGTGGTGCTACCCTGGTCGTATTCACCACAGGCCGTGGAACACCCACCGGCAACCCAATAGCCCCCGTGATCAAGGTCACGGCTAACCCATACACAGCTAAGAAAATGCGTGAGAACATGGATTTTGATGCAAGCACGGTAACGCTTGGTCAAGAAACCATTGAGCAGGCAGGTGAGAGATTATTCAAGCTAATAATTGATGTGGCTAGAGGTAAACCAACAAGAGCTGAGTTACTTGGCTTCAATGAATTCGTAATACACAAGATAATACCATCATTCTAATTAAACTATTAAAGCAATAATTGTTCAGTCTCTTTAAGCGTTCCCCTGATTAAGTCAACCTCAAGCCCAAGGGCCTCTAGAGCTGTGACTCCAAGCACGTTTATGTCCTTCTCCTCACCGAAGATCACAGTCACAGCGCTTCTTTTACCCATAATCTCAATAGCAGCACCACCAACATCACGCTCAACATAACCACCAAATACAGGAAACTTTCTTCTTGCTCATGTCAGCTGGATTATAGACCTTAAACCTAACCTTAACAATACCCATCAACATTTTAAGCGACTAACGACCTTTTAAACCTGCCCATCGCTGATGTTTGCTAATTCGTAGTAGAGTTTTAGTAGGGCTTGGGTGCCCTTTTCGCCGAGCCCCTTGGCGACTAGGGCATTGTATAGTTGTAGTGTTAATGCTGTGCCTGGCAACGAGACGTTGAGCTTATTCGCGGTCTCTATGGCGTACTTAAGGTCCTTCCTTAGGTGGGCTGCCCTGAATCCAGGTTCGAAGTCCCCCCTCATCATCTTAGGCATGTAGTATTGTACTGTGAATGAGTTTGCGGCTCCCGTGGATAGGACCGTGAATAACTTCTCCATATCAATGCCGGCCTTCCTAGCCAATGCCATCGCCTCGGCAACGGCCAGCATGTCAATACCAACAACTATTTGATTAAGGAGCTTAAGCATCTGCCCATTACCAACATCCCCAGCATAAATTATTGTCCTACCCATAGCCTCAAATACAGGCTTAACCCTCTCAAAGACCTCCCGCTTACCACCAACCATTATAGTCAATGTGCCCTGCCTAGCACCAACATCACCACCAGTCACCGGTGCGTCCAGAAATTCAATCCCATATTCAGCCAATTTCCCCGCGAAGTACTTAGCGTAGTCAGGGGAGTTCGTACTCATGTCAATCACTACCAACCCAGGATGAGCCCCATTGACAACACCATCCTTACCAAACAGCACCTCCTCAACATCAGGCGCATCAGTAACCATTTCAATAACGACATCAGATTTCTCAGCAACCTCCCTAGGCGAATTCGCAACAGGTATTCCCAATTTAGCAAAGGGTTCTGTCTTCGACCTCGTCCTATTATAAACGATCAATGGAAATCCGGCCTTATGAATATTCATCGCCATAGCACTACCCATAATACCTAAGCCGATTAGTCCAACTTTGGTTTTGTCCATACTACTTAAATTATGGGTAAGCCTGTTAAATACCTTGCTTATAACTGGTTTAATGAGGATTTAATTATAAAGGCGCATTAATCAATACGTACTGTGAGGCTTGTTAGGGTTGAGGATGCTGTTGGGCAGATTCTTGGTTATGACACGACATATGTCGGTAGGGATGGAGCAGCTTTATTACTGCCTAAGGGCCACGTGATTACTAATGACGATGTTGAAAGACTTAAAGACTCGGGGGTTTACTTCGTTTGGATTGAGGGTAATGAAGAGAGCAGTAACTTGATGTATGAGTGGGAGATCGCTGAGGTAGTGGCTAATGCATTGGCTGGTGAGAATACATACGTAAAACCAGCGAGACAAGGTTCGGCCCGGATACTATCAAGCATTAATGGGGTCTTAAAAATAAATGTAGATAGACTTCGGGAATTTAACCTAAATGGTAATGTGCTCTTAATTACGAAAACAAGCATGACTGGTGTTGTTAAGGACGAGCTTATTGGTATTGTTGATGTTGTCCCGCTGGGTATGAGGAGAGAGGATGTTAATGAATTACTCAAGTATAGGGACTTGGTCAGTGTTGTTCCATTTAGTAGGAGGAGGATTGGCATTGTCATAACAGGTACGGAAATATACCAAGGCAGGAAGAAGGACCTTTACCACCCAGTGATAAAGGCAAAGGCTGATAGATATGGATGGGAAATTGTTTATAGTACGGTTGTTCCTGACGATGAGGAGAAAATAATAACGGCAATAAGGGAGGCAATAAACAACGGTGCAGAGACAGTAGTAGTTACTGGAGGTATGTCCGTAGATCCAACAGACAAGACACCAATAGCAATTAGGAACCTGGGAGCTAAGGTCATAGCCTATGGAATACCCATCAAACCAACAACAATGACAATGATAGCCCTACTCAATGGGACACCAATACTCGCAATATCAGCGGGAGGAATATACTACAGCGATTACAATGCTATCGACGTTTTCCTACCAAGACTCATGGCGGATTTAATACCCAGCAGAGAGGAGATAGCGGCAATGGGTCATGGAGGAATATTAGTGAGTTATAAGTTTGAACGAAGGACTTAGTGAAGTTTATTAGAAATTTGTATCGATTTATTTTCTAATTTGAATATTATTTTCAAGTCTATATATTTATATTAACG
>NZ_JBMFVA010000004.1:0-130648 GCF_049966235.1 Vulcanisaeta sp.
CTGATCTTCCTTAGGATAATGTGTCTTACCTCGGTAGGGCTTAGTCTCCTTCCTTCGATTATCTTTCTACCATTAATAATTAATGCAGGTAAATCAAATACGTTATATTCCCTTAATTCATTAATTATTGGCATAAATTCGGCGGGTCCCTCACCACCCAATAGCATGCTGATTATTATGTCCAGGTAATCTCTACTTATCTTAATGGTAACAAACCTAATAGCATTTTTACCTAGTCTTAATTCGTTAGTGGCTTCCTTAATCACCTCCTTAATTATTTCCAGGTACTTATCATCTCTGTCTTCAATCATATAAAGCTTAATGTTTATTATCATTCAATTACTAATAAATAATTAATCATTAATAAATCCTACTCTTCATTGAAAATAATTAATTGCCTCAACCAAACCTAGCAGCCAAGTAACCACCTATTACACCGGCGAGTATGTTAACGGCGATGAATATGCCAATCTTAGTCCTACTCCAGAGTGGCCCTGGATATGCATCAAATAATATACCTAGTATCGCAACAGCTATTATGACATAGATAACAGTCCTCTGGGCGGGCCTAAAGTATATGTTATAACTCATCATCTCCTCAGACCTATACGGCTTAGTAAATAGTATGAGCAATCCATAAAGAATCAGTATTAGTATGAAGGATAGCAAGTAACCCCTAATTAATGCCCATATTGGGCTGAGGACAAGCGGCGTTGGGTAAAATATGTTGGCTACGGCCTCGAGTACTAGGGTGACCACAGATACGAAGAATGCGTAACCAACACCAGCCACTGCATTATACCTGGTCTCACGTGTGGACATTATTTTCAATTGATAAATAAACCTTATAAATCAATCTAACAATACTGGTATTAATATGTCGATAAGGGCTCAAGTAATATCCACGATAGATGAGAAGGGAATAGATCAGATGGGTCCTGATGACTTGATAGTGAAGTATCACTCGGTCGATGTTAGGACTAGGTCAAGGCTCATTGTTTACTCAAACCAAAAGGCCGTGGTTAGGATACAGGGGCAAATACAGGGGGTCTTTGATCCAGGTGCCCATGACCTTCAAACGCCCGCCAACCCAATATCCCAATTCTTTGCCAAATTCCAGTACGCTGGTAACATACCGTGGGAAGTCGAGGTACTGTTTGCAAGTACGGCAAGGCACGAGGCAAGAAGCGAGGGAATTACGCAGACGAAGGAACTCGTACCAATGAGATATCAAGTGGCTTATTACTTCATGATTACCGATCCCGTCAAGTTCATAAACTCCGTACAATTCAGTGGTTTTAAGTACACAGTTGAGGATTTCAAGAACTACGTATCACCAATCGTTGACCAATCAGTTAGTCAAGTCCTAAACCTCGTCTCTCTCAATGAGGTTTACGCAAATTTGCATAAGGTCACGGATGCTGTAACGGCTAGTCTAAGAACATTCCTTGATGAAGTTGGTGTTCATTTAATAACGTGCAGGATAGTTAGGCTTGAGCCGGAGGATGAAACAATGAGGAGGGTTGTTCAGTTCATGGCTCTTGGTCTCGATGTAAATACTGCAATTAGGGCTAGATTATCTGAGATAATGGCTCAGAGGAGTGATCCGGCGGCCACGAATATGATGCTTGGTGTACCATACTACCCAATATACATATTACCAACGGCAGGCATGCCAACAAACCTACAGCAATTAATGGTGCCGCCGACTCAGACACAGCAACAACCCAAGGGACAGTCCCAGCAAGGTGGTTCAGAGCAATCCAGCGGCTTTGAGATTAGTGGAGGTTAATGAGGGGTTATGAGTCACGAAGTCCTAAAAAGCTATGGAATGTTTAATAACAACGAATTAGTGCTTGAGGAGGTTAGGTTTGATAATCTGCCGTGTTTCATAAACCTATCAATACTTAGCCAGGGCAAAGTTCCTGAAATACTTATTGAGTTAAGTACTGGTTGTCGTCATTACAATACCATGATAAGGGTGACGAGGAAATTCATGGAGCTCTTTGGCGTAGATACCGCCAGGATAGCTGCGGCTAAGCTGGCCAGGGCATTGGGCATTGAGGATTACGAGGCCATTGAGCGTGGAGATATTGAATTAAGAATAAAGAAGATGCCGAGGCACTACTCAGAGTGGGTTGGTCAGAATATGAATATGGTAATTAATGCATTTAACGAGGTGTTATCGACACTTGGCATAATTACGCAACCAGTAATTACACAAACAGCTCAGGGGACACAGCAGGAGTCGCAAGCAGCATTAAGCATTCCTCAGCAAGCCTCCTCAGTAACCTTAACAGCCCATGTGGTTAAATCATACGGTAATGTTGGCGGTCAAAACCTAGTACTAAGGTCCCTAAGCGAAAATAAGCATATTGAGTTATGCCTTGAGAGAATGGGTAGTTGTAAGCCATTAATCACAGTAAGGGCTAAGCCACTCGAAGTAGTGGTTCATGAGGATGCTGTAAAGGTATTTGGTGAAAATAGGGCGATTGAATATGCCACGTGGATTGCTAACGCCCTGTATATAGCCAATTATAGTATTGACGAACCTAATGGCAAGATAATACTAAGATCTAACGATGGCGCTGATGATGCCTTAACAAATGAGGTAATTAGGGTAATGGATAGGATAGTCAATAAGTACCTCGGTACTGAATAGTAATGTAATTAAAACAGACCAATGTATTACATAAAACTTAAAATGGGTCATAGTATTAGGGTAATGTTATGATCATTGTAATACCTGTTGTGGAGAGTAATGGTAAGTATTACCTTTCTCCACACTTTGGTAAGGCACCTAAATACGCATTTATTGAGGTTAAAGGTAAGGAGTTCAATGTCGTAGATGTAGTGAATAATCCAGTTCCTCCGAGTATTGAGGGTGGTGGTCGTGGACGTGCAATTGCTGATTTAATAATTAGTAAGGGAGCAGAGGCCGTAATAGCGCTGGAGGTTGGTCCTGGAGCCTTTAGATTCCTTAAGGAAGCAAACATTAGGATTTATTATTATCCACCAAGAAGAGGTCTAATACCGATTGAGGATGCACTGGACGCGTTTATAAACGGTAAACTCGAGGAGGGCCTAGAACCAAGGGAGATCGATTAATGAAGGTCCATGCGCTGCAAATGCTTAATTAACGGCACATCTATTTTATCTCTGACGTAGACTAGGGTTGCAATTATAGGACTGTTGATAGTTACGTTTAGGATCTGCGCTATTAATGGGCACTTGGCTCTAAATAGAAATACGGCATTTTTAATGGAGGATCCAGCTCAAGGTACGTCTCAAAGCCATCTAAGCCCTTCAGAAGCAATATGCCGTGCATCCTCATTTCGCTTCATAGCTCTTTATTAAATAGCGCCGTATATGCACTGCCTCACCATTCAATTCATGCCTTATCCAATTATGCGACTCAACAAATACAGTGGCTCTACCTCTATTCGCATTCCTCATTATGTACTCCCCAAGTCGAGTATAAATGCCTGTCATTAATCTCTAGATTTCTTGATTCCGAGTACCTGGATTCGGGGAGGCACAATAGGCATTCTAGTGTGTCTATGTACTACACGGTTTCACATCTTTATGGCTAGATAATTAACACCTAGATATGCAAAGAAGAGAGGGATTAGTACAAGGTCCGTTATGTCGAGTCCCGCGGCCTCCATGGCCCACAACGTACCTAGACTAAAGAGTAGGGCTGAGAGTACGTACTTGAGGTGCGGCAGCCTAATCCTAGCTATTTGATCCTTAATTAACGCTGTAAGCACCACCACTATTGCAGCTGCTAATGACGTGCCAATTAAGGCTGACGAGTAACTCCTTGGTATCAAGGCAATGAGCACTAAGGCTGCCTCGAAGGCCTCTATTGCAGATACCGTGAAAACCACCGCCAAGTCGCCACGCTCCTCCTCACCACCCTTACCCTTCCCAACCCTCCTGAAGTATCTACGCGCGCTCCTTATCAATCTATAGCCGAAGTAAAATAGTATTGCTGCGGATACGGCCAACACGTAGTCGAGGGGTAGGTAGATAATGTAACGACCAACTGTAAATGTTGGTACTAGGACTAGGAGGACCCCAGCTATTGCATAAAGCACTGGCTTGAACCCCCTGTAAATCCCCTGGTAGATTGCCGTGACGGCACCAGCCTCCGAAAGCTCCAGCAGACTTATGCCAAATGCTGCGAAGAAGATCCCGAAATTCACGGAACCTTGATAATCATGCCCAGTTTTAAGTATTTCTCATGGATTAATAATGAGTGCGAAGGTATATATTTTCCCTGAACATGTCATAAGGTAGAATGAGTGAGGAGATGATCATAATACCAAGCGTACTCATCGAGGAACTCAGGAAGAAGGGTCTTGATCCTGAAGACGTGATTCTCGATGCATTAGTGAGAACAGCAAATCTGGACCCAGATGTGGTAATTGAGGCCAGGGTAAATCTCGCAAATAAATACTTGGGTGAGGGTAAGGAACTAGTTAATAAGGACCCAGTACAGGCGAGTGAGAAATTGTACAAGGCTGCTGAGGAGTGTGTGAAGGCCTTAGCTCAATACTACGATTTAAAGGACATACTTGTAAGAGTCAGTGAGAAAGGTAGGTGGACAGTGACGGAGCTCAAGAAAACCGTATTGGAAGTATCGAAGAGGCTTGGCAATTGGTTTGGGGAAGCTTGGGATAGGGCGTGGGCGTTACATGTCTGGGGTTTTCATGAAGCGAAATTCGATGCTGAAGATATAATGGCCAGGTTGCCTTATGTTCAGAGAATTGTGGAGGAGACTAGTAGGTTGGTAAAGGTTAAATCATGAGATTATGTGGTTATGCGCGCGAAATACGTATAAGTATGTGTGAATTAAGGTTTTCATGCCAAATTACAAGGTAATTAATGACATAACTAAGGTACGTGAGGAACCACTAAGTATTAAGGGCGCTGTGGGCGTGTACACCCAATGGCTTGTGGGCAAGGACGATGGTTCAAAATACGCAGTAAGGAGACAGGTGGTTAAGCCGGGTGGTAGGGCACCACTACATAAGCATGCCTATGCAGAAACGTTCATAATATTAAAGGGGATTGGGAAAATGACCGTAGAAAATAACACAATTGATGTTAAGCCTGGCATGTGCATATTCGTAAAACCAAACACGCCACATTCAATAATGAATATTGGTAATGAGGATTTGGAGTTGATAACCATAATATCGTATGAGGATAATATGAGCATAGACGTTCTTGAATAATATATATGATCTATGGGTTGTTTTATTAGAAATTGAACAGATACGTTTAAATACGTGTTTTACTTTCAATTTAATAATGAGTGAGCCTATACTAAGGCTTCGACCAATCCAGGAAAAAAGCCAAATAGCAGGGTATATCCTCCCATTTGGAGTCATCCTAGCAATGTGGTTCCTCATTGGCTACCTATTACCATTAAAAATGCACGCATCACTCTCAGTAACAATTGGACTCCAACTCTTCTTCGGCTTATTTCTCATACTTGCAATCCAAAGCTTATACAAGGACATAAAGAGGAGGGGCAGGTTCATAAAGGATTTTGCCCTATATAGGGATTATGTTTGGTTCTTGACTAAGAATGATGAGGAAATGACAATCCCAATTGGAGAATTCAACCCGTGTGTAATTGACTACACACCACCAATATATCAACAATCATTCGGTCCATCAATGTGGGGTCCAAGATATATTCCAGGGAAGGTTTGGATTAGGATTAATCATTATGGTGAGGATTACATACTCCTCATTGATACTGAGCAATGTAGAAGGCTTAATCAAATCCTAAATACGGACTTTGGGAAGCCCAGGATTGACTGGTGCGGTGGGAGAATAGTTAAGGACATGGGCAGGTTTGGTAGGATTGAGAGACCTGGCCTAGCCTGCTAGGGTGATTAGTGATGAGCATGAACGCGATTGTAATAGGACCAGCCCCCGGTGGTGGGAGACCAAGAACGCTCTTCGCACTGGGATTGTTTTTGATCCTCATTGGACTCCTAATCATGCTCCTTGGCTTCCTATACAGGAATTACACGTCAATTTATGAATACTCATGGATATTCCTAGCTCCGGGAATTGGGGGTTTAATATGGAGTTATCGTGGGCATAGGGCAGCGGTGAGGAGGGAGGAGTTTGTGAGGAATAGTGGGGCTTTATGGGGTTTTCCAAATGCCTTCGTTACATCAGTCAGGTCGATAAAGTCCTGGTTTATTGCCTATTCAATTATCAATTTATTCATGCTATCGGTAGTTATTTGGGAGTTTATTAAGGGCTCTAGTGATGTTCTTGGATTGTTCATAATGTTCCTAATCCTATTCATACCATATGTTCTAATCATGAGGGGTGGAGTGAGGGCCATTAGGAGTGCGAGTAGGACTAGGAGGAATGAGGTTAGGGATATTCTCGTCTTTAATGACCATATCCACATTAGGACTGCATCGAGGGAGGAGTTGGATATATCACTTAATGATGCCATTGTTTGTATTGCAGGGTTGAATGTCCTTGACCCATTTATATATTTGCATTATGATAAGTTCAAGATTAAGTATGGGGATAGGGTGTTCTCCCTGGTACTCCCTCACGGTACTGGCAACGAACTCATTAACGTACTCAAGGATAATTTAGGGCTCGAGATTCATACATGTGATTACCTGGATATTAAATGACCTTATAAACGTCTATAAATTTACTGTACCACTCATTATACGTCCTCCTACTAACCACGTGGAACTCGAGTACCATGAGCACGCCCTCACCAACCTCCCTAATAATGCTCATGACTAATTCCATGTATTTATGAGGATCATCACCATAGACATCAGATATTATTAAAACATCAACGTCACTATCCAGCCTAAAGTCACCGTGCACTATACGAATTCCAATAATAGTATAATTTCCTTGTTTTTATCATAAAAATCGTTTAAATGGCATTTATTATTCAATATTTTTATTAGCTCCATGAAGAGTTAGGTTAACCTATGTGTTCGTGTATAATCACCAATGAGACTATATAGCAATGACTTAAGCTTCAATTGCATAAACTGCTCCACATTAAACATCACTAAATCATAATACCCTCCTCCATACGCAAATCTATAATGCGCTCCTTGGAAACCACCCATCCTTAGTCCTAACTAAGTTTCTATCCCTAATGTACTTACTAACCTTATCCCTAATATCATCAAAGACCCTTCGATCACCACAGAGTACCTTACCGTCAGTCACCGCGTCGAGTATTATCATTGAGCTCTCAAGAACCTCATCCAACCTATTCAGTGGCAACCAGACTATCTGACCAATATACTTTACTGGAATGAAATTTATATACTATTATACTATCTAAGCTTAAGATCAGAGATGGAGATTAAGAAGAATGTCAATCGGGCTGAGGAGAATATTAAGCATGTTGTTGATGAACTTGAGAAAATACCGGTAAATGCCCCTAGGGGGTTTTCGGTAAGCTCAGTGAGGGAAGACCGTGATAACGATTATTGATCATATCGTTAAGAAAACGCGAGAATGTTAGGTGTAAATATGGTAATGTCATTGTGGGTATTACCTCCTTAGCGGCTTTATGGGCGGTACTGTATTCAAGTGCATTATCTCGTCGGGAATTGCCTTATTCATCGCTATCTCCCTATAGATATAGGCCGATGGCCTCCAGTACTGCTTCTTGCTTGAATAATCAACGTAGAGTAGGCCAAACCTCATGCTAAAACCTGAGGCCCACTCGTAATTATCCGTTAACGACCAATGCAGGTAACCCCTAACGTCAGCACCATCGCTCAACGCCCTATGTACCTGGTATATGTGACTAACGAGATAGTAAGGCCTTAGGTAATCGGCCGCATCGGCTATGCCATTCTCCGTAACGTACATAGGCAAGCGATAACGCCTCCAGTACTTCATTAAAACGTCATAAAGCCCCTCTGGGTAGAACTCCCAGCCAAAGTCACTGCATGGCCTGTTATCGGGACTCACAGAATTCCTTTCGCAGGCGTGCCCATAGCCTGGAACTACGGAGTAGGAATTCTCACCGGTCAGCCTAACCACAAGCCTTGAATAGTAATTAACACCAATCCAATCAAGCCTACCCCTGAGATCATCCCTAACCTCACCATATAAATTACCATGAATTATAGCATCAAAGAAGGACCACCTGGCATCCTGCTCCGCCAACTCGACAGCCCCGGCATCCTTCTCTGTCAGTGGCGTATAGGCATTGTTTGCGTAGATAATGCCGACCGGTTTCCTACTAACGGCCTTAATCGCATCATAAGCCCTGGCATGGGCCTGAATCAGGTTAATCAACGCCCTCCTGGCAAGGCCAGGGTTTAGGTAGCCCGGTGGGAAGCCGCTCTTAACATTGGCGTAACCGGCATAGGCAACCACATTGGGCTCATTCATTGTGGAGTACATATCGACCAAATCATCAAACCTCCAAGCCACATACGCAGCAAACCTAGCGAAGTTAATGACAGTTCTAACATCAAGCCAACCAGTGGGTCCAGAGAGGTCACCACGCCTAACCCTAATCGGGTCATGAACCCATAGTGGCAACGGCCAGTGATACAGGTTAAGTATGAAGAAAATATTCCTATTTTTCAAATCATTAAAAATCACCCTATAATGCTCAACAGCAGCCTTATTGGCAGTCTCATTAAGTCTCCTCAAATCACGCTCATCAACATCAACCTTAATGACATTATCACCAACAACCTCAACATTACCACTGGGCGGCTCGGGCATTGGTTTTGGGAATACCCTGGACCACTCAACATTAATCCTCGCAATATCAAGACCCATCCTAACGGCATTATCGTGAAATACCCTGTATAGACTCCAATAGCCAGGGCCATTCTCAGGCAAGTCACCACTAACGAGCCCTGACGCTATATTATCCCTATCATGAACCCAAACCCACCAATCACTATTGGGATCCTCATCTCCAGGAATACCCATCTCATGCTGAAAACCAGCCTGAGACCAACCAAACCTAAAGTCCTGGGGAAATGACAACGTCACGTACTAAAATCCAGGTTAGGGATATTTTTATGGATTATCAACATAACTGAAAGTATTAAATTAGGTATAAACGGAATATTAGCGTGAAAATAACGACCATAATCATCAGCACCACAAGAACAAGAGCACCACTACTAAAGCAAGCCATTTCCTCAGTAATAAATCAATCCAGGAAGCCTGACGAACTAATTATCGTCTCGTCATACACTAATAACGAGATTAAGGAACTAGTCAACCCATACGGCTTTGTAATTCACCATACAAGCAATAAGGTAGGCCCCATGTGGGCCAGAGGCATTAAGGAATCAAGCGGCGACATCATCGCATTCCTCGACGACGATGATGAATGGCTACAAAACAAACTTAGCCATATAGAGAAGGTATTCAAAAACACCACCGATCTAGGTCTTTACCACAATCTATTTCAATTCATCGACATCAACGGCAACGAAATCCACTGCAACGAACTACCCACCTACTATTGCTCAGTGATCCTTAATAAGAAAATCATCACCAAGGACAATACCAATAAGTACATACGCCTAGACATCAATGAATGGCTACATGCCGATTATTGGCAACTATTCTACAATACATCAAGCCTATCAGCACTACGAGATCCATTAATTAAGAGACTCGACATAATTGAAAGCGTTAACCTATACTCAGACGCAATACTCTTCATACTCATACTTAGCCAATGCTTTATCGTACTTCATGAACCAATCATCCTAACAAAATACAGAATTCACGACATACAAACATCAAGAAAAATCCTAAACGGCGAACTCATGGAAATGGCCATCAAAGACTACGAACTATTTAACAAAATAATCAAGGGATCCACTTGCAATAGCGATTAACACCAATCACAACAACCAACAAGAAACCACGAACAAAATAACCATCCATAAATAACACCACAAAATCCACTACCAAAACAAATCAAACAAAAACAACGATTTATATAGAGAAAACAAACAAAACAACAATGCCAACACTCACCAAAGAAAAATAATGAAAACAATACCGGAAGGATGGAAACTAGAAGACAACTACCTAACAAGAGAAATAGAATTCAAAACATTCATGGACTGCATAGGATTCATTAATGAATTAGCCCAAATAGCCGAGGCGGAGGAACACCACCCAGACATGATCATAACCTGGAAACACCTAACACTAAAACTAACAACACACGACGAAGGAGGAATAACACAACTCGACATAGAAATGGCAAAGAAAATAAACGAACTAGTAAACAAATGGAAAGAAAAATAGAAATACTTAAATAGTTACCTTATTTTTCTTAGTGCATCATTCATTAATCTTTCTTTAATAAATTCTTATCACTTTCATTCTAGACAAGAATCTTTTAATAGTAGCTCAATTAAAATATTGACTTACTTCCCTTAAGTTCTAAACATTATTATCTAAATTAATTTAGGGCTAAATTATATCGTTAAGAATGCTAAATAATCTCTCTTTGGCTGTTTTTAATACATTATGAATGTCATCGAATTCTCCTGGGTCAATCCTTACTAAATATATATTTTTATTATTGTTTAATGAGATTTTTGCATAACCATATTTTTTAATTATACTCCAAAGTTTTGCCGTTGCCTTATCCTCTTCATCATATACGATCTTTATATTTAACCCTGGAAGCACCAAAATTCCTAGGTCGGCATTATATTCGTACATGTAAGCCATGACCTTATACCTACCAGCGGTTATATATGTAGGTGTTTCTGAGAATTTGCATTCAATTACTATTGTACGTTCATTTCCTACAATTGAGACATCAGGTCTACCTCTTACTCTTTTAGCTAAATCTTTACTAGAATCTGCAGACATAATTATAGAATTACTTAATGGTCTATTAAATACTATATTGATTATCTTCTCATTTTTAGATAACCTCAATATTCTCGACTTTTTCGATTCGATTTTATAACCCGCGCTTTCAAATATTTCTAGTATAAGCATATATATGAATATTTCATAAAGTCTCCAACCGAGCATTATTAAATCATGAGTACCAACTTTGCGCCTGGTTGTAACATAAACTTTCCTGCCTAAGAAACGACTTAATAAGTATGCGTCATAGGCATCTAATAACCATGCAGGTGCATAAGGTGCCAATCTTTCAATCTCGGTTATTATATCTCGATGAGCATACTTAATGGTCGATGCTGGTAGCTTATTTATTTTTCGCTTTAGCCTTGCAACCATCTTCTTTAAGTTATCAGTCTCATATCTTAATTCATGAATAACTTTATTCTCTTGATCGTTATTACGTATTATATCTTCAACCCAATTAATTATATGTCTTGTGTTTATTAATGCTCGAGAGGCTATTTCCCTAAGTAATAAGTATTCTGGTGATTTACTTGTTGGTAGGTATGTCATAAATGCATAAAGTCCGCTGGGATATGTTATTACTGTACGTGTTACATCAAGGGCACCCCATGTCTGGTTATCAAAAACAACTTTAAACTCCCTATATCTAATGTAATCATGTATTGCATCATTAATTGCTCTAATTAGATCTTTAGTAATTATCATACCCATAGTCACGAATAAGTAATTCCTAGTCAAATTATCGATAGGTACATGCGCATCTTCAGGTAAATGACCAAGGAGAACGCGAAGTATTCTTGATGATTTACGTAAACCGTAATGCCTAACGTAATATCTTCCAACGAGGACAGATAAATTTCTCAGCCTTCTTAAATACCTACTACTCATAGTAATTACATCTCACTTAGGACTTATTAAGATCACTCTTGACTTTATTAATAGTATCCTCGAGTTTTTTGGCTGAGGTACCAACAATTATACCTAATGATGACTTAAGGTAATCTGCAAAATAATTCAGAACTTTAGCCTTATCGTTAGCATCGAGCAATTTTTTATCTAACGTATTAGACAATAACCGTATAGCATTCTTAACACTACCTGGAGATATACAGAGTTGCTTGTTACTAAGATCCTTACGTAATCTACCTATAAACTCCTTAATTAGGTCCTTAATTGGATTATCTAAGGTAGTTAATTCTTTAAGGAACATTTCAACGTCATACGTATCTGTAGGGCACTTAAGTTCTATTATTACGAATCTCCTTAATGCAGCCTCACCAACCATGAATAGGTTCCTAATATCAATAACATTCATAGTACCAATAACTCTAATTAACTTTAACGGTTCATCTTTAAAGTTACTATAATTCTTAATAAATAATTCAGCTTGATTATCAACATGCTCATTATAACTTTCAATTTCACGTATTAAATCCACCGGTATTTCCCAATCTTCAGGATTTGGCGATCTAAATATTGCAAAGAAATCACCAAAGGCCTTATCTACATCTGCCCTATTAAATTCGTCAATAATTACAAAGTAAGGACGATTATCACCATTTTTAATTCTTTCGACAACATTATTATAAGCCTGAACTAACATACCAGCCCTCCATTTAACAGAACCACTCTCAAGCGACTCACCACCAATCACATCTCTCCTAAACCAAAGAGCATTTGCAACTCTAACCATATAGCCATTATCACCACCCAATAATCTTGCTGCAGTAATTGCAAGGCTAGTCTTACCAACACCAGGAGGACCAGTAATGAGAACATTGCCAAACTGCACAGCACTAATGAACCTACGAATGAAACTCTCATCAAAATAAAAATCCTCAGATATCCTCTTAACGATTTCATTAATATTAAATTCAGAAATACCGACAAGAACCTGCTTAGATAATGCAGGGAATTGCGTATACCCGTAAAATTTAATCATGGATTTAACCTCACCATCATTATAAAGTATATCACTTATCTTCTGCCAAACCTCTTTACGCAAGCTCTCATTTGTAAAACACGTATTTCCCTGCCTTGGCACATTAATTTCAATCCTATTAGTAATTCTATCCTTTAGCACCTTAATCAATTCCTCCTCATTTCTCCATCCAAAGCCAGGATCCATAAGAAGGGCTCTAACGCCAGGGTCAAGCCATAGAACCCTCATCCTCCACCTAATAATCCAATGACCCTGGTCCTCCTTCCAATGCCTAAAGTTCCTAAAAGCATCAAGGGTAATGTCAGTCACCAAACCAATCCCGACATCCCCAACATCAATTACGTGAAAAAGAGCAATAATAGGCATTGCATCGTTAGGATCCCTCAATAACAGTCTAGCATTACCGTCCTTTTTCTCAATTCTAAATAAGGCATTAATGTACCTATCAACGAGACCCTTAAACGGAAAACCAGTATTCTCACTAAGGCCTTTAATACTTACGGGCCCACTAGCCCTATCACCCCAAAGAGCATAACCAACCTCACCCTCAATTGAGTATTTAAGAGACCAAAACCAATGCTCGGCATTACCAGGAAATACACAAATATATGGTGGCTCCTTCTTTGTTTTAATCCATTGAATAATCTCCTTTAAATCGCCAAATTTATCAAAGGGCGGTCTATAAATAAACCAATTATCTACTCCCATTAAAATCCAAGCTGTGCAGTACTATATTAATTTAACATGCAGAAATAGAATGCGAATGACAATACTATTATATTGTGGTTATTAGTGTGGCTATTGTTTTTGTGTCGTTTATTAGGTTTGTTATTTTTGTGTATTCGTTTGGTTGGTGTGCTACTTCGTCTATTGTTGACCATACTACGGCTGGTATTTCGAGCATTCTGAAGTATGCTGCGAATGTTCCTCCTCCTATTCCTCCTATTTTTGGTTCTATTCCTCTTGTCTCCCTCAGTACCTTTACCAGTGCCTTTACTATCTCTGCGTCTGTGGGTGTTGGTTTTGGTGCGTCTAGTCTCTGTATTGTCTCTACCTCTATCCTTGGTACCTCCTCGTTCTCTATCTTCCTATGGTACATGGCCTTGACTAGGTTTATTGCGTTACCTATGTCCCTGAGTACTTCGTCTAGG
The DNA here is from genome assembly GCF_049966235.1 of Vulcanisaeta sp. Lineage (NCBI taxonomy): Archaea > Thermoproteati > Thermoproteota > Thermoprotei > Thermoproteales > Thermoproteaceae > Vulcanisaeta > Vulcanisaeta sp. Next base: position 14,002 of record NZ_JBMFVA010000004.1, read on the forward strand.
CTGTATTGTGGTAGTACCCTGCTGTCCATTACGAACTCGTGGTATCCAGGTACGATGTTTGGTGAGGTTGCTGTTCCGCTTACCATTGTTATTTCGAAGGTTGACTCAGGCGGTTCATATAGTGCGTCCCTAATGCTGTATTTTGTGGTTAGTAGGTTCTTTAGTAGGTTGGCTAGGGTTATGGCTACCTCATGAGCATTCAACCCCTTGTGCGGCGTACTACCGTGGGTCTGCTTACCATACACCTTGAACTTTAGCCATAGTATTGATTTCTCGGCAACCTCTATGAAACTACCATCCGAGTTGCCGGCGTCTGGTACTAGGGCTTGGTCCTTCTTGTCAAAGAGCTCTGGGTGTTTGCTCATTAGGTATTTTATGCCGTAGTCCGAGCCCGCCTCCTCATCACTTACGAAGGCCAGTACCACGGTCCTCCTAGGCCTAATGCCGAGTTCCATCAATGCCTTGACCGCGTATAGCGATGCCACTAGTGATTGTCCATTGTCCTCCGTACCTCTGCCATAGATTTTATCGCCTACGATCCTTGGCTCAAAGGGTTTTGTAACAGTCCATGCGCTTAGGTCGCCGGGTGGTACAACGTCTAGGTGGGTCACTATCCAGAGCTTGCCTGCGCTCTCGTCCTTGCCCCTGTATATGGCTAGTATGTTTGGTCTAACGCCGCCCTTGGCCCTCCTGTCTGGTGCGTCTATGCGTTTCACTTCGTCGAAGGGCCAACCCCTTATTATCTCGAGTAGTGCGTTTGCCTTTTCCAACTCTCCTTCTCCTCCGTAGCTTGGGTTTACCGCTGGTATGCTTATTAGGTGGGTTAATGCGTTGATTATTTCATTACGTAGTTCATCAACCTTCCTCGAGATCGATTCGTACATTGATGACACACCTCCCTATTTACCTGTTGGATTAAAGTATTGCGTATGGAATTTATTGATTCTCGGTACCCAGCCTATAGATTATTTAGATCTCTTGGTCATTGATTGGCTTGCTCTAGTCATGGTCCTGGCTTTATCATTGCGAATATTTCCTAGAATTTGCATGAATATTACGTGCTTGCTGAACGGTATTTCTGTTAGGTTTCGTAATGCTTATATACCTTGCCTTTGTCTCATTCGAAACCGTGATCGGCAAAACACACATTAAGTATGTGGTAATATCCCTAATCTCAATAATCGCTGTAATGGCCATGGTAATAGTGGCATCACAAAACACAACGCAGGTAAATGTGGTTGTTCAGGGTGTAGGTCCATTAAGTAATGCGACTATAACATACATGGAGTTTGTCCAGTCATATACCACACAAATGCTTCATGCATACGGTACGGCTACAACAAACAATGAGGGGATTGCATTAATTCCGCAACCACCGCCTCCATTGCCTGGTAAGGAGGATGTGATCACTATTACGGTTAACGCAACTATAGGTAAGACAGCGGTGTTTAGGGCATACACCTTCTACCTAACAAGTGAGAACTTCACCAATCAATTAAACATAACATTATCGATACCGGAGTCAAGCAAAGTTTCAGGTAATCAAGACATGCTATTAATAGCAATAATTATAGTGATCGTAGTACTGATTGCAGTAATAATATTGGCAATAAGAAGGCCAAGGTCATAATGGCATAAAGGCTTTGAATTTTAAATAAAAAGCTCCTTTTATTTCTCTCCATTGGTGATTCATGAAGGGAATATTTCGCTCCTTGTCTCTCTGGCTGTTGGTCTTGGTATTGTGGGGTATGGTAGGTATTCGATTCCGGGTCTGTTTGTTCTGGCTTGTGGGTATAGTGTCATTAGTTCATAGACCTCCATGGGTACTTCTGTTGATACCTTGAGGCCCATCTCCTTAAGATGCCCCACAGTTATCGGATAATCATGAGTATAATAACCACCCACAAGCCTATCAGCAATATACCCAGCCCTCTCCTCACCAACCTTATCCTTAACTAGCTCAATGACTAGCTCCTTGACTTGATTAATGGCCTTCTCGGCCATGTCTGCGAGGATCAGTGTCTGATCATCAACCTTGTCCTTACCCTTAACCTCAACCGCCTTTAGAATAGACGGTGCAGGTAAGTAAATTCCTCCAGGGCCGCCCAACTGAGGGTCAAGAGGTCCAAGTACAGCATTTGGGTCCATTACTATTTCATCAGCTGCCAGTGCGATCAGTGTACCGCCGCTCATGGCATAGTGTGGTACAACCACAACCTTCTTTGCTGGGTGTGCCTTGAGTGCCTTGGCTATCTGTGAGGCGGCAAGCACAAGGCCTCCTGGGGTGTGTAAGATGAGCATAATGGGTGTGTTAGGTGGTGTTGTCCTGATAGCCCTTATGATGGCCTCCGAATCCTCAATGTCTATGTAGCGATAAATCGGAACACCAAGTAGTCCAATCTTTTCCTGTCTATGAATCATGGTTATTACCCTGGATCCATACTTACGTTCCATGAATGCGATAAGCCTTAGTCGTGCATGTTGTAGTGATCTCATTGAGAGCCATGGCGATAGCATTGCTATGAAAAATAAAATCCAGAAAAGGTACCCGAGTACGTCCGTATATATGTCGAGAAGCATTGTAAAATTTAACTACATATACTATTAAAAAGCATTACCATATACTTCATGATCACTGTAGTATAATATTTTTTTAATATTATTTTTAGTCATAATAAGGGTGTCATTGAATGGGTAGGTACTCATTAATGATGGGTAGTGAGGCCTTAGTCCGTGGCGCCATTTATGGTGGTATTAGGTTCTATGCTGGTTATCCAATAACGCCTGCCACGGAGATTGCTGAGTACATGGCTCAATTATTGCCTAGGGCTGGCGGCATTTTCGTGCAGACGGAGGATGAGTTGGCGGCAATAAACATGGCAATTGGAGCCTCGGTGGCTGGGTGGAAGGCCATGGTTGCTACGAGTGGTCCAGGTTTCTCCCTAATGCAGGAGGGTGTTGGTCATGCCATTAATACTGAGGTACCCCTACTAATAGTTGATGTTCAGAGGGGTGGTCCATCAACAGGACAGCCCACAATGCCATCCCAACAAGACGTTATGCAGGCCAGGTATGGTTCTCATGGCTCCTACGAAATAATAGTCCTGAGCCCAGGCAATGTTCAGGAGTTGTTCTATCTAACCATAGATGCCATTAACTTGTCCGAGCAATACCGCACGCCTGTGATATTACTTACGGAGGAAGTTACTGTGCATCTGTGGGAAAAGATCCATGTTCCAGATCCCGAAGAATACCCGGTGCTACCTCACGTTACACCGCCAACCCACGGTGATGAGGGATTCCTACTCGAGAGCCAGCTTCATGATGAGAGGGGCTATAACGTGGCTAATGATCCTGAACTCTCCGCTAAGGCGCTATGGCGTTTAATAGGGAAGATTAGAGACAATGTAGATAAAATATCTAGGATTGAGGTTAAGTACGCCGGTGATAATCCCGAGATCTTCATAGCATCCTATGGATGCTCAGCAAGGTCAGCACTAGCCGCAGTTAAGATGCTTCGGCAAGACGGCCATAAGGTTGGTCTCCTACGACTTATAACACTCTGGCCATTTCCAGAAAATGCCATTAAGAGTGTATTAAGGAATGCCAACACCATTATTGTCCCTGAAATGAATTCCGGCTACATGGCCAATGAATTCAGGTTGCTTGGCCTAAATGTGGTGCCAATACCGAAGTTAGGTGGTGAAATACCAACACCCGAGGAGATATACAGCACAGCTAAGGGTGTCCTCCCATGAATCCCCTTATCCAGAAGTACCTCCGAAGTGAATATGCACAGGGTAAGAGGAGGACTATATTTTGCCCTGGCTGCGGCAACGGCATAATACTTGGTTACTTCGTTAGGGCTATTGATGAGTTGAAACATGAGGGTAGGTTTGATGACTCTAAACTATACATAGTCACAGGCATAGGTTGTTCTGGGAATATTCCTGTACCCCTTAAGTATAACATTGTGCGTGCACTGCATGGCAGGGCATTGGCCGTGGCCACCGGCATTAAGCTCGTTAGGCCCGACGCCGAGGTCATAGCCTTTGTTGGCGATGGCGATTTACTATCCATCGGTGGTAATCACTTCATTCATACTATTAGGAGGAACGTTGGTGTTAAGGTCATCTTAGTCAACAACATGCTCTATGGGATGACCGGTGGACAAGTAGCACCAACAACGCCCATGGACGCGATAACGCATACTACGCCGTATGGTAATCCGGAACCACCACTTGATGCCTGTAGATTAGCCATAACCCTTGGTGCCACATACGTGGCCAGGTGGACTGTAGCCCTGTCTAGGCAATGTATAGAGTCAATCAAGGAGTTACTGCTTCATAGAGGTTTCGGACTGCTGGAGTGCTTATCCCAATGTCCTGTTTATCAGGGTAGGTATGTGATTGGTATTGATAGGTCCTCGAAAATAATGGATTATTACCTGAAAATAACGGTATTAGGTAAGGAACCCATGTATGGCGATAAAATAACCATTGGTAAGTTCGTGGACTATGAGAAGCCTACGTATGAGGAGATAATTTGGAGCATGATAAACAGGGTTAGTAAGGGTGGCGAGTCATGAAGAGGGTTACCAAGGTCTCTGTGATTAGGATAGACATTGATAAGTACCTCTGCAAGGGATGCTATATATGTGTTGATAAGTGCCCAACAAAGGTCTTTGAGGTCTCAGACATAGTTGGTGATTATGGCGTATTCATACCGCAGGCCAAGCATCTCGATAAATGCATTGGATGCGAAATCTGTGAATTGTACTGCCCGGACTTTGCAATAACAATTGTTAGGGGTGATGGTGGTGAGGTATGAAATTAGGTTTGCAGGGTTTGGCGGACAAGGCGTAATCACGGCGGGCAGATTATTAGCGTTAATGGTTATTGAGGCTGAACCAAGCATTTACGTGGTCTATAGCCCATCCTACGGATTTCAAACAAGAGGTGGTGATGCGGTATCAGACGTAATAATCAGTGATGAGGAAATTGATTTCCCAAAGGCGAGATACCTCGACTTAGCCTTAATCCTAAGCCAGCAAGCCTATAACAAGTACTGCAGGTACGTAAGGGAGGATGGTGCATTAATAGTTGATAAGTACATAAATAGGCAAGGCACATGCCAAAGTAAAAGGCATCATGAGCTCGATATTGTAGCAAACGCTAAGGCGCTTGGTGGTGATGTGTTCTCATCAATGATAGCCTTAGGCTCAGCGATAAGGTTCTTTGAAAGTAAGTCAATACCCAATGATAAATTAACCTTAAGTCTGGCTGAGAAAATTGTGGCTGATTATTTTAAGGAGTCATTAATTGGTAGGAGGGTGAATGTCGAGGACATAATAGCTAAGAACATTAAGGCACTTAGGCTTGGTTATAAAATGGTAACAATATAAGGTCTATTTTAAAGGTACTTATTTGGTAATGATTATTAATTGTACTAATCAGCACCGCCATCGTACTCCTCAACAGGCTTTGGTACCGCTAACTCAGCCATTCTTGATATTAACCTATCTTCACAAATTACATCGTTTGATGTTAAGACACCATATGGTTTACCTGAATCATCAACCACAAGCAAATGTCTAACACCATACTCGCTCATAATTAGAGCAGCCTTATAGATACTGTCATTTAACCTTATCGTAACCAGCTTATTATATGAGCAGCATTGACCAACGTTAACATCCAAACGCCCTGTCTTAACTATTGTCCTTAGTATATCGTTAGCTGTGACTATACCTAGTATCTTTCCATTTTTGCCAGTTACGACTAAATAATCAGTATTTTCCTTCGTCATCAACTCAATAGCGATCTTTAAGGGTTTATCTTCATCAATTATTATTCCCTTTCTCCTAAGAACTTTATCAATGGTAGTACTCATCAAGGTAACGAATGATTAAACAAATTATAAGGCCTACTAAGGATACATTGCCTGCACTAAACGAATACTTTATAAATGTACTGAGCTTATATTCAAATGAATTATAACAAATATCAATATAATTAAGAAATAAGTAATATATTATTTAATAAATATCGATTCAGCCATACCCAAATATGTTTCTTCTTAATTCCTTCTTATCTATCTTACCTGTACTTGTCAGCGGTATCTCCTTAACGAAGATTATATCGTCAGGTAACCACCACTTGGGTATCCTGCCAGAATTAACCTCCTTATTCAATGCTTCATATATTTGCACCTTAGTTATGTTATATCCCTCCCTTAACTTCACTACAGCTACTGGTCTCTCACCCCACTTCTCATGAGGCTTACCTATAACTGCGACCAAATCAACTCCAGGTATGTTGGAAATAATAGCCTCTAGAATACTCGTTGGTATCCATTCACCACCACTCTTAATAACATCCTTCAACCTATCAAGTACTCTTAAGCCGCCATCACTTAGTACTATACCAACATCACCAGTCCTAAACCAACCACCTACATAACTCTCCCTGGTCTTTTCAGGGTCCTTATAGTATTCGTATGGCAACCATGGTGCTCTCAACCAAACCTCACCTATTTGACCCCTATCGGCATCCTTACCTGTCGCTGGGTTAACTATCCTAATTTCAACGAATGGAACAGGATGAGTTGTTAGTCTAATATAATCAAGGAATTCATCGACTGAACTAAAATCCTTAGACACTATTGATATTGATGTGGCGAGCATGTCTGTTCCTCCATAAATTGACGAAAAAGCTATGCCTAACTCATGCATCCTCTTAGCTAATCCACTTGCTATTGGCATGCCACCAACCAATGCCTTAAGCCCACGTAATACATGTAACTTATTCATTTTCTCGGCTGTATCAATCAGCATGTACATCATTGTTGGTACGGCATTTATCCACGTAACCTTCTCCCTCTCTATCAACATTAATGCCTTATCTGGTGTAAATCTACCCATAAGCACATACTTACTGCATAAATACGGTGCATGTATGAAGCTACCCCATGAATGAATATGATAAAATGGTATAAACGGCATTATTATGTCACCCTGATGAAGATTAGCTGGTGTATTGTAAAATCCAAGTTGATAAGCTATTGCTAGTGCGCCATGCACAAACTTTTCATGTGTGTATTTAACCGCCTTTGGAAGCCCTGTTGTTCCTGATGTAAAAAGAATAGAGAAATAGTCATTACCTGAGACCTCTATCTCGGGCTCCTTAACTTCCTTATTATTAATTAAATCATCATAACAATACTTAGCATCACATGTTGGGCCTAGGCTTACAAGCTTATCCTTATTGACGAGAGTAGCAAGCGCCCTAAAATCATTAGAATAAAATAACCACTCGATCTCGGCCACTTTCATGGTATACGCTATTTGATCAGGAGGTAGTCTTATATTTACTGGATATATCACAGCACCTATCATGGCTGCTGCATAGTGCAGCTCAAACATGGGCAATGTGTTCCAATCAGCTACACCGATAACAGTACCCTTATGAATACCAAGAGATAGTAATGAGTTAGCTAATGATATGATGCGCCCATAAACATCACTATATTTAAGCCTAGTATTTTCGGTCACAACCTCAGTATCAGGACATAGTAATGAAGCTCTCCTTATAACGTAATGCACCGTAAACCCAATCCCACTATCTGACATACGTTACCACCTCGTTCTCAATATCTATTATTTTCCTGCCTAGATCATAAGAACCAACCTTATAACCACCCTGCAGATACCTCTCTAGATATAGTTCAGCAATCACGGCATACCTCTCTATACCCAGCTTCTCTGCAATATCAGTTAATACAATAATGGATATGGCGTGACCTACTGTGGATAATATGTCCTTAGCCCTAAATTCTATTTCTAATGAACTTAATGAAGAAATTACCTGCATTGTGTTTCTCATCGCATTCATGGCTGCCTCAGCTATTTCGTGATAAGATTTGATACTTGCCACAGTGTTTTCCATCTCACTCAACATAGTAATATGGGCATTCTTCTTATTCATTGCCTCAAGCATGTCCAATGCCTGTATATTGCTTGTGCCCTCCCAAATTGGCGTTATCAATGCCTCCCTATGCCACCTCTCGATTGGGTATTCACTTAAGAACCCAATACCACCATAAAGTTCCATTGCCAACCTAGTTATGTATGCTGCAGCATCGGCGGTCACATTCTTAGCTATATGCGTTAATAACCTGGCATAATGATAACGATCACCATAAGGCGGCTTATCATGCCATGACCTATCAAATTCATCAACAGCCTTAAACACAAGCGCCGTGGCGCCCTCAAGGGCTACCTCCATATCCATTAAATCCCTAATGACGAGTGGATGCTCAATTAACAACTTGCCAAAGGCCCTCCTCCTACTTGCATACTCATAAGCCTCAAGATAGGCCTTCCTGGCAACACCAACGGCGCCAATGGCATTTGCAAGTCTTGATACCATTAAGTCTTCCATTATATAGTAAATACCATTACTCTGATCACCAACTAAGTAGGTCTCTGATCCGTGGAACTCGACCTCGCCTGTTGGTACGGAGTTTGTACCGCTCTTATCTTTTAATCTTCTAACTATGAAGTTCAAGTTGCCAGACGAATCGAGTCTAGGTACTGCAAAGAGAGCTAATCCCTTAGCGCCAGGTTTACCACCCTCTGGTCTTGCTGAGGTTAAAGCAATGTCTGCTAACCCGACACCACTGGCGAAGTACTTATCGCCGTATAATCGCCACTTACCTCCATCTACCTTAGCTACCGTAGTATTAGCACCAAGATCACTACCTCCCTGTATCTCTGTAAACCATGTAGCACCGAAATTGATTGGTTTATCATCACCAATAAGTTTTGGTACGTACCTCTTCAGTTCTTCGTTACCATACTTATGAAGAGCATATGCTGTTTGGTTAGTTATGGTGATTATGCAGTAAAGACCAGGGTCCGAGATTAGGTAGCCCATGGCATAATGCTCATGCCAACTACCACCATGATAAGGAGGTTTATTTATTCCAAAATCAAGCACTAATTTCTCAATTGCATACCTCTCAGCAGGATTTAACCAAACCCTATCAACCCTATTACCATTTACATCCCACATAATATGTTTAGGCCTTGAGATCTTGTCCACATAATCTGTAATTTCGAGCAAATCACGACCAGCAAAGATACCTAATTCACTAAGGGAAGGAATCTTACCAGTGAAATACTGAAGGATTCTCTGTAATGGTTTATCAGCATCATACATATTAATACCATATGCATTAGACAAAAAGCCATACACATCTATATTATCCCCAATATTTCTTGACATATGCAAATTACTATTTATTTATGCTTTATAAGAGTTATAACAATATATTTTATATAGATAGACAAATACACTCAACAATTGCATCTAGGATTTAATATTCTTTCAAGTATTTTGTTTACTTCATCAATTACATACCTAGGTATTTTATTATTCACCCATAAAATGTATCGCTTAGCTATAAAATCAGCAATGCCCATTAATATGAAGGATAGAGCCTCCGGATCATACCTCGCTATTTCACCTCTATTCATAGCCTCTGATAATTTCCTGGAGTATCTCTCGGATAATTTCATGTAGTGCCACTTATAAAGTTCGATGTTGTTTGATTCAGCCTCTATTAAGATTTTGTAGAGGTATTGATTATAATACATCCAATCAAAGAATGCCTCAAAGCCTCGTTTTTCTATTGATATTCTATCAGAGAGTCCCGCAGTACTTAACGTTAGGTAATGCCTCATATCCCTATTTATTCGTTTAACAAGTTCGTTCAGTAATTCGTCCTTATTATTAAAATAGAAGTAAAAAAGACCGTGTGATACACCAGCTCTTGATGTTATTTCGTCAATCGATGCATCGTTAAATCCCTTCTCGGCAATTACTGCAATTGCTGCATTTAGAATCTTATTTAAGGACTCCTCGCCTTTCTTTGTTTTTGGAGAATACTTCATGGTTTTACCATAGTAAATAAAAAGGTAGTTTAAATTTTTAAAGTGAAATTACTTAGTACGTTGAAGCACTGTGGCGCCCCATGTCCAACCAGTACCTGCTGCCACTAAGACTATGATACTACCTTTACGTGTCTTACCATATTGCTCGGCTAACCATAATGAGAGGAATGGATCAACTGCCTGCATATGCCCATAATTCTCTAGATATATTGTCCTGTCGGGAGATATACCTAGTTCCTTTAGTATTTTCTCGTGGAATGAACGTTTCATATGTAGAATGGCTAAATAATCAACATCCCTTAATGTTAATCCACTCCTTTCCACCGCACTCTTTATTACATTAATGAAGTTGTTAAATGATACGCTTTCAAAGATTTTATTGAATTCGTCTGTTCTATTTACCTGGAGTAAATAGTCTTGATTTGCGTCATTAACGCTATAAAACCTCTCGCCTAATCTTTGATAAACGACATTTGAGAACCTTCCATCAGTTATTATAGAGCTCTCCAATATTCTGTACTTACCATCAACATTACTTAAGAGAACTGCTGCGGCCCCGTCAGAAAAATCGTACATAAATGAAGACGCCTTGTCCTTATAATTAACAATCATACTCTGCTTCGTGGCAATAACCATTAATACATGTGAATCATTACCCGTAGTCTGCAATTTCGACTTTAACAAATCAAGTGCAACAATACTACTGACACATTGCATTGATAAATCAACACCATAGGCCCCCTCTATACCTAATTCATTAATTACATCCGGTGCAACATCCCAGACGTATTTATCTTTAAAATCAGAACCTGCATAGGCCACGAGATCAACCTTCACATTGTATTTACTCATTAATTTCTTAGCGACCAGCTTAGCCATATCAGAAACCGATAGTGATCTCTCAATTGGTTTCCTAACGATACCCATCTTATCCTTAATCACCCAATCAGGTAACCCCGTTTCTATAGCCAGGGTCTTATAATCAATGAATGTGTTTGGTATGTATAATTCATAATCAACAATATATGCGTTTCTCATAACTATACTCAACCCTCATCTAGTACGTCCTTAAAACCATCCTTTATATACCTCTCACGCAACTCTCTTTTTGAAATCTTACCAATCTGGGTCTTAGGTATCTCCTTAACGAATATTATACGCTTGGGCACCTTAAACGAAGCCAACACCTTCTTAAGATCCTTCTTCACGTCATCCTCGGTTACCTTAAAACCTGGCTTCTTAACGACAACAGCAACGACAGCCTCGCCCCAATGCTCATCAGGAACTCCGAAGACAGCTGCGTCATCTATGTATGGCAATTGCTTAAGAGCTACCTCAACCTCAGTTGAGTAAACATTCTCACCACCTGTCTTTATCATATCCTTCTTTCTATCTAAGAATGAAAAGTCCCCATCCCCATCAATAACGAATAAGTCACCCGTCCTTAAATAGCCATCCTCCGTAAATGGCCTTTCACCAGGTCTATTCCAATATCCCTTAAAAACATGTGGTCCCTTTATTAATAACTCACCCTCCTCTGATAACTTCATCTCAATGAACAGTAGGGGTTTACCGACAGACATCACCTTATCTCTGTAGCGTTCTGGCGCGATATAGAAATTATTGGGACCAGCCTCGGTTAATCCATACCCCTGAAAGATCCTGTATCCTTTATTGATAAAACGCTGTGCAACATTGGGTAATAACGGCCCACCGCCATTAATGAAGAGAACATGCGATAAATCCATGCTTTCAAATAATGGCGACTTACTTATTGAATCAAGCATTGTTGGTACACCCATATACACGGTGCAGCCTTCCCTAACCAATGTTTGTATTGTCCAGTCTGGGTCAAACTTATCGGTTTCAGGGAGCACGACCTTACCACCGACTAATAATAATGGCATTAATAATACGTTCCATCCACCAGTGTGGTAAAGAGGTAATGATACTATGGTGCAGTCATTCTTTGTAAGCCCCCATGATATTACCGTTATTATTGCGTTCCAAAGAATGGATCCTTCATGAACCATAGCGCCCTTAGGAGGACCCGTAGTGCCTCCTGTATATAGAATCATGGCTATTTCATCAAGATTCATCCTATATTCATAACTATACCCATGGTTTGCATCTTCAATAACCTTATCCATACTTATACCCTTTCCGTAATAATCATCGATTATAAGGGATGGCCTAACATCGTTAATTACAAAATTTAGAAAATCAATGCCAAGCCTAGGATTTACAGGTACCAATGTGGCTCCTATTTTCCTTAATGCAAAGAATGTTGCTACGTGATGTATTGGCGACTTTATAAGCGTAATAACCCTATCGCCAAATCTAACACCTAGATTACTTAATGCATACGCAATCCTATTAGACAAAGCTTCAAGGTGTGAATACGTATATGAGTCATTACCAACCTTAATAGCGATTGAATCCTCAATTCTAGCTCTATGCCTAAGTAGGCTCTCAAGCATGTTAAATCACCATGGCTTCCTTCGACGGCTTAAATGTACCATTGATAACATCATTTATGAAATTAAGAACTAACATATTATAATCATCAGCACGCTCGATAATCGCCAAATGACCAGCCCCCTTAAGTATGACAAGCTTACTATTAGGCATTAATTGATTCATTATGCGGGAATTCTCAGGATTAACTACATAGTCCTCATCACCAGTCACTATTAATGTTGGAACCACTATATTGGGCAGTCTATCCTTAAAGTCAAATGTCAGTACAGCGGCTAATTGATTGTTATATGCCTTTGGATCCTCCTCGAACATCATCCTCACCTCTACAATACGCTCAACCTCATCCCTATGTCTCTCAAAGAAATCCTTGGAGAAAGCAACTCTCATCCTTTCAATAAGCATTTGCCTCCTATCAAGATTAGGATTAGGAGGTTTTAACAAAACTTCAAGTGCTTCCTTACTTGGTGGTAACGATTTAACACCAAAATTAGTCTCACCAAGGATTAAGCCCTTAACCCTACCTGGGTTCCTATATGTGAAGTACATTGCTATCATGCCGCCCATCGAGACGCCCCATATAAACGCCCTATCTATTGAGAGGTAGTTCAGTAGGTCCTCAAGGTCATTAGCAAAATTATCCATAGTGTATGGTTTATCAGGCTTTGAGGACAAACCAGCACCCCTATTATCATAAATTATTAATTTTACATAATTAGCAAGCGACCTTTGCTTAATCCACATCCAATTAGCATACCCTAAACCCTCAACTAAGACCAAGGGTTCCCCCATACCATCAACTTCATAATATATCGATACACCATCTCTAGTGACTACATAACCGCTCTTCACATTAATCACCGCATTAATCCGAAACCTGCTCAAGCCTTAATTTAGTTGTTCTTGGGCCTGTAAGCACTATTAACGTGGCAATTATCTCAAATATGCCAAGTAGCACGAAAGTCCATACACCAGTACTAAGTGGATTTAACGGATTAAAGACGAGGTATATTATGAATGGAACCACGGCACCACCAAGATGCCCAACACCGTCGGCTATAGCGAAACCACTAGCCCTTGCCCTTGTTGGGAATAATTCAGCAGTATATGTATAGGCGGGCACAGCAAATGCCGTCGCAAAGGCGCCCAGGAATGCGCCTATAGTTAATATTATTGGTGAACGAATACCAACGGCTACGGCATATAAGAATACTGCGAGTGTGGCGATGCTGAAAGCTGAAGCCACAAGGTACTTTCTCTCCCACTTATCGGCTATAGGCGCCATGGACAACGCACCAACTATATAACCAATACTACCCAGTGCTATGTACCAGGTCGCTGTTGTGAATGTGAAGCCAGCGGCCACGAATATGTATGGTGCAAAACCAATTACACCATATGCAAGCATGTAATCGAAGAACCAGAATAAAACGGCCATTAAAAGTCTTGGGCCGTATTTCCTATTGAATAATTCTGCCGTTGGGAACTTCGATAATAGTTTCTCAGGAAGTGGTGGTGGAACTGGCGGTAATGGCCTTACCTTCTTTTCAGCAAAGCTTTCCAGTGTTCTAACGACCCTCTCAGCCTCATCAAACTTACCCTTTATTGTAAGCCATCTGGGGCTTTCTGGCATTAGGTATCGTAAAGGAACTATTGCCGCTGCAACAAGTGCACCTAATCCAAATAACCACCTCCAGCCTATTGGCGATATTGGTATCAATGCAAAGGCTATGAATGGTGTTACGGCAAAACCTAAAGCTCCTGCTAAGTACGTAAATTGTACCATTTTACCCCTAATGGGTGCTGGCGTTATCTCTGATATGTACGTATTTATAATAGCTATTTCAGCACCAATACCCATACCAGTTATTAATCTACTTGCTATTAAGACGATGGCGTTTGTTGATAATGCGCTACCCAAAGAACCAATGGCAATTAATATGGCGTTAGTTATTAATCCCCACCTACGCCCCCAATAATCACTTACTGTGGCAACAAAATAAGCACCAATTATGTATCCAAATAATGAAACAGAGACAGCCTCACTGATCTCTAACCTAGTCATTCTCAATTGCTGAATCATGGGAGAAACTATAGCAAATGATAACGTAAGTATATCATAGAATGCAAAGAAGTAACCAAGGCCGATAATGACCATCCAGGAAACAGGGTAAGGTCTTACAGGGAGTCTATCTATTCTTGCTCGAAGCTCACCAAGCTTGAGCTCTCTATCTGACACTTGACCCACCTGTCAAGTTTAACATAAAATAAGAATATTTAAAGATATCAAATCAATGTTTATAAAAGAACATTGTCGATATTATTAAAAGCAGTACTTATTAATATGTATTATTAAAATTAAATCCTTCAAATTTACGGTAATTAATTAATTGCATTAATTCTATTTCTTAATAATTAAGATTTTTTGAATAAAAATTATTATGTCGATTATTAAAAATACCTAATTGTTAAAGATAACCTTTTTATCCATGATTATATTCTATATATTTTATAAACATATTATTTTTATAAATCCTAAATTAATTATCAGATATTGTATGAATATATCGCTTTATATAAAGCTAGGTTTAGCTGTGATTTGTTTACTCCTTGTGGCAATATTACTGAGTGTTCCTATTAGCATTCTGGCTCCCCTAGGGCAGGTTCTTAATCCAGGTACTGGTGTTTGGAATAGTGTTCCTCCTCCTGGTGTTGGTTGTCATAGTAGTGTTTTAACGATTAATGATAGTTCCGCAGCCATTGTTGTATGTGTAACTCCTGATGGTTTCATTAGGATTGCCTCTAATGAGACCTGGGCTGTGTTTTATGAGGAGGGTTACTTAACAGCTGAGTATAGACTTGCTCAAATGTACTTTATGGCGATGATGACCATGGGTAATTTATCATCAGTAGTAGGTCCATCGGTACTACCCAGTGATGAATTCTTTAGGACATTGTTAACACCCCAGGTTACTCAGGAAATTGTTGATTCATTGAACAAATCGAGCTTTACCTATGAGGCTCTTTACTACTATACCCTCGGCGTTAATGCATACATTGAATCATTGACATCACAAAGGATGCCCATTATATTTAAGGTTCTTGGTTTTAGACCTCTACCATGGACTATGGAAGATACCTTTGCCATACAGCAATTACTCACGTGGTCATTGAGCGGATCTGCTGATCAATTGCCATTTACTGTGGCACTTCTCAAAATGCCAAAGCAGGTTATTTATGCATTCTACCCGGCGTACCCCTCATCAATTCAATACCCCGTGTATCCCGAGGAATGGAACCTAGGTATTTACAATACCACGGGAAATATTAAGGGCCTAAGTTTCTATTCCCCAAACCCATTGCCACCCGGCATAACTAAGCAGGAATTTATTGAGGCGATTGATAAGGCAATAGCATTTTATGAGGAGAGCGATACTGCATTTAGGGACTCTGTGGTTAGTAAGTTATTACCTGGCATAAACCCATTTGAGCACTTCGTAATTGGCTTGAGCGATGAAGGTAGTAATAACTGGGTCGCATTATCACCGAGCGGACAGGCATTCTTGGCAAATGACCCCCACCTAACAACGACTGTCCCATCTATTTGGATCGGCTTTCAACTGGTTGGACCTGGCATGAATGTGATTGGTGTAGATTTCCCAGGTGTTCCAGGTGTGATACTTGGTCATAATCCATTTATAGCATGGGGCGCGACCGATGCGGAGCCCCAGGTAGTTTATTATTACGTTGAGGTTACGAGCCCTAATCACCCAGGTGAGTATTACTATGATGGTTCTTGGATGCCCTTTGAGGTTGTTCAGGAGAAGATCTACGTTAAGGGTGTTGGTTATGTACCGTATAATGTTTACCTAGCCCGTAATGGCGTTGTTATTGCCAATTATAGTGGTGTTGTTATAGTGATGAATTGGACTGGTATGTATCCAACGGATGAAGGTGCTACATTTCTATACTTCGACATTGCACAAAACCTCACCGAATTTCTTAAGGGCTTATCGTACTTTAAGGTTGGAATACAGAACTTCGCATATGCCGATAGGTATGGTAACATTGGTATATTTGCCTGGGGGTTATACCCAATAGTCATGGGTGGTGATCCAAGGGCTGTAATGCTTGGTAATGGGTCTTATGACTGGGTTGGCTTCATACCAACCCAATACCAACCGTATGTCCTAAACCCACCATCGCACTTCGCACTATCGGCTAACGAAATCCTAGTCTCGCCGAATTACCCATATTATGTTGGTTGGGTGTTTGAGAGTGGGTTTAGGGCTGATGAAATATATACATTGCTCTCGCAGTTTGAGGCTCAGGGTAATATAACGTACTCCTCCATGGAGACCATACAACTTAATGTCCACGACTATACAACAAACCTATTCCTACAACCACTACTTAATGCATTATCAACACACTTGAATAAGCTCTCACCAATTGAGGTACAGGCCTACGAATTACTTAAGGATTGGGACGGCGATTTCACACCAAACTCTGTAGCGGCCACGATATACTACTTCTGGCTATGGAATTACCTAAACGATACCTTCATGCCCTGGTTCCAATACTACAACATAACACCCGCTGATGGTCTCGGCGAATTCTCCATATTCCTAGGACCGGACGCGATATTCCACGGACCATTAATACTAGACCTAGCAAACTGGACTAATAATTATCCAGACATAGTGTGGTTTAACGACCCAGTCACAGGGCAAAGTAGGAACGCAACAATAGTTATGTTGCTTGCCTTCAATCAAACAATAAGTGAGTTAATGAGTAAGTTAGGGCCAAACCCATCTACATGGTATTGGGGCAGGATTCATGAACGAATACTCACAAGCTTCTTTGGGATTAACCAACTCTCGGTTGGGCCATTCCCAGCGCCTGGTGATGGAAACACCATAAATGCTGCATACGGATTACTGTCTAATGAGGGCCCAAGCTGGCGCTTGATAGTCGATATGGCAAATCCATTAAGCGGCATTGGCGTTTACCCCGGTGGCATATCCGAATATCCACTAAGTCCATTATACAACGACACAACCGCATACTGGCTCAATGGACAATACTACACATTAATACCACCAGGCCTACCCCAGTACTTCTATTACCTATACCTACCAAACGCCACATTACCAGGGTGATTGGCATGGCCATGAGTTATACAACCCGCTTCTGGACCTTATTCATAATAAACCTAGCGATCTCATTCGCGTTGGCATATACAGGTTATTGGCTATTAATGGCAGTACTAGGTCTAATAATCGGTTATTTCTTAAATGCTAATAAGGCACTGTCCGCATTCACGTGTGCAGGGGTGCCTGGACTTCTCGGCGTCCTGATTAGTATTCTTGCAAACCCATACGCAATCTATGACGGTGAAGTAACAGCAGCAATAATCGGATTACCATACAGTATCGTTGGCTCAATAATACTATTGATAATAACGTTACTAATAGCACTCGCCCTCACAGGCTTAGGAGGATTGGTGGGCCACTATATACGTAAATTAATAAAGCGTTAATAAAAGTAAGGTACGGCATTACTAAATGGTAAAGCTGTTTAAAAACTTACGGTATTACCGCACTCCATGTTTACTAGCCGCTTTCCTCAGTCTTTGGTCGTAAGTGGCTAAGTAAGCACCCCTTCTTAATGCCACTGACAATATTATGTAATCATTTAACATTGAAATTGGAGCTCCATCCTCCTCCATCAGAACTAAACCGGAATATATCGTACTTAGATCCTATGAATTATTATGAAGTCACTTAATTCATTCAGTTTCGATTTAACAATCTTCACATCCTTCATTAGTTTCATTAATACCCATATATATTCATAAAGAACAACATAAGGTATTACGACATCACCCTTTTGTATTATGCTATATGATTCATCATGATACTCACTATCTTTAAACGTTGCATATACCAAAACATTGATATCAATAATTATTTGTGATTTCATCCCTCACCTCATTAATTATCTGCTCAATATCTTCAGGCGTTAACTTCTTACGTAGCGTATAGGTTGTCCATTTTTTACGATAAGGTCCTATCACGGCAATCCCCTCCTTCTCAAGATAATATCTAATTTTTATAAGCTAAATTACCTAATTATCTAAATATTGATGATATCACCATGTCTACCTGCACCCTCTTTAAACCTCCTCACACCCTCGTATATCTCCCCAGCCCTTATTGATTTCAATCCATAATTCATCTCAATGATTAGGCCTTCACTCAATGGCTTATCTAAGCCCTCGTATACCGCGAGCCTATCATTCCTAAGGGTCTCCTGTGGGTACCTACTGATTAATTCTGCAATTTCAATGGCCTTATCAAGGGCCTTACCCTCATCAACCAGGTAATTAACTAAACCCCACTGATATGCCTCCTCAGCACTTATTAATCGTCCCGTCAATATTAAGTCAAGGGCCCTACCAAGCCCAACAATCCTAACCAGTCTCTGCGTACCACCATCAACGAGTGGAACACCAAATCTCCTTTCCAGAAAGCCGAACTTAGCAGTCCTATCAGCAACCCTAATATCAGCCCAAAGCGCTATCTCCAAACCACCGGCTACACAATAACCACTTACCGCGGCTATCACAGGCTTGGAAAGCCTAAGCCTAGTAAAGCCAAGAGGACCATTAGGGTCAGTAACCCTATTAATGAGCCTATCAATGTCGTACAAATCAGCCCCAGCCGAAAAATAACCACCAGAACCAGTGATTATACCCACATATAGATCAGGATCTCCATCAAAGTACCTCCAAGCCCTAAACAGATCCTCAGCGGTATTAGCATCAATAGCATTCCTCCTCTCCGGCCTACTAATCATAACAATAAATACATGTCCCCTCCTTTCAGTAATTACATTGCCCATGATTAATATCATCCCTTAATCAATTATAACTATTTCATTCATTAAGATAACTAATTATCCAGCAGATTAATGCTCATAGTATACTTAGGCTATACCTATATATAATTATAAATTATATTATAGAAAAATAATTTTTGTCTAAAATAATATAATCATTACTTAAAATCTGGAGGAAAAACATGCAAAGCAACGTGAAATTAGTATTATTAATACGTTATAGTATATCTTATTGTTAAAAATAATCATAAAATACGAGAGATAGAAAAATTTATAAATATTTTGTTCCTTGGAACCTGTATGTCTCAGATAAGTGAGGATGAACGCACATGGGGCTTAATAGCCTGGATCATACCGCTTGTTGGTGGGATAATTGGCATTATAATGAGACCGAACTCTGGATATGTTAAGCATTGGTCCTACCTGAGTATAGCCTTTGGGCTTGTGATAATAGTTGTGGATGTGATACTGGACATATTGACCTTCGCACTTATTTTTATACCTCCGGTTTTATTGCTCATAAGGATCCTTGGAATCTTGGTTGGTTTAGCGTTTCTTATAATATGGTTAGTTGGAATACTTAGGGAACGTAGTAATCTTTATTGGAAACCACCAGTCGTATATGACATAGCTAGAATAATGGGTAAACAATAATGCTTAGCTTCATATTACTATTTGTTACAGGTATTATATTGCTATTTATTTCCCTATACATGTTTCGTCATTTGAGAACTTGGATTCGATCCTGGAGGATAAAGGAGAAGGGGACACATACATATGTGAGGGGAGGTCCCAAGGGTAAAAAGGCAGTTGCTATGGTACTGGGTATGTTCATGTTGTTCATAGGCTTGATACTTAATGTTGGCGTATTGACCATAGTGTTATTAATGATAACTGGTAACACGGGAATTGCGGAATTACTCTTGAATATGGCCTCAAATGCCGCATACATAGAAGCATCACCATATGGATTTAAGTACATAGGGCCTTTTACAAACTATACACCAACCCAGATTTACTACGGGGGCGTCAATACCGCAATCGTAATGGTAATACTCACAATGCTTGGAGCGGCTGTATTACTGGCGTTAATGAAATCGCAACCCATGGTAAAGGGTAACCCATTATAAACACTCTATTATAGTATTTTCCCTGGATTCATTATCATATTTACATCAAGTACATCCTTTATCTTCCTTAATAATTCCCATTGCTGGTTCATTTCCAATTTAACATAGTCCCTCTTTAGCAGTCCAGTACCGTGATGATGCGTTATGGTTGCGCCTACCTTGCTTGTGATTTCAAATGTCTTGTGCCAAATTCTCCAGTAAGTATTCTCATCCTGCCTAAGAACTACCACACTATAGAGTGAAGCGCCGTTTAGATATATATGGGTTATTCTTGGTAATACGTAGATCACACCATCGACTTCCTTAAGCTCGCCTTTAATGCCAGCGTAAAGACCTGGCAACCTACTCCAGGTGGTTGCGGTATCTATTGTTTCAACCCAAAGGCCTTGATTCACCAACTGCATTAATTGCGATTCATAGTCTTTAGCGAAGACGATTCTCCATCTCTTGACCAGGTCCTGACTAACCTCAGAACCACCATGGTGCCTTGCCAATTTACTTACAATACTCGCCTCAGCATTAACAAGCTCCTCATCATGCCTCCTAATCCTGATTAATGCGACAAACATATCCTCACCAATCATTAACTTACTACTATCCTTATCATGAATAACGACTCTATAAGGACCAGGAAGCCTAATGGCCATGTCCCTAGCGAATTTAATGGCGCTAACAATATTGTTAAATACGAACGCCCTATCAACATAGTAATTAGCCAGCGGTTTAACTCTCAATGTGGCTCTTACCACGATGCCCAGCGCGCCCTCGGATCCAATGAATAAGCGTCTCATGTCAGGCCATGAAACCCTTACATAAGTGCCAGGACCAACACTCACTGGGTCACCATTTGGTAGGAGTATGTCCATTGATAGGACCAGCTCCTCAATATTACTAGCACTATGTGAGCCGGTGCTCCCATGCCCAATAGCACCACCAACTGTGAGCAATTGAAACGATTGCGGGTGGTAATCCAGGGTATAACCTCTCTCATTAAGCCACTTCTCCACGTTAATCATCTTAGCACCAGCTTCAACGGTTATTGTTAGGTCCTCCTCACTAAAGTCTAGAATTTTATTTAACCTACTCATATCGATAACAACACAACCATTGTGATAGGCACCACCAACAACGCTAGACCCACCACCATATGGAACAAGACATATGCCATACTTATTGGCAAGTTTAACAACATTAATTGCATCATTAATACTACCAGGCCTAATAACGGCTGGTGGTGAATCAAGGCTATGCCCAAGGGCTTCCCTAAGCATGAGTATTGACCACCAATCTCTCCTGAACATTGATAATCCGTGGCCTTCACTAATGACGTTGTCTTTCCCAAGCAGCTCCTCAATGTCTTTAAGGAATTTTACTAATTCCACGATTAATGTATGATAAAAATAATATTAATGCTATAGCACTATATAAAATATATTTTCCATATAAGCACAAACAATAAATCAAAATCAAGGCATTACTAAGCATGCCAGACTGGAAACTAACCTGGGAGGGAAGCATTAAGGAATTCCCTGATCTCACTGAAAGAGTTTGGGTTACGGAGCGCCCACCCGGTGGTTGCTTCAATTATATAGCTCTAAGGGAGGTTAAGGGTAGGGACGTGACCTACCCATACCCAGTGCTGATACTGCCTGGTATGGCATCACATGGGGAGCAGTTGATTCACGTTTCATGGCATGGAATACAACCGATAGAACCAGCAATACCGGACTCCATGATACCTATATACCTAGTAAGGCGAGGTCACCTGGTCTATACAATTGATTATAGGACGCACTTCGTACTTCCTGACGTTAAGGATCTCTCATTCATGCTTGACTGGGGCTGGGAGACGTGGCTGGGCGATATTAAGGAGACTGTCAACAAGGTTATGGAGGTTAGCGGTAGGGATAGGGTCATATTGATTGGGGAGAGCTTTGGTGGAATTGCGTCAATGAATTACGTTACTATTCACCCGGAGGATGTTAAGACGATAGTACTACTAGATGGTGCGCCAATAAGGGCCTCTGTTATTCAGACATTGCCTGTGCGTAGTGTTGATGATATCAGGGCAAGTAAGCTATATGCGGTACCATCAATACTAACTGGGGGTAAGTATCCAGGGAATATGGTGAACACGGTGTGGCTTAAGGCACTATACAATCCAGCAATACCAAGTCCAGAGCCTGGCTTTAAGACCTTAGGCGATTATTTAATGAATATAGCCTATAATCAGGGACTTGCAAACCCATATTCATACCCAACCTCACCTCCCCAAGCCATATTTGCCGTATTGGCGACGCTGGACCCGTACTGGCCTGTTAGGTTATTTATAGAGCCAATGGATCAATTCAGAACTAAATACGTGGAGGTTAAGGTACCAATACTCGCCATTATAAGTGGGTTATTTGGTATGAAGGTGGCTGACATGGACTTAGTAAAGAGGTTAATGAGTGATGTGATAATACTTGATGGTTATGGGCACTTAGACGTTTATGCGAACCCAAATAATGTTAGGGATGTTAATGAACCTGTTCATAAGTGGCTTATTAGGATTAAGGACTGATTGAGAATTGATAAAAAGTCATTTAAGTCTATACATTATTTCTAGAGAGAATAATGGGCATCACGAAGGTTAAAATACTAATAAAAAATCCGGAGACTGGTGTAAGTCGAGATGTGGAACTGATAGTGGATACTGGCAGTGTCTTTACCTGGATTAATAAGGATACCTTGGCGTCAATCGGCATTAAACCAAGGAGGGTCAGGCAATTCAGGACTATAGATGGTAGGATGGTTATGAAGAGTGTTGGTTTAATCACAATTAAGTATGAGGACTATGAGGGTGATGTTGAGGTTGTATTTGGTGAGTCTAGCGATGCGGAAGTCCTTGGTGTCACGGCGCTTGAAACGCTGGGTTTAGATGTTGACCCAGTAAGTGGTAAATTGAAATACGTAGGTCATCTGGCATTGTAAATAGAAAGTCATAGCAACCCCTTCAACCCAGACAAAAGGGCTTCTCGAAATATTCCATAAGCCCTATAATGGTTATTTCCTTAAAATGTTTTATACTCACTGCGTCTTCTCCTAATGATAAGTATTACTATTACACTAATTGCGGTTATTATTACCGTATACATAATTACTGTGAGGAAATAATTAATGTGCCAAGTCACGGTTACGCTCGTTGGTTTATTGACTGTGATTACGAGCCCGAGCTCGCTTAGAAATACTCCATCGCTAAATACCGTGCCAGGCCTAATCATGAGCGCCTCACCGCTATAGAACCACTTGGTTATATTTGTTGTGTAAGTGCCGTTAACACTAACGGGGTATTTACTATATATTGTAACGAGGTACTGACGTACAAAGTTACCTAGGGATATATTAAATGGTAAATAAACAACAATGCTCTCATTGTTACCTAGATAAACTAAGCATGTACCATTACCTAACACGTAGTACTTAGGTACGAGAATAATTAATGTAGAGCTCCTATTAACCCACGTAACTACCGAATAACCGCTTATATTTTGCAATCCCGATAAGGAGACTATCACAGGCACGGGACTATTCACATTAACCTGGTACTGCTTCGTCCAATTAACAATGACTGTATATGGCCCATTAACTAGTAAATTGGTGACGTTGTTCATCACCATATGGTAGAGACTGGTTCCTGTGAGGTATATGTAGTAAGCATTGAATACTAGCCGTGTTCCATTATCGAGGTAGTATATTTCTGGTTCATTGAGCGTCACGACAGAGCCATAATTATGCCACCCACTTTCTCCGTTAAGTAGTCTACTCGGGTCGTTAATTGTGAGCATGTATTGTAATGTGTAATTAACATAAATGCTTGTTGGTCCCTGGAGTGTTAAGTTCAATGCATTTGTAGTGACTATGTATGAGTTATTGATTACGTAATTCATGAATATGTACCTAGTCTCGTTAGGTACTACAGTGATTATTGATGGTTCGTTTAACGTAGTCGTTGAGTTCACGGTATATACATCCAATGTCCTTGTCTCATTCACGGGATTATTAATTATTAATGGTATGAAGTACGTGTTAAGGAAGTACAACTTTTCAGGGCCTTGAATAACGTAGACGGATCCATAATTAAGCG
The DNA here is from genome assembly GCF_049966235.1 of Vulcanisaeta sp. NCBI lineage: Archaea > Thermoproteati > Thermoproteota > Thermoprotei > Thermoproteales > Thermoproteaceae > Vulcanisaeta > Vulcanisaeta sp. Next base: position 38,594 of record NZ_JBMFVA010000004.1, read on the forward strand.
GTGACACGTGGGCATCATATATTATCTCGGCGGTGTCCGTGCCGAAATCCCACATTGATGGTACTGGTGATAAGTAGTAATCGCTTGGGTATGGCCATGCAAAGTATAGGGCTAATGTGATATTTAATGGCTTAGCCACAGTGCATTCGCTATTCCATGGACCTGCAATCACCAACTCAGCATTATTCATTAACTCACCATTATTGCTCGTCGGTGATACCTCCATGTACGCTGATGAGGACTTTACCCTTATCGTAACATTGTCAAACCAGGTAATTGACTGACCGTTGTATGAGTAGCCGAAGGCAATCCATGGATAGTCATTACTCGTTAATCCAGTCCTAGTTATTAGGTATATCGTGAATGGCACATGCGCTTGCTGTGATACTTCCGTGTAGTACGCATATGCCGTGATATTACCTGCCGTGGCATTTACGGGACTAATTACCCCATCACCGCTGATTAGGTTGTTGCTCAGTGAGGCGTTAATTGATGAGCTATTCCAAACATTATCACTCACATAGGCTGTGTAATTTAATGTATCAAAGAGCAGTACATTCTGGAGCCAGTAGTATTGGGCATAGCCGCTGATCGTGTTCACCACAAGGACCGTGTTAAGCTGAATACTGAACCAATTATTGCCAGGTTCAACATAGCCAGTTGGGCATGAGCCCGGTTCCTGGGTAAATACGTTGTAAATACTCGCCTCACCAATGAATTCGTTGGTTCTATACTCATATGCGAAGTATCTGCCGTTAATAATGGCAATACCATAATCAGCAATACCCACCGGGAATCCCCACTGATTAAGCATTGGTTTTCCCGTTAATGATATGGCGTAAATTACCAGTACTGGTTTTAGTTCATTATTAACAATGACGACATAGTAAGTTCCAGTTCTATTAATGTGGTAATAACCACTTAAATTGCTACTGGTAATGGAGTATAAATACTCATTAATGCCTCCCTCATTAAAATACCTCATGAATTGTTGGTTGGTGAGTATGTACAGCGTTATTGGTGATGTACCCCAAACACTGTAGTCTATGTACGACCCAGCTGGCGCGCTGAAATTGTAGTAGTAATACCAAGCTGGCGGTAGGTAAATTATGCCGCCTGTCATGTTAGTGTACGTGTATGAGAACGACGTACTATTTGATAAATTGATAACGTTAAACATATTTATTGGTGGTATCTCAATAACATAATTGGTATCAGCAATACCTAATGTGGCGCTTAGTAATAAGGCCATGAATAAAGCAATTAGTATTGATTTCGACGCATCGCCAGTGGTTAATTGCCTTTTCATAGCAATTAATTATGATATGGTAGTTTGGGTTATATACCTATTGTTATTATTAATTTAACATATTCACCGGACCTTTAACGTTAATAAGTAAATCACCGCCGATATTATTATCACGATTCCCATAACCACCCATAGGAATTGGTAATTCGCCCTAGTTAATATGAACGAAGCAACCACAGGTGCGACAGCACCACTCAATTGCCAAAACAAGTTAGCGATGCCAGCAGCGCTCCCTGCCATCTCCCTACCTATCTTGGAAACCGCGGTTGAGTTCGCGGGTGTTATTATAAACCTGATAAAGCCCATTACTGCTGCCAATACCATGAGCGGCAATTCCCTAGTTACTACTGCGAGCATTATTGTCAAAATGCCGTAAATAGCCTCAAATATCGAGAGTGTACCTTTAACGCCAATACTCCTTATTACATAACCAGCGATCATTGTTGAAAATACGCCGAATAACGCTAGTAGGGAGTAAGTGAATCCAGCCACGTACCTATTAAGGCCTATGGTTAGGAAGTACTTGTAGGCGTACAGCGTTATTGCCCAGTATGACATGAAGAATAGAAAGCCAGAAAGACTAACCACAACAACATCACTATTTCTCAGCAATCTGAGATCAAAAGTACTATGCATAGTATTATCGTAATTGCCAGTGCTTATAGGCATGTATAACAAGGCAATTATTATTGAGGTAAGGGCAATGATGTAATAACTCCATCTCCAACCAAAGACTATGCAAATTTCGGGCAGGGTAGCGCCGGCAAGCACTATAGATAGTGGCCAAGCAATGCTGTAATAACCCATGGCAATCGGTAGCTCAGGCCCCCTAAAGCTAATCGTTAGGAGTTTCACGGTGGCTGGGTAAATCCAACCGGCACTCAGACCCATGAATAGGCTAGCCACATACTCAACCCGTATGGAATTAGCAATACCCGAGACAAGGGATGATGCTGCTAGGCCGATTAACGATATCATGATTACGCACTTAGGATTAACCCTGTCGGAAATTATGCCAGCAGGTACTTGAACAACCACGTAACCAACGAAGAAGAGTGAGAAGATCATACTATCCTCAATAATTGTTGGCTTTAATGTTGAGTATGTCGATACTATGCTCCAGGCAAGCCTAGAGAAGTAGCTCATGAAAAAGGATGCCGATGCTATTCCTACCAGGTAAGTATCCCTAGCTCTCATGCCTTAATATCAAGGTTAAACCTACCGCATTTAAGCCATTTCTCCCTCATTAAAATGTTCGTGCAGCAGCGGCGTAGATTGGATCAATTATTACTTATTCATTATCTCTCCTCTCAACAATATTCAAATTAAGGTGCTCAGTAAGTTGCCTAGTGCCGTATTGCTTACGTATCTGCCCTCAATAATCCCTAACCTACTCTTGATCAAACTTTATCTGGCGGGTTCCTCACCTAGGGTTTTAAGGATGGTCTTACACCTAGGACTTCTTATTATGCCTGGTGAATTTATTAAATCGTAGTATGTAAATGTCTATGGCGATACTTCTTATGGAATTAAGTACAATTAGTTAATAGCTTTGCACAATGAGTGATTGTTATTAAACGTTTAACTAAGTATAAAAGAGCGTAGTATCGCCATAATTAGCGATGGCTAAGCAGAGAAGCAGTGAGTTGTTGAGGAACGCCACGGGATTCCTTGGTTCGTTATATAATTCCTTGGCTGGTCAGGCACCTGCCTATAGTATAGCCGGTGGTGCGGCCCTAATAATGGGTAGTGCATATGCAGCGGCGCCATTAGCCATGCTACTCACATTACTGGGTGTCCTGGCAATTGTCTATTCAATATTCGTACTCGCCCGTAAATACCCACATGCAGCTAGTTTCTATGCCTACGTAACTAACACTATAAACGCCAGGGCGGGCTTCATAAATGGGGTAATATATACCGTGTTTTACAGCATTGTTGGCGTGGGTTCCGTTGCCATAGCCTTCGCATACCTCGGTACTGAGGGCATATATGCAATAACGGGTCACGTAATAAACCCGCTACTCCTATTGCCAATACCAATAGTGCTTGCCTTAGTACCTGCCGTGCTTGGAGTAAGGCCCAGTATTAAGACTGAAATGACACTAACGAGTATTGAGATAACGATTTTACTGATATTTGTAGTACTCTCATTCATAGCTAACATCGATAGATTTTCGGCATTTCCATTTACAATACAGGGAACCTTCGCAACAACACCATCAGGAGTATTAGCGGCATTATCAGGTGGATTAATATTCGCAATAACCTACTTCATGGGCTTTGAGGTGAGCACGCAAATATCCGAGGAGGTTAAGGACCCAAGGAAGAGCGTACCAACAAGTACACTGTGGGCAACAATATTCATGGGAATGCTCTACATACTAGTCACCTATGCAATACTACTAAACATAGGCTATACGCAGAATGCGATAAGTAACTTCGTAAACATGGCTGAGGGCATGGGCCCAAATCCAGTCTATACACTGATAGGGCATTACCTAAGCACTACGGGCCTGTTACTATTTGCGATAAGCGTAATGATCAGTGTATTCGGGTGTTACTTAGCCACGTTAAATGCAACTGCAAGGATGCTCTACGGCATGGCCAGAGACGGGTTATTACCTACGTGGCTCGCCGAGACACACCCAAGGTACAAGAGCCCACACAAGGCCCTTTATCTAAGCACAGCCGTGGCTATACTAACCATAGTGCTCGCCTACATGGCGGCTTACATTAGTGGTTACGTCAAGCCACTGGAACTAACCTACAACGCCATGGAAGACGCATACGCAATAGACTCCCTATATTACGTGCTAAGCCTAATGCTCGTGGCCGCAGGGGCTCTAAGACTGACTAGCTGGAGCGGTAGAATAACCATAGCCATTGGTGCTGCAATACTTGCAATAACCTTCTACTACTCAATAACGAGCATTTGGTACCTAGCCATACTAATAGCGTCAATAGTACTCACGGTAGTGGTTTCATATGCTATAAATACTAGGATAAGGAAAATAAAGGTAACAACATGTCCATACTGTTAACAAATCATTTTTATGTTTTCATTAAACCTTATTTATTTTTGTTATTTTCTTGTGAGTACTAAGTATGTTATTGATGCTGCGATAAATGATACAAAGTAACTAATATCGGCGCTGCCAAGGGCATTAGCTATTGGACCTGTGTATGGTATTAAGCCCCCTGTTGCTGCGTTTAGGTTCATGAATGGTACTGAGATTAATAGGCCTACTATGTAGGCTAGTAATGCTTTCCAAATTACCCTTGATCCACTCTCCACGGGTCTCCAATCCCTGACATTATTGACGTAAAACATCACCAGGAGTATACCTATCCAAGGTGTTATCCAGTAGTCTAGGAATAGTAGGAAGCTCTCGTAATAACCAACGAAGTTTAATCCACCAATCACGGCCATTACCGTACCCACAACAGCACCTGCAATTAATGCCTGCCATCTCCTCGCCTTACTATATATTGCTAGTGCCGATAGGGAGTTTGTGTATATGTTGAGGACATTGGCAGCTAGTGCGCCTAGGAATAGGGCTATCACGGCTATTGCTGTGTATGTAAGCCCGTAGTTACCCATGAACTGCACAAGCACTGTTGGTAAGCCGCTTGTATTTCCTGTTGCTGCACTAACCGTAAAACCAACAACCTCGCTCCATAGGCTAGCCAGCATACCGCCCAATGTAGCATAGGCCATTATCCTTAACCTACTCGTGTTTTCGGGTAAGTAGCGTGAGTAATCACTGGCGTATGGACCCCATGACATGATGTAACTAAACACTGTTGCCAGCGCTATTGCGAAGTTGAATGGGTTAAAAGACGCACTTTTCACGTAGGTACTCAGTAAATGCGGCTTTGATAGTGCTAGTGCTAGGGAGACTGCGAACATTATGCCGAGTATTATGGATAGTATGTACTCAGACCTGTGTATGATATCGTAACCAAAGAGCGCAATTATGAATTGGGTTAGCACGGTTATGAGAATTGCCGCGTAGAGTGGTATTGCTGGGTCTATGTAATTGATTATGTAACCACCAATTATTGCATTCACAGAGAACCAACCAAGTGTGCTAACCCAATTCGCAACCGCAAAGGGTAGGTTCCCAACTCTACCGTAGGCAACCCTTGAAATCATTATCTGTGGATAGCCATAGGTCGGTCCCATGGCCGCTAAAAGCCCGACCAATAGGCCGCCAAGTACGTTACCGAGCACTAGGGCAAGTACTAGCCAGGGTATTGGTAGGCCAAGCATGTATAGTATTGGTCCAAGGGCGTAGTCAGCTACGGTTAGGTTGCTCGCAAACCATAGCGTGAATTGGTACATGATCCTGCCATGTCTCATTGAGCTTGGTATGTGCTCTATACCGAGCCTTTCTATTATCGATGTCATTAGACAGAGAAGAGGAAATGGGAGAAGTAAGTATTATATGGCAAAATTCTGCGGCGATTTATTACGAATTAATTAAAGTGGACTGGGCAGAAAATGCCAATTATCTCTTATTACGTGATTAAGGTGGTAATGAGTTATTTCACCGATTGGGAGCTTATTAGAAATGTAGAATTGAATGGATTAACCAATGAGGTAATACCCATCAACGCAGCACTTAGCAGTCTCTCTGGAACCACCTGCGCTTCCATGGATCTGGACCTAGGAAGTATAATGGCTACGTACTTCGGGCCTGTAACTAATGATGGTATATGCATTAATGGTGTCAGGGCCAGATTGATTGCACTGGGTGAGGTTATTAATGAGACTAGGGTGCATACTGATGTTCTAAAGATGAATTGTGAGGGTTGTGAGTATGACGTCATACTCAATGATTATGAACACGTTAGGTTATTCAGGGAGTTGATCTTTGAGTATCATAGGTGGATTACGGGTATACCCGTTAAGGAATTGCTTAATGTATTAAGTAAGGATTTCAAGTGTATCTTCACTGGGCGTGCTCATGAGGATTACGGTTATGTTTACTGTCGGCGAATAACTTAAAATCAATTAATCCTTCATAGGGCAGTGGTAGAGCTTAGCGAGAAGGTTAGTGGCCTTATTTATCAATTAAGGATATTCATGCCCATGGAACCCGGCTACGTATTCTCATATATAGTGAAGAGAGATAATGAATGCGTAATGATTGATGCTGGATACCCCAACGCCGAACTTCTTAACCCACTGATTAACGAGCTAAGCAAAATATCAAATTGCAGGTTAAGCACGTTATTTATTACGCACATGCATATTGACCATACTGGTTTAGCCAATGAACTACGCAACAGGCTTAGCCTGAGCATAGTCATGCATAGGAGGGATTATGAGCAAGTTCTGAAGATGCTTGATAGGGATTTATTCATCAAGGAATTCCTGGAGCTATTAGGGCAATACGGAGTTCCCAATGCCGAAATGGAGCTCTACAGAAATGTAACTAGTGGCCTGTCAAGTAGAAGGAGATTAAGTGCATTAAATCCAGATGTTCTCATTAACAATGAGGAGGAATATATTGAGAGGATGCATGTACTACTAACGCCGGGGCATTCACCTGGTCACATATCAATAATACTTGATGAATATAAGCTCGCATTTACGGGTGACTTAATATTGCCAACAATAACGACTCATGTAGGCTTAACCCCAATAAACCCAGGAAATCCACTTCGTGATTACCTGAACTCATTAATTAGGATTAGAAAAGTGGATCTTAAGTGTCTATATCCAGGACATGAGGGTGAAATATGCAACGTTAATGATAGAATAAATGAACTTATCATGCATAGAGTCTCAAGGCTTTGCGAGGTGGTAAATACATTGAGGAATAATGAATTAACAATATTCGAGATAACGAATATGCTCAAGTGGATGGATGATAAGAAGTACGTGGATCTCGACCCAATGAATAAGTACATGGCATTAACAGAGACGGCAGCTCTCGTTAAGTACCTGGAATCAATAGGCATTGTTAAGGCAGGTAATGACTATAAATACGGAATTATAAGGGAAATCATGTGTGATATCAGAGAGTTAATACCACAATAGAGTTAATTAAGTTCGGGATTACTGACTTATTAATGGATTTCGGGGAGATTGAGGAGTTTATACTTGGTAAAATTAGGGAGTCGAGGTTGCCAAGTCTGAGCATTGGCATTATTAAGGATGATGAGTTAATATATGCAAGGGGCTTTGGCTTTAGGGATATTGAGAAAGGCTTACCTGCAACTCCACGAACAATTTACGGTATCGGTTCGATAACGAAGTCCTTCACAGCACTGGCAATACTCAAGCTTGTTGAGGAGGGTAAGTTAAGCCTCGAGGATCCTGTTGATAAGTACGTGCCAATTAAGTTGAACCCAATGGGCATAGTCAAAATACACCACCTACTAACCCACAGCAGCGGATTACCCGCACTTGGCTATGCCGAGGCCTACATAAATGGTGCGCTTGGCCTTGACAGTAATTGGTTGCCACTGGCTACACCCGAGGATGTACTGGCATTCATGAGGAATGCGGCTGATTGGGCTGTTGCGAAGCCTGGCGAGAGGTTCTTCTACCTTAATGAGGGTTATGTAATTTTAGGCCTAATAATCAAGAGAGTTAGCGGTTTGCCTTACGAGGACTTCGTTAAGGAGAAGATATTAAAGCCACTGGGTATGACTAGGACGTACTTCACGGCTGAGGAGGTTCTCAAGGATCCTGAGGTTGCAATCCCATACATAATCGATAAGGAGGGTAGACACATACTAAGTAGGTTCCCGTTTGGTATAACGGCTGATGGTGGATTACTGAGTAATGTTATTGATATGGCTAGGTACGTGTCGATGTTCATAAATAGGGGTGAGCTCAATGGCGTTAGGATAGTGGGTAAGGAGTTGATTGAGACTGCGGAGAGGGGTTATATTGATGTGCCCTGGAAAATAATTGGTGACGAGAAGTATGGCTACGGATTAATAATAAGCCAGAATTTCCATGGAAGAAAGTTTGTTGAGCATAGCGGTGATGTTGGTGTCTATACTGCGGATATAGCATACTTACCAAACGATAGAATTGGGATCATCATAATGGCTAATGCCCAGGGCTATTCTCTATCAATGATCGGCATCCACGTACTAAGTAAGTTACTCGGTCATGACCCAAGTGAATTAAGGCCATTTATGTTGGAGAGCATTACTAAGAAGCTTGAGGGTGTTTATGAAACTTATGGAAGTACTGTGAGAATCTCAATACAAAGACAGGGAGATTACCTAGTAATGAGAAGTTCAACAAAGTATACAGAAGAGACTACAATATTGGTGCCTGATGAGGTAAGGAAGGATTACGCCAGGTTTTACGCATTAATAAATGGTGCCAAAGTACCTGCCGAATTCCTCATAGAGGGTAATAAAATAGTACTAATTTACGAGAGGTTTAAATTTATAAAACGGGAATAAATGAGCACGTGTTATTTTCGTAGAAAGGTTTTTAAAGAACTCCAATATACGATATTCGTATGATTAGAATAAAGTTTAACAGGAACAATATAAGGAGGAGCGTCTCAAACGAAAACTCCGATGGATATATGTATACAAACAATGTTCAAGAATACAGTAAATACTATGCATTTATACGGAGAGTGCCAATGTGACAGTACTACTTAATTACTTTATTGCTAAATCTTATCTGTGATTGTTGGTAATATGAATAACGTACCTCTTGAGGACGCCTCAAAACTGCTTAAGGGTACAAGGGGCTTCTATGTGCAGTGGTTAATAACTAAGGAGCATGGATCTAAATACGCAGTTAGGAGGTTCATAGTTAAAGCTAATGGGATCATGCCACTGCATAATCATAAGTATACTGAGGCCGTCGTTATACTTAGGGGTAGGCTTAGGGTTAAAACTAATGAAGGGATTTATGAATTAGGCCCTGGCGATTTCCTCTTTACAGGACCCTATGAACCTCATGCAATTGAGAATATTGGTAATGATGAGGCTGAGTTTATCTGTGTGATTTCCTATGAGGACGACATGTCATTAAAGCCTTTAGAGTGATTGAACAGTATCGAACTTTATTCTTAGTATTATCCTTTAAAATCCACAAATTATATAGTGATAATTAGTGCGATGTAGATTATTTGTTGAAAAATAGTTATTAAGAAGTGATTACAACGTATACTGATGAATCCAGTAAATGATTACTTAAAGGATATAGTTAGGGAATTACAGGGTGAGAAGGCCTTCACGTATTTAGCCAAGGCGCATGAAGTGGCTGAGAGGAAGGGTGTCAAGGTTATATCGTTTGGTATTGGCCAACCTGACTTACCAACATTTGATAATATAGTAAACGCGGCCAAAAAGGCTCTTGATGAAAGGTTCACTGGGTATACAGAGACTGAGGGAATTAGGGAGCTTAGGGAAGCCATCGCAGATTACCTTAACTATAGGTACCACGCAGTTGTCAGGCCCGATGAGATTGTCGTAACCACCGGAACTAAGACAGCTATTTTCCTGGCTATAGCGGCTTATATAAGACCGGGCGATGAGGTAATAATACCAGACCCAACATACCCAGCCTATCCAGAACTCACTAAGTTCTTCGGTGGTAAGCCTATTTATGTCGCCATGAAATTTGACCCAGAGAGTGGGTTTAGGCTTGACCTGGAGACCATAGAGAATTCAGTAACTCCAAGGACTAAGGCCATTGTGATAAATAACCCGCATAATCCAACAGGTGCCATATTCAGGCCTGAGGAGGTTTCGAAACTCCTTGAGATCGCCAAGGACTATAAATTACTGGTTATTGTCGATGAGATATACGATAACTTCGTTTACGAGCAAGGCTCATTCAGGGGAGTCCTGGAGCTTGAACCTGATTGGAGAAGTTACGTACTTTACACAAATGGCTTTAGTAAGACATTCTCAATGACTGGCTGGAGACTAGGTTATCTAGTGGCTAGTAAGGAGGTTATTGATCCGATAAAGAAGTTAGCAGCAAACACATATAGTTGCCCACCGAGCATTGCCCAGAAGGCTGGTGTTGAGGCCCTAAGGAATGAAGCATCCTGGAGAAGTTCTGGGGCAATGATAGATTTATTCAGGAGGAGGAGGGATGTAATGTATGAGGAGTTAAGGAAAATACCAGGTATAGAGGTTTGGAGAAGCGCTGGTGCCTTCTACATGTACCCGAGGGTTAAGAAAATACTTGATAAGCTAGACATGGATGTTGAAAAATTTGCTGATTGGTTATTAGAGAATTATGGCGTGGTTGTTCTACCGGGGACCGCATTCTCGGAGTCGAGTATGGGTAGGGAATATGTAAGGCTTAGCTTCGCACTGGATGAGAAGTTAATTAAGGAGGGAGTGGAGAGGATTAGGAAGGCCGTGGAGAAGTAATAGGGCGATGCATTCTGAAGGTCAATAACAATGCAGTTACTAACATGTTGGTATTTCATTTAATTGACCTAGGAAATTCATTATCCCCATCCTACTCATTATTTCGTTAATTAACCTCAGGGTTATATCATCACTAGGCTTATTCGCCACTCTGCTCACTTCACCGGAATATTTACATGGATTATTCACGAAATCCTCATTAACATAACGTATAAACAATTCCCTCCTATTGCCCCTACACATTATACGAATAAGTATAGAATCCGAGTGATTAATCATGGCATTACCATATATTGATGAATACCTAGTATGAACCTCGACCCTAACCTGGGCATAATTACCAGGCCCATAAAATATCGGTCCCTCCACTATCAACGAAGTGAGCGATCCATCATTATTCACCACAAATTCAACAGTTAACTCAAATTCATGAAACCAAAAATGAACAATCAAACAATCAAAAAGTCCCAAATATCTTGAACACTTAAACCCGCGTTCAACGCATTCCCTCACACCCACAATAATCATTAAAATTAAAGTCTATTTAACAATGCCGATTTGGTAAAACCAATTGACATTTAGCAAATAATATATCATGACCAAAAGAAGGATTATTCCAGATAAAACACAAGAGAAACCTTTAAATAAAGGTAAAAAGCAACATTAATAGCAAAAAGTTAGGTAAGCCCACTATCGTGGGCTAAAACCCAAACTAACTTTTCCTTTTTTCCGTTTTCATTAAGCAAGAAAACCTACTAATTATTATTATATTATTTTACCTTCTATAAGGGAATTAATGCATTATTATATTGAGATCTATAAAGTCTTTATCTAGAACATACTAAGAAGATTTAAATAGAACTTCAACACTTAATTGCCGTATGAGCTATACCGAGGTTAGTCTTGGGGATATTGTTGGGATTATTAGGGAGTTAAGAATACTTAGGGATTCACTTAGGAATAGGCTTACTTTCAAAGTCCCTAGAGATTATATTGTTGGTGATGTTGATGTTACTGCAAGGCCCATGTTCACTGATGGCTTTGTCGTGTCATTTAAGGTTGGTTCTCGTGAGTATAGGGTTTGGTGGTCAAGTATTGAGGAGCCATTAAGTGGTAGGAGTGGCGATTGGAGTGATTATAGGGTGGTGGCTGGTAAGGAGCCGTATATCGAGTTTTTGGGTCCTGACGGTAGTGTGGTGGCGAAGATTAGGATTAATGAAGAGTTAATAAATAGATTGGATGGCTTGCTAGATGCTGCATTTTTACTGAGTGTTGTTGATTGGTTTATTGAGGATAATGTTAGGGGCATCGTCAACATAACTAATGTGTTCATACCGGAGGATTACTCAGAATTAAGGTATATCAGTGACTTTGTTGAGACAATACATGCAAGGCTAAGTGAGTTGAACATAATTAAGGAGCTTGAGGATGGCGTTAAGAAGATAGAGCTTGAGTGCCATGCAAATAATCACAGGAATAGAGAGATCGTCGATGTAATACCAGTTGGTAAATATTACCTATGTCCAGACTGCCTAAGAAGGGCTGAGAAGTACGTGGATGAAGTACTCAGTAAATGGAGAGATGTAAAGATAAAGGTGCCATTAGAGGCATGGCAGGGACTACAGAAAAGCATAGAACAAACGAAGGAAATAATACAAACAATAACAAATACAACATAAATAAAACGCATCATATAAAAATATCTCTGAAAACGTACCTTAAAACCACGTGCATATTCATTGCACCTATACATTAGCATTAGTTTACCGAATCAAGGACAATAGTGATGGGTAAACACAATGACTATATTTCTAGGCTCTATTTATCAAGCACCTGCAATAAGTACTAAGCCTATGACAATTTCTATATGACGAGATTGCTTAGAGATAAAGGGAGAAATAGAGACTGGTGCGGGGGCCGGGATTCGAACCCGGGACCTCCCGGTTATGAGCCATACGCGGGGCAACACGCCCCAGGGCGCTCTAGCCGGGCTAAGCTTTAGGGGAATGTAGCCTACCCCCGCTGCGGTCCCCGCCGTTTCAAGTATTTTTGGCCAGTTTTTTAGGTTTTTGCCTGGGGTTGGGTCATGTGGGACTGCATATGTCAGCATCTCAATAGTGTGATTAGACTTTATATTGGTCTTCTTGTCTTCATACTTTGTGTTTATGTAAGTTTTTGAATGTAGTTGCTATTAGTTCACATTGGTGATACTTTAGTATTAGTTCTGAGCTTTGTGTTCTCTTAAATTTGAGCAAATCACGGCTCAAAGTATGTAATTTATGATTGTAGTATTCATAAATAATGTTTATGATGTGAAATGATACACTTCGATAATACTGCTTAATGACCTTCTTATTGTCCTGGTCCAAAGGTGTTTTACGATCGCTTATTCATGATTACAGCCTTGGTATTCTTCTTCGTCTTTTTGGTCTTAGTGTATATCTTAGCATGTATATGATTAGTATGATTATTATTAGTAGTATTAGGGCTTGTGTTGATGTGTTGTTGATTTGTGGTGCTGCTGGTTGGTTCTGGGTCTTGTTCTCGTTGTACCATTGCTGTATTATGGTGGTTATTTCCTGAGCTATTTGCGGGCTTTCAATTATTATACCCAATTCTCTATTGTTGTGCAATGAGTTATAATCAAGGTTAATACTGCCCACATACACATAATTGCCAATGACTATTGCCTTAGCCGTTAGGTCATTAATCATTACGGCACCCAACTCGCTGACTGCCTCCTCATTCTCGGTATGTTGCCCAACGAGTATTAATCTATCGTTATGCGTTAGGATTAGGCTGTACATTCCAGAGGATGAGTAAAGCTCCTCCATAGCCATGTAGAGAATCCCTGGTTGGCTGAGTAAGTCCCCTAGGTATTCCCCTGAGTTTATTGGCGATACCACGATACCTGGGTAGTTAATTTGCGTGATTGAGCTGTTATGGTAATCAGTGAGTATTATTCCTGCAAAGACCTGGGCGATGCTTGAGTTTTCAATTACGAGGTCAATGCCTAGGTCCCTTTCGATGCCGTAATACGTTGGATTTATTGAGCCCAATATCACTGTCTTATTATCAATAACGAAGGCCTTACTATGCACATATTCATAACCATAATTGAATGAGACGTGAGCTCCTGAATTAATCAATTCATTAACGGCTGAATACTCCTCCTCAGGAATACCGCCATAGACATTACCCGACAACACCACATAAACCACAATACCCCTCTGAGTCAAATTCGCCAACTCATTAATTAATGGTTGATAGGTTAACTCATAGGTCTCAACATACACACAGCACCTCGCCTTACTTATCATGTTGAGAATATATGTAGAGTTTATTGGCGATATAATTATAGACACTTGGTTTGAGTTTATAGCAACAAACCAACTCTGCGCATAAATCGTCATGGGTAAAACCACGACAATAAGCAATGCAATAATCAAGGTGAGCTTCATCAAGTTTCATATCCTCAATTAACCATTTAAGCACTATACTAAAAATACGCAATACTACGTAGTGACCAATCAATAACACGAAGACCCTAGAAAAATGCTTTTAAATCAGAGAAAAATAGTCGAAATGGGCCCGTAGCTCAGCCAGGTAGAGCGGCGGTGGTCGGTGAGTCCAGCGCCTATCGATCCGCCGATGCTCTTAACCCGTAGGTCGTGGGTTCGAATCCCACCGGGCCCGCTATCTATCGTGCTTTCCTTTCTTGATTTGGTTAAAGAGGGGAAGAGAAAGGATTTTGTCGGCCTGTGGGTTTGGGCGGGCTATTGGTCGAGGCACTTTAGGTTTTGTATTGCCTTTGTTATCCTTTCCTTCCTCCTCTCGTCACTCGCCTCATTAAGCCACTTGCTTAGTTTTTGGCAGACTGGCTCCTTGAGTGGGCTGTCCCTTATCTTCGTGTGCATTATCGAAATCACGTAATATCCCCTCTCGACGTATATTGATGGGTGAAGGCCGGCCTTCCTGAGCTCCTCAATTAACCTCAAAGCCTCATTCTCATCCCTCCTCCAAGCCCTGAGTTCTACCCTACAGTACCTATCTACGTGAATGCTCATGCTTATGCTTGTCCCAGGTATTGTGATTGATCTGCTGCCCTTCTCCCTAACCTCTCTCGAAGCAAGTTCGATTACTCGCCTAAGCTTCTCACCACCTGGCAAACTCGAGCCCAACTCGATGAGCTCCTTGATATCGGGTATTGCCAACCAATCCCTAGCCAACCCAACAGCCACGTCCTTGCTGTATAAATGAACCACGAGCGATTCCTCGCCGTTATTCTCGCCAGTCACTACTATGTCTGTGGCGTTTCTCTCGAGCATATCCATGAGCTTCATAAACTGCCTCCAATACCTCTCGCTCCTCTCTCCTCAGCTTCCTGAGCAGTTCAATCACGATGTGTAGTGATTGTTATACTATAGATATTATAATGTAATATAGTCTAATCAAATACCCTGGTGTCTCGTTTGATAATGGGTCTCGAAGGGATTAAGCTTTGAGTTCCTGAATAGAAAGATTCAAGGGTCGTGGTGGTTATAACGTTTAAGAAGGTCACGTAGTAGGTTTTTCTCTAAGGTTCTCACTGTACATGTTTGTAGGTATCTTTCCTTGTGATATTTAATAATGATAACCGTGTTCTAATTTTACAGAAGGTGTCTTAAGGAAATGAAGTTATGTTATTGTCCAGCCACCATCAACGATTATCAAAGCTCCCGTGATATAACTTGCTTCATCTGAAACAAGAAATGTAACCACTGACGCTATATCTTCAGGCTCTGCAAGTCTTCCTACTGGTATTATTTGAATTAGCATCTTTGTCTGCTCCTCGCTACCTGGCTGCATTGCGCCTGGTGTCTTCACAGCGCCTGGTGCTATCGCATTTACTGTTATTCCATAACGAGCCAACTCTAGGGCTAGGGCTCTAGTGAAGCCAACGATGCCTGCCTTAGATGCGCTATAATGTGTTAATCCAGTGAAACCCATTACATTCCCTGCTATAGATGATATGTTCACAATTCTACCGTACTTTTGTCTAACCATATATGGTACCACGGCCTTAGTAACATTGAATGTACCATTTAAGTTAACATTAATTACCTTATACCAATCATCAAATGTCATCTCAAGAAATGGCTTAAATGGGTATATACCGGCATTGTTTACGAGAACATCAATGTGACCATATGTATCATAGACCTTCTTAGCCACGTCTTCAGCCATCTTTGAGTCCGTTACGTCGAGTCTTAATGCCATTCCCTGGCCACCTAAGTTCCTTATTTCATTGAGAGTTTCATTCTCCTTGCCCGTTATATCCGTGACAACAACGGTAGCGCCGTCCTTTGACAATCTCAGGGCTATACTCCTCCCGATTCCTTGACCAGCCCCAGTGACTATTGCGACTCTATTCTTTAATGTAGGCATAGTTCTGGTTAATAATTGGCTATATATAAGTTTTATCTAATTATTAAACTTTAATAAAATAAAATTATTGTTATTTGTATATTGATATAATCAACATATCAATATTCTCTCAAGGATTTAATACTCTCTGGTTCATTTAACGTGACTTGATCCTAGTGGCGCTGGAGGATAATTGATTGAGGGATTAATGACAGCTTTAGAAAAAGAATATGAATGGTGTCTCGGTGAGTTAATTTAAATACATAACAATAAATGGATTTATTATTAACTAATTATATTATTAAGTGCCAAAATATTTTTGTTATTCTACATTTGACGTGAAATACAGTTTATTATTCACTTGAATATAATAAATAACTGGTGATGGTATGGTCAGTAAACAGAAGAAGATGGCGGTTGCCGTATTCTCGGGTAGTATAGATAGGTTAACCGGCCTAACCATGCTTGTTTCTGGTGCAGTAGCCATGGGTATTGAGGTTGAGCTCTTTCTCCAGTTATGGGGAGCATATGCCTTTAAGAAGGATGTTATACAGAAGAACATGAATTTCAGTGAATTTCAGAACTTGAGCTCTGAGGTGGGTAGGAGATTGCAGGAATTGAAATTACCAGCATGGTTTGAATTACTAAGGGAGGCTAAGAAGACGGGTAACTTAAAGATTTACGTATGCTCCACAGCAGCTACAATATGGAATGCTAAGAAGGAGGATTTCGTTGATTTAGTTGACGACATAATAGGCGCAGGTGAGTGGGTGGAGAAGATGTCTGAGGCTGACATAACACTCTTCGTGTAGGTGATGTGGCATGAGCGAGACTAAGGGTGAACTGAGTCCCGAGGAGCTTAGGAAGCTTAAGCCAAGCAAGACTGTGGATGCCAGGGGCATGTCATGCCCCGGTCCCCTTCTTGCCGCAAAGCAAGCAATAACTGAGGTACCTGTTGGAGGTATCCTGGAAGTTCTTTCATCAGATCCCGGTACAAAGAGGGACTTACCCCTCTGGGCTAGGAAGATGGGTCACGTGTACCTAGGTACAATAGAGGAGCCCGGCTACTGGAGAATATTCGTAAAAAGGATGAAGTAGTGAGGAGAGAGGCGATATGAGATGGTTGTTAAAAAATCAAATCCGCAAATCCTTATTTTTACAACTAATATAATCTCAGACCCTGGAGTATGCTCAGCAGGTTTGATGCATTTAAGTTATCCTGCGCAGACTACGATAATTAGGGTTCCGTGTTCATCGATGATAAGGCCCGAGTGGATTGTACTGGCGCTCGAGAGTGGTTTTGATGGGGTTTTTGTGGCTGCTGATGGTATGGATTGCCCATACCTAACGGACTGCACTGATAGAACTGCAAAGCGCGTTAGGGAAGCTCAGGAGTTATTGAGTAATAGAGGGATAGAGCCTGAGAGGGTTAAGATGGCTGCCATATGCTCTGTATGTGGTGAGGCCTTTACTAGGTTGATAAGCGACTTCTATTCCAGGTTAATAGAACTAGGGCCCATTAAGGTGAGAATACATGAGAAGTAATCTATCACAGAAAATCCTTGAGAAGGCGGAGCTCGCTCCAGGTCTGCTTAATTATGATGCCGTGGTTATAGGCGGTGGTATTGCAGGTATGGAGGCGTCACTTGACCTAGCTGAGATGGGATTTAAGGTATTACTTGTTGAGAGAGAGCCTACGATAGGAGGTAAGATGTTCCTATTGAGTAAGGTATTTCCAACGCTTGATTGTGCTAGTTGTATTTCAACTCCTAAAATGGCTGCCGTGGCTCATCATCCAAACATAGATTTATGGACGTACTCAGAGATTACTAGGATTGATATTAAGGGTAAAGGTGACTTTGAGATCACCGTATTGAGAAAACCGAGATTTGTTAATGAGGAGTTATGCACAGGCTGTAGTACATGTGAAGAGGTTTGTCCCGTGGTCCTACCTAAGGAGTATGATTATGGTCTTAGGGGAAGGAAGGCTGCGTACATTCCATTCGATACAGCTGTACCAAAGAAGGCCGTAATCGATATAGATAATTGCATATTCTGTGGGCAATGCGAAAGGGCATGCCCTGCTGGCGCCATTGACTTTACTCAGAAACCAAGGATATATAGGGTCAAGGCACGTGCAATAATAATAACAACTGGATATAGGTTATTCCCTGCAGAGAGGAAGGAGCAGTATGGTTATGGTAAAATCCCAAACGTGATAACTGCAATGCAGATGGAGAGGTTATTATCACCAACGAGACCATTCAATTCAGTACTTAGGCCATTGGATGGTAAGGAACCAAGTAGCATTGGGTATGTGCTTTGTGTTGGTTCTAGGGATAAAACAGTGGGTAATCCCAGGTGTTCCCAGGTTTGTTGTATGTACTCAATAAAGCAAGCCCAGTTAATCCTTGGTGCATTACCGCTGGCTGATGTAACAATTTACTGCATGGATATAAGGGCTTATGGTAAGGGTTTCGAGGAGTTTTACCAGAAGGCCAGGGCAATGGGTATTAAGTTCGTGCGCGGTAGGGTGGCTAAGATTGAGGGATTACCCAATGGTAATGTTAGAGTAATTTATGAAGATATCGATGATGGGAAGGTGAAGTTGGCAGAGCATGATTTAGTGGTTTTATCCGTGGGTCTATTGCCAAATAATGATAGTATTATTTCAATAATTCATGGGGCGAAAATAACCGTAGATGAATTGGGATTCATAAGGGTAGATCCATCAACACCTACTCAGACAAATGTAGAAGGCATATTCGCGGCAGGTTGCGCAACTGGTCCTAAGGATATTCCTGATACCATACTAGAGGCTGCCTCAGCTGCCGCGAGATGCGCGGCTTATCTAAAATCGCTTAAGCAGGAGAGGATGATATCAGTAGAGGTGGTTAGCAATGGAGGGAAGTGATAGGATTAGGATTGGTGTATACGTATGCCATTGTGGTGGTAATATTTCTGACTTTGTTGATGTAAAGAGGGTTGTTGAGGAGGTACGTAAGGAGAAAGATGTAGTTGTTGCTAAGGACTTCATGTTTATGTGCTCTGAGGCTGGACAGAAGTTGATTGAGGACGATATAAGGAGTGGTAAGGTAAATGCAGTTGTTGTTGCTTCGTGTTCTCCAAGGCTTCATGAGGCAACATTTAGGGCTGCGATAGCGAGGGCTGGTGGTAACCCGTACATGTATTACCATGTTGATATTAGGGAGGAGTGTTCGTGGGTTCATGAGAATGATAAGGAGGAGGCTACGAGCAAGGCAGTAAGACAAGTTAAGGCGGCAATAGCATATCTAAGGCATGCTGAACCCCTTAACAGGATTAGAGTGAATTGTGAACGTTCAGTACTCGTAATTGGCGGGGGTATTGCTGGGTTAAGGGCGGCATTGGATTTGGCTGAGTCAGGACTTACGGTATACCTTGTTGAACGTACTCCATTTCTTGGCGGTAATGCTGCTAAAATAGGCAATGTTAAGGTATTTCCATATGAAAAAACCGCTATTGACATAGTGAGGGATTTAATAGAGAGGCTTAGAAGAATGAATAGTGTAGTAGTATATACTAATGCCGAGGTGGAGGGTGTGTCTGGATATGTGGGTAATTTTGATGTTACTATCAAGGTAAATCCACGTTATTTCAAAGGTAAGTGTGATGAGTATGAGATTGAGGAGCTTAAAAGGATATGCCCAAGGAAGACCAGGGATGAGTTTAGTTATGGAATTTCTGAGAGATCTGCAATAATGCTTCCTCCATTCAAAGGAGCTTTCCCTGAAATACCGGCGATAGACATGGCACTATGTGATAAGTGCGGTTTGTGCACTAAGGTGTGCAATAAGATTGATTTCTCTCAGGAGCTGCATATTATTCATTTGAGGGTTGGTGCAATAATCGTAGCCACAGGGTTTAAACCGTATAAGCCTCAAAAGGGTGAGTATGGGTATGGTTTGCCTGGCGTAATCACGCTTCAGGAGTTGGTGGGCATGATTAATAGGTATGGTGATGTGGTTATCAATGGTAAGAGACCGAGGAGTATAGCCTTCATTTACTGCGTAGGGAGTAGGCAAAGGAGGGAGGAGGGTAGGAAGGTTAATGAGTATTGCTCTAGGTATTGTTGTATAGCCGCGCTAGATGTCGCGGTGGCTATTAAGGAGCTTTTGAAGGGTGTTAAGATCTATCATATGGTTAGGGATGTTAGGTCTTATGGTATAAATGAGTTATTGTTTGAGGAAGTGAGTAGACAGGGGCAGGTTATCGTAAAGTATGATATTGATGAAGGTGAGCCACAGGTTTTACATGATAACGGTAAGCCTATTGTTAAGGTCAAGGATGTTTTAACTGAACACATGGAAATAGAGTTACCTGTTGATTTAGTGGTTCTCGTTACAGGCATGGAACCATCAGATGGTACAGTAGACATTGCGGAGAAATTGAAGATATCCAGAGGTGCAGATGGTTTTCTCCAGGAGGTTCATCCTAAACTTAGGCCTGTGGAGACAATGCTAAGTGGAATATTTATTGCGGGTACCGCGCAGGCACCACGTGGTGTTAGCGAAACCTTGGCATCCGCATCAGCAGCTGCGGCGAAAGCTATGTCACTTGTCCTAAAGGGATATACCGAGTTGGAACCATTTGTTGCTTTTGTTGACCAGGACAAATGCAAGGGTTCTGGATTATGCATAAACGAGTGTCCATACGGTGCCATCGTAATTAGGGATAATACGGAAGGCAAGAAGGCATGGGTGAACGAAGCACTTTGCAAAGGTTGTGGAGCCTGCGTGGCCGTGTGCCCAAGTGGTGCTATTCAACTTAGGGGTCTCAAGAATGTGCAAATTGAGGATATGATAAGGGCAGCAGGTGGTATCCATGCCTAGGAGGGAACTCTCAGTGGATAAATTAAAGAGTGAGTTAGGGATTCAACCGCCTAAGGAGCTTACGGAGTACGTTAGGGAAATAACAACTATAAGAAGTAAGATAGTTAATTGCTTGAGAAAGGATGGCGAGTTAACCGTTAAGGAGATTTCCTCAAAGACAGGACTGCCTGAGAATGTTGTCTTTTGGCATCTCATGACCATGTTTAAATACGGCCTAATAGAACCAACTGAAAAGACTGATGATGGTTATTATAAGTATAGATTGAGGGGTGAGGCTCATGGCTAAGGTAAATCCTAAACTAATAGATGAGCTAAAGGAACTTGGGGCATTCGATATATCTGCTTGCTATAGCTGTGGTGTCTGTACAGCAACCTGTCCCTTAGCCCAGGAGGGGCATGAATTTCCGAGGAAGATAATAAGATATGCAATCCTTGGTCTTGAGGATAAGCTAATCTCAAGTACTGAGCCCTGGCTGTGTTACTACTGTGGCGAGTGCACGGAATCATGCCCAAGGGGTGCGGATCCGGCTGGTTTTATGATGGCTGTTAGGAGGTATTTAACGACACGTTATGATTTCACAGGCTTCTCAAGGAGGTTCTACAGGTCAAAAGTAGTTGAGTTCATATCGACAATCCTCCTCTTCGCCATCACAGTACTCGGCGTATACTTCGTACATGGGCCAATCATCCTCACAAGGGTGGATATAGACTCCTTCCTGCCACCACATATTGTTGAATTGGGTGATATAGCAATACTGGTGGTACTTTCCGCCCTATTATTAACCAATGTTTATAGGATGTATAGATTCACAGTTGCGGCTAGGTATATATCCTTCATAACATATATAAGGGAGCTAATAAGGACCGTAGTGCCTCACTTCCTTACGCAAGTCAGGATGTTGAAGTGTAATAGAAACACCTTAAACTGGGTAATGCATATATTGATTGTTTATGGCTATGCAACAATATTTGTATTTGTAATAGTATTCCTGGACCTATTTCAGACAAACATTATTTACCCAATATACAACCCAATAAGACTCGGTGGATACATAGCATCAGCTGCACTGCTTATTGGCGCTGGCTATGCTATTTATGGTCGTTTAAGGAAGAACACAGTAATGAGGCAGTACTCCCACTCCACGGATTGGTTCTTCCTAACCCTATTATACCTCGTGGTGATCACAGGTGTGCTTGTTGATGTGTTTAAATACCTGGGTCTACCCATAGAGACTTACATAGCGTATACGGTGCATCTTGGTTTCGTAACACCACTATTAGTGTTGGAGGTACCCTTCGCGAAATGGTCACACCTGGCATATAGGCCATTTGCCATATACTTCACAAGGATCAATGACTTAGCCAAGACAAAGGCCGTGCAAGCCACGGCATAATTTAATTAAAAACTATTGATTTTCTTCAATTGCTAAATATTAGCCGCCAAGTATTCTTCATCATCTGTTGGGTCCATCATCACCTCTTAATTTAGAATTCATACGTAAATTTTTAATTTTAAGTGCTAATGAGAATTATTAATGCTTCATCAGTTCTATGACTTTGTACTTGGAATGGTATTTGGTTTCTTCCTCGCAGTTCCCCCTGGGCCCATGAATGCATTAATTGCTGCTGAGGCAACTCGTTCGCCAATTCATGGAACTAGTGTTGGTCTTGGAGCTATGTCCGCAGATGGTATTTTAATGATAATAACATACTTCTTCTCCAGGATTTTGGGTCACTACGTGTATTACCTGTATTTCGTTGGTTTTGCCGTTATGATGTATTTAGCCGCGTCAATACTTAGGTCCACCTTCTCGCCCAGGAATACTAGTGGTAATAGGTCTCCATTCCTTAATTACTTCATGGGAGTTTCCATGGGCTTAACCAATCCCTATCAAGTGTTTTGGTGGCTTACGGCAGGTTTATCATTCATAAGTATATTTGGTATCTCTAGTATCATTGGTTTGTTTCTTGCCATACTTATTTGGGTCTTTGTGTTTCCGTACGCTGTACATGTTGGTAAGGTCTATGGTGGTTCCAGGGTTGATTTTGCCATTAAGCTCATCTCGGCATTAGGCATTATTGCATTCGCCGTTTATATAATTATTCGTGCACTGCTTTACTTCATGTAGAGGTAAGTTTATAAAGTTGAAATTATAAAATAGAATGTGGACCTAGACGAATTAGCATTATCGGTAATGGGACCACTAATCCTAAGGCTAAAGAATACGAGAATTTACGAGAAGCTAGAGAAAAACCTTGCATCATCACTATCATTCACAAGCCCTGAGCGGTACCTGGCCCGAGTCTTATTCATAACAACAATAATGCTTGTAATAACGGCCCCACTTGGCGTAATCCTCATAATACTGAACCTAAATAACGCCCTAATTCTGCTTAAAATGAAGTTATTATTCTCGACGCAATATGGGATTAGGGATCTTATCTTAATAGCCATAGGTATTGTTCTCATATTCATGCCACTTATTGTCTATGAAATAATGATAAGTATGCCAAGAATAACATCGAGCGACTTAGCCTTTAAGGTCGATACGGAATTACCGTTCTTTGTCGCTTATGTATCTGCAATAACAAACTCTGGGCTTTCCGTATTTAGGGCTGTGGAGAGAATTGCCGAGGCCAAGATCCTCGAGGTCATGGGTAAGGTGGCTAGGTGGTCATACATTAGGTTTAAGGTTTTTGGTGAGGATCCACTTACAGCATTGTCAAACGTATCATCAGCATTAGAGAGTAGATCCCTTAGGGAGTTCATTAGCGGTTATATAACTACCGTTAGGACTGGCGGTGATGTTGTCCACTACATAAATACTAGATTACATGACATAGTTAGTAATGCCATAGAGCATATGAATAGGGCTGCTGAATTCCTGGGAATGCTCATGGAGAGTTATATAGGATCTGCCGCAATACTCCTAATAGGCCTTGACGTACTTTATCTAGCACAAGCCGTAACACCGTTTGGCAATAGGTACGCAGCCTTCATGCAGGCAATAAACTCAAACTACATGTTTGGCTTGTTTATCGTACCTGCCATATCTATCGCCTTCATATACCTTGGTGAGGTATCGGCATTTAGATCGCCATATACTGATTATAGGCCGTATAAGTGGGCCGGTGTATCTATAGCCGTAGCTGCCGTACTTGGCACGCTTGAGTATATGGTATTATTCCACAGGGATCTAGGCAATAGGATCTATATACGCGGCTTACCGGTGCCTCTTGATTTCACGATTGTTTTTGGATTAACTCTTGCCCTATCCTTTGTACCAACTGCCATTTACTCAATGAAGGTTGTTGGCGAGAGGTGGGAGATTGATAGGGAGTACGCGGAGTTCCTTAGGGATGTGACTGAATTAAGGAAGAGTGGTTTCACGCCTGAAAAAACCTTTGAGACCCTGAGGTATACTAGGAAGTATGGTGCCTTTGATCAGTACCTAGATAAGATGGTTAAGCAGATTAGGTATGGTGTTCCGATTAGGGAGGTTCTATCATCAATAATGTCTAAACTACATAGTTATTACTCAAAGGTCTTCACGTTCCTACTCACCGAAACAATAGACCTTGGTGGTGCATCGCCACAGGTTCTTGATATGCTCGCTAGTTTTGCATCATCAATAGTAAGCGTCCAGGAGAATATGAGGGCTAGGCTGAGGCCGCTGAGATATGTGCCATACATAGGTGCAATCATACTAATAGTTACATTGGTTGTTTTAATATTCTCGGTAGTTGCGATAGTGACCAGGGTCGGACCTGGTGGTGTTGCGGCAGGTGGGTCAACGTCTAGTCCATTAATTAATTTACTGGCTACATCGTTCTCATTTACAATAACCATAGACTCCTTTATAATGGGGTTAATAGCTGGTAAGCTTGGTGAGGGAGAGTTATCACTTGGATTTAGGCATGCGGTTGTGTTAACGCTGATGGTGGTTATCTTCTATGCGTTGTCGCCATTCATAGCGAGCGGCTTATTTGGAGCCATGTCTGCACCATCGTCAAGCGTACCATATTAGGATTAATTGGTTGGTATAGTCTCCATTAAATAGTCTACGTATTTAAAAATTGAGTCAAGGGCTGATGATTCGTAGAATGATAGTTTTAAGCTCTCTATTTCTAATGCCTGCCTTACTATTGGGAATAATTCATCATATGGAATTACATGAGGTTCGATACCTACTATGTCCCTCAAAAGTTTCGTCCATGGATAACCACTCAAGGCATCCACTGGGTACTTAATATTAAGCATGTTTAGTATGGGTTTCAATAATTTATTGGTAGCCTTCACGTCTCGTATAAGATTAACTACATTGCTAACGGACCTTAAACTACTATGATCAGGTATTGCCACCAAGATTACATTTGTACTAACCTCAAGAAGTGTAATTAAAGTATCGTAGGATAGGCCAAGGGCTGGTGTATCGATTATGACGTACATTGGTGATATGGCCTCCACGGCATTTAGCAAGCCCCTAAGGAGGTATCTATCAATTCTAACTTGACCTGGATATGGACTTAGGGATGCGGTAAAGACGAGCTTAAATAAATCACTATCAATCTGCCAAGTCTTTACGTATAATGTGGAAAGTGGATCAGGGATCTTGCCCATGAAGTAATCAGCGAGGGTATTCATCATCTGTGTTTCAACGTTACCAAGCAATAACATGGTTGCGGTTCCACTATCTAAACCTAGGTCAATAAGCACGGTGGGGTATTGAGATCTTCCCCTTAATTCATAGGCGAGGATAACGGCCATATTCACGGCTATTGTTGTCTTGCCAGTACCACCCTTAGTGCCACTCGTTATTAAGATCGTCTTCACAAGATCACCAATTACACTATGTTTATACAGTAAGTAAATAAGAATTACTAGAACTAATATCCGTGTTCCTTAATATAATGATTTTATTTTTCATTCTCATACTTTAAATTAAGAATTATCTCTTTGGTTTCTTGAGCGGCCTTCTCTTAATGTCATCAGGGCTCGGCTTATTACTTTCCATTTCAAGTCTAACGAGTAGGTTCTCAATATCCCTGTTTATCATTAATATTCCCAGGACATTTAGGAGAAAGCCTATTATGAAGAATGATGATGAGAGCAATACATTATTGATTATTGATAGGAGCACAAATCCAATAACCATGAATACTAATCCAATTATTGTAATCATTAGGCTAATCCTCATACGCGTAAAGCCAGTAATTTCCTAGGTATTTATATTTAATGAGCCATGGTCCTCATAAGTACTTATCTAAGTGATTACTAAGCATTTTCTTGGCGGTCGACCAACTCCTTCTAACTATTGGTGGTAGGTCACCATGTTTCTCAATCCACCTCTTAAGGAAGGCAATTGTTCTTGGGTCACTAGGGTAACCGCTCCCAAAATCTCCAAATTCTCTATGTAGCCTCTCAATTATTGAGTCCCTAACCACCTTAGCCACTATACTTGCCGCAGAAACTACTGGAATTAACTTATCAGCTTTGTTCATTGCGATCACATTAACATTACCACTGACCCTCTCCATGATCATATCCCTAAACCTCTCGGGCTTGGGATCCGGCGAGTCAATATAAATAGTATGAACCTGAATATTACTTAACGCCTTATTAATCAATTTAATGGTTACCTCTACTTCAAGAATATTCAGAGCATTCATATTCACATACCTATCAATTATCACTGGTTCAATGATTTCATAGTCTATGTAATTTAGGATTGACTTAAGAATAATGAATAATCGAGACCTGCTTTCAGGGCTTAGTTCCTTTGAATCCTTAACACCAATTTCTCGTAATTTATTCATATCATTAGTAACCACTATTGCCATAACCATGGGCCCAATGACTGGTCCTCGGCCAGCCTCATCAATGCCTCCTATAAATCCCTGCATTGAGCGCCTCCTTAACTAGTCTCTTAAATTCCTCACATTTAATTGGTCTATTTCCATAAATAGCCATCTCATAATAATTAATCACCCTATTAACAGTATCATTAAGCTGGTAATTATTCCTTAGTAAATATTTACTAAGATCTCTATGGGTTAAGGAGGGATCCCTAACGCCGAGTTTCTTTACGAACTTTATAAATGCATCGTTAATGCAATCCTTATTATCACGTATCTGAATTCTAAGAAAAGGTAGTGATATTAATAGGGCGATCATTAACACTGTTGTTAGTAATGAAGAATTAACGATAATATGCATAATTATATTGCTACTTTCCCCTTTCTTATTCACGCCATGCATAACGGTGGATTGAGCATTATTAATATTGCCATTACTCATTATGAAATTACCACTAACATTATTACTCATAATTGATGATCTCTCTGTCATTTGACCTACATGGTATGTTCGTTGACCAATCACCACATAATCAGAGGTACCATATATAGTAATATTAACGCCCGGCGTTGCGGTAACTTCATTACCAACGTTACCTGAACTTATTGATGCGTTTATTGGCGTTAATTCTGCAATGCTTATTGTACCATTAGTGTATATAATACCATCAACCAGTAGGTAATTATCACTGATTAAGCCAATTCCAGAGAAGATCTCATACGGTTGATTTGATAATTCTCCTGGTGATATTACAATGATTATTCCATTGCTTTTAGATGTACCGTTTATTAGGGTAACGCTAAGTACAGGCCAGTTAATGATATTGTAAAAACCCACGTAGGCATTACTGAATACGGTACCTGGTGTAATAATCAATGCTACAATTAGGATTAGTATTGCCATGGGTATTAATGATTTATTAATCAGCATTACTGAGCAATAAATGATGAGCTTACTAATAATGCTTTTGCTACTTGAGTCGATGCAGAGCAATTTATCAGCAATGTCTCTTAATGTTTCCTTAACGTATGTTGGTAGTGCCTTCTCAGTCAATGTATATCGATTATCGTATGGAAACCTCACGGGTTACTTAATGGCATCCCAGGGCGCTTATGAAGGTGAGTTCGCCGGTTTAATTAGGCTGGGTAATTTGACGTATATTGGGATATACAATGGAGTGATAATTCGTTCGTCGTTCATAGGTTACTTTACCCCTATTATTGCCTATGAATCGATATCAGTACCTACGGTATTAACACCAGGTAATTATTCGAGCTTTGAGGCAACTGCTCGATCAGAAATACCTATTTACCTAAGGTATTTAGTGTTTAATGAGTATAGCAATGGAACGCTAATGAATACATTATCTTTAATAACGGTTAATACCTCAAGGCCACCATTAACTATTTGGTTTAGTAGTGGGTATGATTGTAATGAATACAATATAAACGTAACATTTGATGAGCCTGTAAGGGTTGTACCAATACCCGTTATTGTTAATACACAACCACCAATAACATACTTTGTGAGTAATGTATCGATAGTGAGCGTGGCGCCTCAAACAGTATTAATGCTACTTGAACCAGGCGATATAGTTGTTGCAGAATCACCAATTACTGAGGCTAATTATACAATGTATGTTTGCAGGAAACTAATGAGTACTAGTAGTAATGGTTATAGCTTCTTATACGTAATGGAGTATTTAGGATCTACTGGAGTTTCAATTCCTAATTCAATTATTATGAACACACTCGGTATTAAACAATCAAGTAATTTAATGAATATTGTTAATAGGGTATTTTATGTATTATCGAGTGGTAAGTATAGGCTTATTACGTATTCCGTAGGTCCTGAGAACCTAATCAAGACTGGAAAGGGATCTATTATTGATTTTATGGTGTTCGCAATGACAGCTTTAAGGATTTATGGCATACCCACGAGGGTAGCTCTTGGCTTTTACGGTATTAGTAGTGGTAATAATTCCTATGTATTTAGCCCGGGATCAAATATTTTATGGGATGAGTCGTTTATCGGTAATGGTTGGATAATATTCATGCCAATACCCTCTTATGTTAAGCCATCAATGGGCATTAGCCTTAGTAATTTAGCGTCCTCAGTAATTATCGGCTTAATACTTGTACTACCCTGGTTGATTGGTTACTTAATATATATATTACTAAGCCATGTAAAGGCGCGCTGAGTTTAAAATTTAATCCATGCTGGATTATCTTTAGGTAAATAGTGATGAGAACGGTTGATTCAAAGCAAATTATGGATAGGCTAATGGGGGAGGTTTCTAAGTCTGTAATTGGTTATGAGCAAGAGGTGAAGCTTTTGTTTGCGTGCTTAGTTGCAGGTGGTCATGCATTGATTGAGGGTTATCCAGGTTTAGCCAAGACAACTCTAGTTAAGGCATTCGCTAAAGCCCTGGGTCTCTCCTTCAGTCGTATACAGTTCACTCCTGATTTATTGCCAAGTGATATAACTGGTTCACTCATTTTCAATCCTAAGATCGGAGACTTCGAGGTTAGGTTCGGCCCGATTTTCGCAAATATAGTCCTTGCTGATGAGGTTAATAGGGCTCCTCCTAAGGTTCAGTCTGCTTTGCTTGAGGCTATGCAGGAGGGCCAAGTAACAATTGGTGGTAAGTCCTATGAGTTGCCAAAGCCTTTTATGATAATTGCCACACAGAATCCTATTGAACTCGAGGGAACATACCCACTACCAGAAGCACAACTGGACAGATTCATGATAAGAATAAAACTGGGATACCCAAGTGAGGATATTGAGTTTAAGATAACTGAGAACATAGACCTTGGTAGCATAAGCTCAATCAATACCGTAGTGAGTAAAGAGGATATTGAGAGTTTGCAGGCGTTAGTGCGATCGATATATGTCGATGATTCAATCATTAGATATATAGTGAATTTGATAAGGGCTACGAGGAATGCCCGTGATGTGAAGCTCGGTGCGAGTCCGAGAGCTGCACAAATACTAAGTAAGTTGGTTAGGGCTTGGGCTTTATTGGATGGTAGGGATTACGTGATACCTGATGATGTAAAATTATTAGCACCTTATGTGCTTAATCATAGAATAATAACCCTCGGCGCTGATAGTACTATAATAATTAGGCAATTACTTCAGCAGGTACCAACTCCACTTATGGAGAGGGTGCTTCGTAAATCATGATACGCGTAATACCGAGCAATAAGTTATTGATTATATACCTCGCCCTATCTGGCATTACTTATCTTGGGTTATTGACCAATAACCTATTTGGGGTTTACTTCGGGCTGGCGCTATTTATAGTATTTACATCATATGTATTATCATGGTACTTACTAACCATACTCACTGCATTATATTCACAACTAGCCTTTAGTCAAGATAATGTGGGATTAATGGTAGGTTCATCAACGGTAATTGGCATCAGGATTTTGTCTAAGATACCATTACGATGGGAAGCAAGGCTTACATTAATTCATCCGCCTCATATTCAATCCAGCGTTATAAAGATTAGGGTTAATGATGGTGATTTTATGGTTAAATTAACGGGTAAGTGGATTGGGGAGGTTAAGATTATTGGTGGGATTATTGATTTTGAGGAGCCCTTAAGGCTTTTATTAATCCAAAGCCTGCTTCTCAATAATGGTGTTAATGTTGTTATAAGGCCAAGACAACTTAGCAGTGCAATTAGTAAGGTGGAGATTGATGGATATACTGAGTATGGGGCGTTAATGGAGGGTAGACTAGGCGATTTTAAGTCATTGTCTGTGTATGATTATGAACGATCTGCATCAACAATACACTGGCTAACGAGCGCCAGGGTTAATGAGTTAATGATGATTAATAGGAGTGATTATGGCTCATGCCCAATATTCATAATGAATTCATCATCAAGGGTATTAATACCACAAAATAACGAGAGACCTATCGATAAAGCCCTTCAGGCAATAAGCGATTTATCCCAACACTGCGGTGAAGTAAGTGTAGTACTTGTGAGTAAGGATCATGTAGAGCAGAAAATATTGAGTAAAGTCATTATTCCCTATTTAGAACGTGAAATAAGGATTAAAATGATTAGGAGTTGTGATATTAATAACGTAACTATGAACATACCAGATTACTTTCGCAAATACATAGATTATAATAAATTGCTTGAGATAGCATATATAAGGTCTCCCTTGGGGGATGAGCCGTCTATTGACGAATTGAATAAGGCATTAAGTACCGTGAGTAATAGGGATAGGGTTATTTTATTAAATATTGATTTGGGTAATTAGTCACAATTATTAGTGATTATAATGAAGCTTAATAATTATATTTCCTATATCCTAATTAGTATCATATGGTTAATACTTGAATTAACATTAACACAATATGCACAATGTTCCAGTACAGCGTTTCTTAGTATATTGGTTAATGCCATATCCATGGTAGTGGTATCGTATAGATCCACTTATCATAAATACTTATTCGTAATAAATATTGTATTATTGACGTACATGGGCTTTCTAATACCTGAGGCATTAGTAATACCTTATATTGTAATTCTCATGGTGAGTATTGTGTTGTATTCGTCATTAATCGGCATACTTAAGTTCTATCCTATACTTCTATCCTTGTTTATAATATACCTATCATATATTGTGGAAAGGGTCATAATAAAATTGCCAATACTTAATGGATTTAAATCGTTAATTGAAAGTACAGGTATAAATGTGGGCTTATTCATAGTCGTATTTACTTGGTATTTTTCATTATTTATTATTTCAATTGTCATAATATTACTAATAATATTTTTGGGTAAGAAGGTAATGATCTACAGTAATATTTATTAGCACACTATTTTATTAAGTTATATGCCAGATCCTTTTTTAACGGAGGAGCATCAACTCATTAGAAATAGTGTTAAGGAGTTTGCTGAGAGGTATATCGTTCCCATAGCCAGGAAGATGGATCTAGAGGACTACTACCCAAGAGATTTGATAAGAGAACTTAGTAAGCAGGGCTTTCTAACGCCATCAGCACCACCTGAGTATGGTGGACCCGGAATTGATCTTAGGGGTAGTGTTGTGGTTGTTGAGGAGTTGAGCCGGTATAGTCCAACCCTCGGCTTCATTACCGAGATAGTAAATGACAACATAGTATATGCGCTACTCAGGTATGGTACTGATAGACAGAGGGAGGAAATACTACCAAAGATTGCCGGCGGTGAATGGGTAGCATCGTACGCGCTTAGTGAGCCTTGTTGTGGTAGTGATGCTGCTGCTATTGAGACTAGGGCTGAGAGGAGGGGTGGTGAATGGGTAATAAATGGTAGAAAGATCTGGATCACGCAAGGAGCCTATGCGGACATTTACCTACTCTTCGCAAGGACTGGTCCTAAGGAGGCTAGGCATAAGGCAGTAACGGCATTCCTCGTGAAGAGGAGTGATTGCGTTGAGGTTAGTAAGTTGGAAATGATGGGTATGAGGGGTGCCGGTGAGGCTGAGGTTAAGTTTAATGATTGTGTAGTTGGTGATGATGATGTATTGGGCAAGGTCAATGAGGGATTTAGGATAGCCATGGTTACATTGGACCTTGCAAGAATAGGTATCTCAGGCGTAGCCCTTGGACTTTCCCAAGGTGTACTTGATGAGGCTTTTGAATGGGCTAAAACCAGGACTGCATTCGGAAAGCCATTGATTGATTGGGAATGGGTTCAGTTCCAGTTAGCCGATATTAAGGCTAAGCTTGAGATTGGTAGGACAGTAACATATAAGGCTGCCTGGCTTTATGATAATAAGGACCCATCATTCGTGCTCTATGCTTCAATTGCTAAGCTATACACGGCCCAGATGGCTGTTGAGATAGCGAGAGATGGCGTTCAAATACTTGGTGGCTTTGGTTATTCAAAGGAAAGCTTCTCGGAAAGGGCTTATAGGGATGCTAAGGTCCTTGAGATTGCCGAGGGTACTAATGAAGTTCAGAGGATGGTCATTCACAAAATACTAACAAGAGGATTACCAGAGGTAGAATTATGATATCAGTAAAACACCCACTATTAACTAAGGACCATGAAAGATTCATGGAATTAGTTGATGAGTTGAGCAAGAGATTCATAGAACCTGTTGCTGATAAAATTGATAGGGAGAATTATTATCCACGTGAAGTAATTAGGGAGTTAGGTGAAAATGGGATACTAGCACCAGTAATGCCGAGAGAGTATGGTGGTTATGGCATGGATATATTAGGTACGGCATTATCTATCGAGGTGATATCGAGATATAGCGGTTCCATGGGAATACTAACCGAGGTACAGGGTTTTCTGGTAACCGATGCTTTTTATACGTATGGTAATAAACAGATGAGGGAGGAGTTAGTTCCTAAGTTAGCTAGGGGTGAATTAATAGGTTCATTTGCGCTTAGTGAGCCTTGTTGTGGTAGTGATGCTGCTGCTATTGAGACTAGGGCTGAGAGGAGGGGTGGTGAATGGGTAATAAATGGGAAGAAGATGTGGATAACCCAGGGGCTTTATGCTGACGTGTACATAGTATTCACGAGAACTGGACCTAAGGAGGCTAGGCACAAGGCAATAACAGCATTCCTAGTTAGGAGAAGCAAATGTATTGAGGCAAGCCCAATATATGTCATGGGCATAAGAGGAACAGGCACTTCTGAGCTTACTTTTAATGATTGTGTAGTTGGTGATGATGATATTGTTGGTAAGCCTAATGAAGGGTTCAGGATAGCAATGGAGGCGTTAAACCTGGGAAGGATTGCCGTGGCCTCAGTTACCCTGGGCCTTGCTGAGGCAGCACTTACAGAGGCCCTTGGATGGGTTAAGAATAGGAGAGCATTTAATCAACAATTAAGTGATCTGGAGTGGGTTCAGTTCCAGTTAGCAGATATAATGGCGTATATGGAGACCATGAGATCTATTGTGTATGACGCAGCCTCGCGTTTTGATCGTAAGTATGAGGACTACTACGCATTTGCATCAATAGCTAAGTTAACATCCGTACTCATAGGCATGGATATTATTCGAAGAGCCGTACAATTAACGGGCGCTTATGGCGTGTGGAGCAATAGTAAGTTGAATAGGATTTACAGAGATGCTAAATTAATGGAAATTGGTGAGGGTACAAATGAGGTGCAAAGAATGGTAATTTACAAGTGGTTAAGTAAATACCTAGGTTGATTCACAGCCAGAGTATTCCATAGCCATCCTTAAAATATTCACTAAATCACGAATCCTTAATCTACCCGTATTAGTATTTCTTGGACTGGGATGGTAACTCATGAATATCCTAATACCATTAAAGTCAATATACTCACCATGCCTAAACTCAGCCCTAATTCCTAGGGCTAATTTAATGCCGAGGAATGCGATATGTCCAAGCGCAATAATTGCCCGAGGCCCAACATGCTCAAGCTCATACCTAAACCAATTACCTACGCAAGTATGAAGCTCCTCATTACTAGGCCTATTATTTGGCGGTACACACTTAACGACGGATGTTATGTATATGCACTTCAAAGTCACACCATCATTCCTGGAAATACTATAGGGCTTATTAGATAGACCAGCCTCGTATAAGGCCCTAAATAGGAATTGGGCACTACTATCCCCAGTGAACATACGCCCAGTCCTATTACCACCATGCGCTGCAGGCGCCAATCCGACAATCATTATACGAGCATTATTTAGATCGCCCCATGGCGGTACTGGTCTCAACCAATACCTATCATTCATGAATCTTGGCAGCGGCTTAACTCTCTCCCTATAACTTACTAGTCTTGGACATGCCCTGCACTCTATTAACTTGCTTATGAAGTCGTTATACCAACTCACAATGTTAATACGTATTAAACCTTAAAATTAAGGTATTCCTTAGGTCCAGAGGGATGGATCAATTAACTAAGGACATAATTAGGGGAGTTATATCTTACATTTACGGGCCTGATGTATTAAAGAGATTAAGTGGTGAGTTTAGAATTGAGGTTGGTAAGACAGGTGGTTTGAGGAGAATATACCTTGGTAATAAGCTTGTCTTCACAATTAGGGCGAGTGATGGCCGCCCGCTACCAACACTTGAGGGTGCACGGTTAATTGATAGGATGGTTATTGTGAGTAGGGATGCGGCACACTTCGTGAGGCAGGGTAGGAGTGTCATGGCTAAGTTCGTTATTGACGTTAGGAATGCTGTTCCCGGTGATGAGGTTGCTATTTATTCGGAGGATGGTGAATTACTCGGTGTTGGTAGGCTAGTTCTATCTAAGGAAGAGGTGCTGAGTGTTGGTAGAGGTGTTACGGTGAAGTTAAGGCATCATGTAAGGGATAATGGAGAGAAATAACTAATAATGCTTATATTTAGTTAGTTCTTTAATGGGCGTGGTGATTACTATCTGGCGAATGAGTATACAGTAACGCCTTGGGAGGTTAAGGGTAAGGTAGACTACATGAGGCTTGCCCATGAGTTCGGTGTTCAATTAATAACAGACAATGAAATTAATACATTGCGTGAATTAACTGGTGAGGTTCATTACCTAATAAGGAGGAATTTCTTCTACGCGCATAGGGATTTACAATCAATCCTAAATAGACAGAGAAATGGATTGAGATGGGCGCTATACAATGGTAGAGGACCGAGCGCTGATCTTCATATTGGGCACTTGGTTCCCTGGATGCTAAGTAAGTGGTTTGTGGATAAGTTCAATGTTGATTATTTCTTCGAATTAACGGATGATGAGAAGTTCCTAGTGAAGGAAGGATATGCCCTGGAACAAACCAATAAATACGCGTACGAAAATGCCCTGGATCTAATAGCCCTTGGTTTCACGCCCGATAGGCTCCATATAATTATTGACAGTGAGGATATTAAGTATTTATATAAAATAGCCATTAAGATTGGGAAGAAATTAACTCTATCGACTGTTAAGCACACCTTTGGGTTCACGGATTCAACTAATGTCGGTGCTGCCTTCTTCCCAACCCTGGAAATAGCAGTAGCGTTCCTACCAACTGAGCTATATGGTGAGAATGTACCCGTTTTAATACCAACGGCTATAGATCAGGATCCATACTTCAGGTTGGCTAGGGATGTGGCTGATGAATTAGGTTATCCAAAACCATCTACGATATATAGCAAGTTCATACCCGGTTTAACCGGTGAGGACAAGATGAGCGCATCAAACCCTGACTCAGCAATTTACGTAACTGATAGCGAAAGGGATGTAAGGAGGAAGATAATGAATGCCCTAACTGGTGGTCAACCGACGGCTGAGCTTCAACGTAAGTATGGTGGTGACCCGGACAATTGCGTTGTTTATAAGTATCATCTACTTTTCCAGGACAGTGATGAGAGGGTTAAGAAAATCTATGAAGATTGCAAGGTTGGGAAGTTACTATGCGGTGAGTGTAAGATGATGTTGTTTGAAAGGATTAGGGAGTTCATGAAGGAGCATAATGAGAGAAGAGAGAGGGCTAAGGATGTAATTAATCAGTATAGGATTTCCGTAAAGTTCAAATAATCCTAATTAGTACCGTCTTAGTAAATGCGCTATGGTTAATTATCCAGTCATTGATCTTCATGAGGATATAGCCTATTACTTAATGAATTCAGGTAGGCTTGAGGAGGAGTTTCAGGACTTTGATATTGATGCACCAGGTAGGCAATCAGATATACCTAAGTTAATTAGGGGTAACGTTAAGATAGTATTTGGTGCGGTATTCCCGATACATGACACGTATAATCCATTGATTGGTGAGAGAATATCCTCAGGCTATGGGACACGGTCGATAAAGTCCTACACACCAGCAGCATCGAAGTTAATAGGATTCGAAATGATAAAAATATACTTAGTACTAACGAGAAGATTTAGTAGGTTTAGAATTATTGAGAGTTATTCCGATGTCGAGCAAATACTGAATAGTGATCTCATTGGATTACTGATGTCAGTTGAGGGTGCTGACATGATTGATGATCCATACGACCTATTATTACTTCATAGACTTGGTATTCGGGCGCTCGGTATTACCTGGAATTTTGATAATAGGTATGGTGCATCATGCTTCACGAGGAAGGACTATGGATTGACAATGGATGGTGAGGAGCTAGTTAGGCTAGCTAATGAGCTTGGTGTCATAATTGATTTAGCGCATGCCAGTAGGAATACAATGATTGATGTTTTGAATATATCGAAAAAACCAGTAGTAATAAGCCATGCCAATGTACAGGGTGTGCATAAGCATTTGAGGAATATTGACGATGATGTATTGGAACTCCTTAGTAGGAATCACGGAGTTGTGGGTATAACCATGATACCATCTACCATAGGGCCACGGCCAAATACAGACTCGTTGGTGAAACACGTATTATACATACATGAGAGGTTTGGACCTGACATAATTGCCATAGGGACGGATTTCCTGGGAATCGAGAAGACCCCCGAGGATTTATCAAACATTGGTGAGATTACCAGGTTAATAAGTAAGTTGGTTGAGTATGGACTTGGTGATAATGATATCAGGAAAATAACCTTTGAAAATGCCCTTAGAGTCATAAGAAGTAATCTTTCGTAGGTTTTAATTATTTAATAAATATTGAAATATTAGTTTTAATCGTGACTAGGACCAGTAACTGATTGTCCTACCTGTGATGACACGAATTGAATGTATTGAAGCCTATTCTTCTCATACTCATCAACAGGCACGGACTTTAACTTCGAGAGTATTTGTGGTAATGTCGTGTACTCCATCTCCTCAGGCGGTAACCTATGGGGCATTACTGGGCCCATTCTCCTTATGTAATCCGTTATCTGAGCAGCTAACTGCCTGCTATAATCAAAGGCTGGGTCATCAAATAAATCAACAGGTCCTTCTAGATAACCGTCATGAACCTGGAAACCAATAGCTATTACCTTTGGTGGCCCATCAAACCTGGTCATCTTAGGCCCCATGGCAATCCTTTTCTCCAGGTCAATACTTATCATCTTTGAGGGCATTAATGGACCAACATGGCTACCCCTCATCCAACCCTCAACAAGATGCGGATAAGCAAAGGCCTCAAGGATCTCACCAACAGCTGGTAAGCCATGTTGCGCCCTAACCATGGCTACTGGATCATCCTTACCTACATAATGACCTGCAATTAAATTCAGCCTTTCAACACTAGTTACAGAGGCCTGAACAAAATCGGCCTTTCTATATATCCTTCTTATTATGTATCTACCTGGAGTACCTATTAGGCCTAGTATATCATAACTATTCTCGGGAGCATCAAGTAGGTAAACCTTACCTTCATATACATCAAGTATCTCGAATCTAAATCCTTCATGCATTGCTGGGTCAATAACAAGCCCAGCCGTGTTAAATGGGTCGGCAAATATTTTATAGAATGGTAGATTGAAGGCGCCTGGTTCGGTCTTATCCGCAGCAAATACCACGAGAGGTTCACTGGGTCTTTCCTCAAACTCCATCTCGGCAACCTGGGGACCTAAACCCCTGACATTTCCACTGAATGTGTCCTTAAGTAGGTCCTGGCCTGCACCGTAGAGTTTAACCTTCTTTGCGATGTTTTCTGTGGCCTCCTTAAATATTGACCAAGCTAATCCATGAATATCAGGGTTATTCTCACCCTTCGTGTGAGTCATGAGTAATGACATGTCGTCACCAACATTATACACAAAATAATCAATCAATAAGCCCCTCTTTTGTTCCTCCTTTAGTCTTTCAGCAGCGAATTCAAGTATCTTTGGATGCACCCAAGCGTGTCCAGGTAAGCCGCCTATGTCGGCCTTTATTATTGAGACCGTGGTCTTCATTGATAATAATTATTAAATCGATGTATTAATACTTTACCCTTACAATATTTATAATGCTTATAGTGGTTTAACAAGGCAAAAGTAATTATAAGGATCACTATATTGTTGGTAAAGGCAAATTAGCACTAATGTTACTTCTCTCCAGGTATTTAAGGACAGTCCCGGCAATTGCAAGGGCAAGCGGTGGTGGAACAGCCTCACCTATTTGGTTAAATTGGGAGTCCTTAGGTCCAAAGAATATGTGATCATCAGGAAAGCCCATTAGCCTTGCCTGTTCCCTAACAGTCAGTACTCTATCCTCAAAGGGATGTACAAAACGCACACTACCCATGACAGTAGGGGCTGGCTTCCATGGATTAAGTCTCACGAAATTCCTAAACGAGCCAGTGGCACCCCTGAACCTATAAAGAGCATCATCCCAATTAAGCCTTGTTATTCCTCTAATCTTTCTATCACTAATAGTTACATATTCATGGTTAGGAATACTTGGGTCACCAGGACTTGGTAAATCACCAATGGCATCCCACACCGTTAACACCCTACCCAGCCTCTCAGGTCTTATGGGTATATTACTAATGAAGACCCTACGCCTAACACTTGGCGTTCCATAATCCTCCGCATGAAGTACATTGAAGTATATCCTCTCATAACCAACCCTGGCGAACTCATTGATTAAGGCATCCCTTAATGGTCCATCCATTATATGGACAACATTCTCAAGAACAAAAACCTGGGGCTTTAATTCACCAACAAGCCTAATGAACTCAAGGGTTAGCCTGCCCAGTTCATCAACATAAAGCCTATCGAGCGGGTTCTTAGCCCTTCTGGGATTCGTTTCAGTAAATGCCTCGCAGGGACTACCACCAATCACAACATCGGGTTTATCACCAATATACTTAATTACATCCTCACCCCGAATATTCTTAATATCATCAACGAGCATAACGGCATCCGGGAAGTTATAACTATATGTCCGTGCGGCATTAATGTCAATTTCAATACCAAGTACTACATCGAAGCCGGCATCAAGAAATCCTCTACTGAATCCTCCCGCACCTGCGAATAGGTCAATTACGGAGTATCGCATTATTACCTAACAAACAATAAGTAACTTCATTTTAATCCTAATCCTCCTCCTGTTCACTCTCCGTCTCGTATAGATTATCAAGGAGCTGCTTAACGTAGTCCTCCTTAAGCTCCTTCTCCTCCTCGCCAGGCTCCTTCTCCTCATAACTCTCTACTATTACGGCACCCCTCTTCTCAACACTCTTCTTATCAACATAGGACTTAGCATCACTGCTCTTCAATTCCTCCTCATAACCACACCTCTGACACCTCAGGTAAACCTTTCCCTCCTTCTTCACGGGGACCATCAACCCTCCACATCTAGGACAAAATCTCATGCGAATTAACGTAAGCAAAGAACTTACTTAAAAACCTTATGACCACCTTAATCAGGAATTACACAATGGTACAAATTAAGGTAATGATTAGCGAGATCTGGGAAAGTAAAATAAAAGGTTGATCTAGGGTTTTGCCGTGAGCGAGAATTGGATGAGAGTGAATGGTAGGTCGGTGAGGTACTTAGTGCATGGTGATGGTAAACCAATGGTCATGGTACACGGCTTTAGCTTCAATGCTAATGACTGGATTAACTGCTGCGGAAATGATTTCCCTGGATTTAGGATATATGCCATAGACATGCCATATGGACCCAAATCAAGAAGCACGCATTTCGATATAAACGACCCAAATGATTACGCAAATCACCTATACTCAATAATTAAGGCATTGAATATTGAGGCACCTATACTTATTGGTGCAAGTTTGGGGGGTGAGACTGTCCTTAGGTACTTAGTATTGAATTATCCGGCGGTTGCTGGTATTGTTGTTGGGCCTGTTAGGGTGTCAAGCATCAACCTATCCAGGATAAAGGTCCCAGTGATGGGCATCTGGGGAAGCAAGGACAGGGTCTCTGGTAGGGAGAATATGGAGGCTATGAGGGGGGCTGGCTTTAGGGTTGAGGTAATTGATGGTGCTGGTCATCCTGCCTATCTCGATAGGCCCAGGGAATTTGTGAAATTAGTACTTGATTTTCTCAAATCCATTAATGCCATTTAGGATTATTAATATCAATACCCATGTATTATCTACATAATAATTACTTATTATAAGGCATAGCATAATTTAATACTGAATTAAAACCTATACCGTGGATAGGTTGGATCTGGCGTATGTAATTGGAGTTGTGCTTGGTAGGGAGGATATTGATGGCATTAGAGTTGCGTATACAACGTACATGAGTACCCTGGGTAAGTGGGTTAAGGACCCTGATAATGTTGTTCAATACCTAGTGGATATTGGCAAGGCCAAGGTTGTTAAGAGTGGTCAGGGTAGGAGTGTGATATTGACGGATAGAGAAATGATGAGTAGGGTAAATAGCATATTAACGCCCAGGGAGGATGTCGACCCACTAACACTGGTCATTGAAGGCATTAGGAAGTTGGCAAATCCACTGTCTGGCTATGCGGATATTGGTGATGTTATTAAGTACATAGAGGGTAGACTCAATGTACCAACTAAGGAGGCTGAGGAATTCCTGGTTAAGGTGATTAAGTTTCACAGAGGTAGATTTGTGTTTGCGCATGGTGGTTCCCGCAGGTTAAAAATTGGTTCATCATACTATGGTCTGGTAAAGGTGGTGGGTGATGCAGAGGTTCTTAGTTCCTAATAGGGGTTCGAGTATAAGATTGCTTGGCCCGTCATGGAGGGCTGCCAGGGAGAAGTTGTTAGGTATGGTTCATGAGGATTACCAATTAATGGCGATAATTGGTAGGGCAGGTACTGGAAAAACGACATTGCTCCTTAGTCTTGAGGGCATTGGTGATGGAATATTCATGTATGCCGACATGACCGAGGTTAAGGATAGGGATTTATCAGCGATAGTCTCTACGGTATTTGCGGATAATATTCGTGAGGTTAGGGAGATTCAGGAGAAATTGAAGAGAATGAGCATAAAGGGATTACTTAAGGCATTTGCAAAGGCGGGTCCTGATGAGGTTGTTGAAAGTGCAAAATTGAAACCAATGGAAACACTAAAACTACTCAATGATGCAGTGGAATTACTGGGCATGGCGCCATTAGTAATTGGTATTGATGAGGGATTACTCAGTCAGGATGATCCTAGGTCCATGGACTTCATAAACGCCATACACGCATTTAGGAATAACATGCAGGCAATACCGTCGACCAAGATAATAATTACGTTGCTCCCAGACGTGGTTAACCTAATATCGAAGATAGACACACCACTATTCGACATACTG
The DNA here is from genome assembly GCF_049966235.1 of Vulcanisaeta sp. Taxonomy (NCBI): domain Archaea; kingdom Thermoproteati; phylum Thermoproteota; class Thermoprotei; order Thermoproteales; family Thermoproteaceae; genus Vulcanisaeta; species Vulcanisaeta sp. Next base: position 80,552 of record NZ_JBMFVA010000004.1, read on the forward strand.
AGGCTAGGGGCAATAACACTACCTGACTACGTAACTCCAGAAGACCTAAAGGAGGTAGCCCAGGAGTACGGACTAGGCAAAACCGAACTAAGCAAAATAGAGGCACTCGGGCCACTAACTATGAGACAACTCATATGTCTAATGAACACAAAGATGGACATAATAAAGTGCGGAATAGACACAGCGGGGGAAATATCAATAGAATAAACTAAAGAGTCAATGTAAATAAAAAACCATAGTAAGCACTCGAACTATTTGCATCTTCTACATGCTCTTATACATTTATTAAGTATAATCTCAATCACATAGCCAACTATATAGATTAGTGCTATATAATAGAGTACTATAATGGAGAGACAACGAACGTGGAGCCCCGGCCGGGATTTGAACCCGGGACCTCCCGCTTACAAGGCTTGCACGGGGCTATTGCCCCAGGGCGCTCCGACCAGGCTGAGCTACCGGGGCGAAACACTTGTTTCCCTGAGGAATTTTAAGCTTTTCGTGATGGTTATTGAACGGCCTTCTTCGTAAGTTCTCTAGTCTTACTTATTAATGTCCTTGTATCCTTGGCTGCAGACTCATCATCTGGATATGGACTTAGTATGCCCTGTTTATCTGGCCCATTGTATTGGGGCTCATGCAATCATAGCGCCATGTTTATGTATATGTCAATGTCATCGCCTATTACCTGGCCACTGTTTTCAGCACAGTTGTTGACATAACAGCTACAATCCAGTAAGCCTTTCCAATCCTCATTCTGAAACCCCTTAATTTCTTTGTACCTGGGAATAACTTCCTTAATTCATTATATCTTATCTACAGCATATGCCGCCGCTCTAGCGTCTTCCATGCCTGGAATGCCCTACCTGCTACGTTCATCATAAGTCCCTGATTTAGGAATGACTCGGCGAGCTCAGCTTCATACATTGCCTCCCTCAACCTGGCCTCCCTGTACTTATTAAGATCGAACCAGGGCTTAGGTAATTGCTTCATCATGGGGGATAATGAATGATCTCACTTTAAAATACTTATGGCTTATTTACTATCTTTCTTTGTTGTGTCATTGGTACCCTGGTCCTACTCCAGGAGGTTGTTATAGCAATTACTATTAGGGCTAGGGATGCTCTAAATGCCATGTGTAGGCTGTTTATGAAGGGTGCCATTAGGCTTGGTGTTAGTGTTGATGATCCCACGAATATTTGGAAGGCAATGCTTCTTGGTATTGCCATTGAGGATACTACAATGGCAATTATGAAACTGAGTAATATGCCTATGTTGCCAATGGTTCTATTCGTTCCCGAGGCTATTCCATACATGTCCCTCGGTACATCGAACATCACCATCTTACCATTGGCTGCGAAGAACATCCCAGCCCCAATGCCGCTTATTGATGCTATTACTGTTATGTAATAAAACGGTGTTGTTAGCGTCAGTAATATGTCGTATAATACGTATGCCACGGCTTGAAGCGTGAGGCCGATTGAGGCTATTACCCTGGCGTCGGACCTATCCGCCAATTTACCGCCGAATGTCGCCGCTATTGAGCCAAGTAGGTAACCAGGAACTAGCCATATAGATGCGTAGAATGGGTTTAACCCCCTAACCCCCTGTAAATACATTATCAATAGGAATAGTATTGCATTATTAGCCATGTACTGGAAGAAGTAGGAGAAGCTTGATAGCGTGAACATCCTGATCCTGAAGAGTCTCAGACTTATTAATGGAGACTTCGTCTTGGTCTCTATATAAATAAATAGCAGGAATAAGACTACGCCTACCAACGTCATCACACCTACGGTAGTGTTATAGCCAACGCCCGCGTAGGTTATACCAGCCATCGATAGGAGGCCAAGGGATAGCCCAAGGGTTATTGCGCCATATATATCAAACTCCTGCCTAACCCTAATACCCCTGTCCCTTAGGTATGCTAAGCCCATTATGAAGCTGATTATGGCTATTGGCACGTTAATGTAGAATATCCACCTCCAACCAATAAATGTTGTTATGATACCGCCAGCCAGTATACCAGCCACGGCACCCAGGTTCCAACCCATTGACGTGGTTCCAAACACGAACCCCCTCTCCTCGGGCTTAAAGTAATCACTGGCTATGGCCATGGTATTACTAGACATGAGCGAGCCTCCAAATGCCTGTACCGTTCGGAATCCAATAAGCTCTATGGCATTGGTTGATAAACCACATAATGCACTACCTACACCAAACAGTATTACGCCTATATTGAACATCTTGGCTCTACCCCTTAGATCGCCGAGCTTTCCTAACTGTGTTGAGAATATTGTGACAGCGAGTATGTAAATTAGTATTACCCAGACAAGTATTGATAAGTCGGTGTGTAATGCCGTTAGCATTACGGGTATTGCAAGGACAACTATTGTGCTATCCAATGCAGTCATAAATGATGCCAGGGTGAGTAGCGTTAATACAATGAATTGCGCCCTATCCATTAAGGTGTCATTACAATTAGTCGCTTTAAATCTTTATTACAAAACCAAACTTAAATATAGGGGCATTATCAGGACTATATGGTCACAATTAAGGATATAGAAATATACCCAGTTAGTGACCTGGCAACTGCAAAAGCCTCTCCATGGGCCTCCGTCTCAATAATAATAAGAGTCGTCACGAATGATGGACAAGTTGGTCATGGGGAGGCAGTACCAACACTTAGGGTCAACCAGGTTGTTAAGGCCATTGAGGAGGTTAGGAGGTTCATGATTGGTAAGGATCCATTCAGGATTGAGTACCTATTCAGGGAGTGGTATAAGCACGAGTTCTACATTAGCCGTTCATTTGAGGCGGCTACGGCATATAGCGCCGTTGATATTGCCCTACACGACCTGCTGGGTAAATACCTTGGTGCGCCAATTTATCAATTAATTGGTGGTTTGGTTAATGATAAGATTAAGGCCTACGCAAACGGTTGGTATAGTGATTGCGTAACACCAGACGACTTTGCTAAGAGAGCTAAGGAGGTTGTTTCCATGGGCTTTAAGGCCATGAAGTTTGATCCTTTTGGTCCATACTTTGACCAAATGGATGAGGAGGGTCTTGAGGAGGCCGTTGAACGTGTCAGGGCTGTCAGGGAGGCTGTGGGTAAGTACGTGGACATACTTATTGAGACTCATGGTAGGTTTGATGTGAATACTGCCGTTAGAATGGTTAAGGCCATGGAGGAGTTCAATCCATTGTTTGTGGAGGAGCCTGTTCATCCCGATCTAAATTTTGAGGGTTTGGCTAAGATAAAGGCCGCCGCACCCACTGTAAGGATTGCTGTAGGTGAGAGAATAATTAGTGTGGAGGAAGCATTACAACTTCTTGAGAGGGGGTTAGTCGATGTCTTACAGCCTGACATAACAAATGCCCTAGGCTTCACTGGTATGACTAGGATTAGGGCGTTAACCGAGGCATACGGTATCGAATTAGCACCACATAATGCCTTTGGACCTGTGCAACATGCCGCAACTCTTCAGTTCGATGCAGGTACATATAACCTATTAATTCAGGAGAGTTTCTATGAATTCTGGCCTCAGTGGAAGAGGGATCTTATTAATAATGCCATTAAACTTGAGGACGGTTACTACAGGGTACCCAATAAGCCTGGCCTTGGCATTGATGTTAATGAGAGGGTCCTCACTGAGATGAGGTTTGAGGGTATGGAGCCATTCCATGAGGAGGAGCCTGTATGGGTCATAAAGGGTACATGGAGAAAATATAGGTAGTCCTGGAGTTATTGATTTAAATAAATTATTAATTTCATTTCTTTAAATGCCAGATGACATAAACGCAGTAATAGACCAGCTTACGGATCTAGAGAAGAAGATATTAGCCCACATATATCACTACGGGCCAGACACACCCTGGTTGCTGGCCAGGAGATTACTTGGTGCGGCTGGTTGGCGACCAATAGTGCCTGAGGATGAGGTTGAGAAGGCTGTTCAGCACCTAGTCCAGCTGGGCTTGTTACAGGAGTTTAGGGGTTCGCTTAAGGGTAGGGTGACATCGTCAGTTAAACCATGGTTAAAGGTTAAACAAAGAAATCCCGAGAGACGTGGTAGAGGTATTTACTATGACTTGACGAAGATAGGTAGGAAGGTTGCTGGTGAGGTCTGGAAGAATTATGTTAGGTCAGGTCCTAAAAGATGATTGGTCTCTGTCTATGACAATTAATAGACTTAATATTGAAAGTACTAGGGATAGTAAACTCATTACTATTATTGGTATGAACCATGGATTACCTTTGAACTGTGACTCCGTGGTGCTGTAGATCTCGCCAATTATTATGACCATGAGGAACGCACCCGCCTCGGACATTAAGCCTAGTAACCCCGTTGTTGTACCTGTTATTTTTGTTCCAACAATCTCGAGGGATAATTGAAGACCTAGTGGTGCTAATGATAGTAGTAAGAATCCTATTAAGGCAGCAATTATGAAGTAAAGTATTGGGTATTGTAGTCTTATTGAGAATAGGATTAGTAGCAGTGTTAATATTGATGTATTTATCGTGAATAAACTCCTTGTGTGAAGTTTACCATATATGTATGGTATTAATATCATTCCAAGGGAACCACTAATTAACATAACCATACCCGCTAAATCACTATATATCTGAGGAATGTTTCTAGAGTATAGTATTGGTTCTATCCATTGCGTTAATGCTGCGAAGATCCCTGTGCCTACGAAGAACAATATCATGAGTATTACTATGGTTCGCATCCTCATAATGCTCATTATATCACGCATAGATATATTAGTGCTAATTTCATAACCACTATGCGTATTCACATAGGTGGTTTTGCCAATGATGATGAAGGTTATGAGTGATATCGTAGAAATTAGTGAGTATACTATTATGTTTATCATAAGGTAATTATATGATGGTGTTGGAACTAATAACGGTGATATTACCAATGCGAGTGCCATTCCTAAGATTTCACTCATAGCGCCTACGCCATTAGCCAAGGCCTGTTCATTTATTGGGAACAGTTCACCCACGAGTTTAGTGACACTATCGTAAATGAATGTTTGACCTATACCAGCTAAGCTCTGAAATAGTAATAATAGTGTGAAATCCTTACCGGCAATAAGCCTTAACCATGAGAATAATGCGATTATTGAGCCTCCTAATGATATAGTGAATCTATAACCAAGCCTATCAGCGAGTACTCCACTAATGAGTGCTAATGGTATTGATATTAATGGCCAGATCGATACCATGAGCCCAATCATCAGTAGGTTAACGTGGAAAATAAGGATCATTTGAGGAACAGCTATTCCAGAGAACTCAAGCCAGATCATCTGGGATGATGCCGTAATGAAACAATAACTTAATAGAATTGTCCATCGCCAAAAAACCGAGTCTCTCATAGAAACCATTAACTATTGGCTAAGTTAAAAATATTCTATACCAGGGATCATATAAACTTGGCCTAACAATGCTTGATGTGCCTCTTACGGTCTTTTCTCCGTTCTTTATTGCATTAATTAGCAACTGAATATCAAGTGGAAAACTCGGTCCAAAGTGTGCAAGTGTGTCATTTGGTGTGTATAGCATTGGTTTACTTATCCAATTTGTTTCCTGCGGTCTATATACCTTGGTCTTCCCCTCATAAATCACTAATTGGGGATTGGTCCTATTAACTATGTTTAGAACGTCATCCCTATTAGTGATTAGCTCAATACATTTAAGGCCCTTGACGTACTTAATACCGACCTTATCAAGTGCTGATACTATGTATGATGATTCACAAGGTATCACGTAATCCCCTAGGGATAGAACAACTAAGGTATCTCTTAAATCTATGGAGTACCTTAGTAAGTCCATGTATATGCCCATTATCCTATGCGTCTCCTCATCTAGGTCAAGTAACTTACCTATCATCTCGAAGGAGCTCATTACTGCATTTAAATTTACGGGCATTGGTACCGCAAGTACGGAGGCAATACTACTCATTGGTTCAACCAGCTGCCGTTGCACTGGGTATGAGAGTATTACTAAGTCGGGGTTCAGTTTCTTAATTGCTTCAATATCCGCTGAGGTAAATGAGCCTATTTTAATGGTCCTCATGGCCTCTCTAGGCCTGTAGCTCCAGACATCGGTGCCAACTACTCTATTACCTGCGCCTATTATGAATAGGAACTCCGTTATTGATGGGTTAAGGCTTACGATCCTACGCGGTGTGTCGTCTAATGCCTTTGTTAGTAACACGGGTCTTAATAATGCATTAAAATTTTAGTTTAATGCTTGTTTATTTTCCCGATGATGAACCAGGACTTATATGATCAATGATTAGGTCTTCTCGCCACTGATTTTCAGTTGGCTCATAATTAATCATCCAATCATTAATTTAGCCATCATCATCAATTAATGTTTAAGGGAAAGGTTTATTAGTACTTTGGCCTCTCGTGGCTTGATTATGCCATTTGACAAAGTGAGTAAATCAACAAAGGAAATTAATCAATTAATTACTCCGGATTATGGAAATCATGATTATTTAATAAAACTTATCAATAAAATATCGAAATTAAGCCCAGACACCAAGGCAGTATTTTGTAAATGGGTTAAGTATGGTTTCATGGAGGGTGTTCAAGCTGAGATATTGCCAATGGGTACCGTAATAATTACTGACTGGTCCTCAGAAATTGATCCTATGATTCATGACCTAATAAACAATAAAGTGGCTACCCTAAATAATGATGGTTTTGTGGAAATACCGCAAATGATGGCACTTGCTGACCAAATTAACCTAGACCTGGCGTGTGACTTTGATGATGGGCATCTAATTATTGATGAAGAGGTTATCTACCCAAGTCCAATGATAATGAGACTACCGCACTCGAAGGAGGTGATTGAAGAACCATATGATGATCTAACACGCTTATTGGCATCTAACATGAAGAAGCTTGATTATTACTTAAATGGTAAGATCATGCATGTTGGGATCAATGTTAAATCCCTTGGTATAATGAATACCATAGTGTTTAAGAATCCAATTGATGTTCTCATAATAACTAATAATAAGTACTTAATAGCGCACAAGGTGCTAGATCCAAGTAAGACAGTGCATAGGGGTTTATCAGCATTGGAGAGCTATTTAATGGATGGTATGGACTACGCAATACTTATTCATAGGTACACGTATTACGAGGCCCATGTGGAGACCTTCAATAAAATAATGAGTAGGCCGTACATAAGGGATTCGGGCTTCGCCGTGGTTCCTAACGAATTAGACTACATAATATTCTTTAAGTGGCCCAGGTATAACACAATAATGAGCAAGTCTCAAAGCGTGGTTAGTAGGCGGTCGTTAATTAGTGGCATAGTTAATTTCATGCTTAATGCCCGTTAAACATTTATTACTATTAATCACGTTTTGATTTAATGTCATTAGTTTGGGTTTATCACGGAAATGAGTATAAAAGAGTCTCGGATTTAAATCCAAACCAAGTAATGCTTATGATAAATAATAGTTGTGACGGTATTAGGCAATTAGTTAATTATGTAATTAATAATGTACTCTCTGTAAGCGACTATAGAGGTGTAACGGCAAGAATCTACAGGGGTAATGACGAGCATTTAATACACTTTTTCATTAATCTAGTAAATGGTAATGAGGAAGTCATGATATTAGTATCGAGAAATCCAGCCGATACATTGTTCAATTATTATACGTCAGCATCTCCAGAGAATATTATTGAATGTAGTTATGGTAAATAATGACTTAATTATTATTTTATTAATCTATTTTGATAAATATTATATAAATAATCAATACATTGTTAAATAATAGAGTAGATCAGTAATACTTATTAATAAGCGGATGCACTAGTGTCTAATGCCTACGGTATCTTATGGGAAGTTTACCCTGGAAATACCCGTTAGGGTCAAGTTGTTCATAGATGGTGAAGAGGTATCCTCAAGCAAGGGTAAGACATTCACAAGGGAGAATCCCGCACAGTTTGATCAAACAATAGCAATTATTGAGGAGGCATCCACGGATGACCTTAATAGGGCTATTGACCTGGCTAGGGAGGTATTTGACAAGGATAAGTATGGTTGGGTCACGAACTATAGGCAGAGAGTTAGGATCCTATATAAGACTTCCGAAATAATTAGGGAGGAGGCCGAGAGAATCGCAGTTACCGTAGCTCTCGAGAATGGAATGCCAATTAGGCAGGCTAAGGCGCACGTGCTTGCCGCTGCTGAGATCTTCGAGTTCTATGCTGGCCTTGCCGATAAGGTCTATGGTGATTCAATAGTTCTCAGTAATGGTAATGTATCACTAATATTTAAGGAACCAGTTGGAGTAGTCGCCGCAGTATCCCCATGGAACTTCCCAATGACCCAGGCAGCCAGGAAAATAGCGCCGGCATTGGCTACGGGTTGTACGGTAGTTTGGAAACCAGCCAGCTATACACCAATGAGTGCCATGGAGATCTATAGGGCATTAGCTAAGGCCGGGCTTCCTAAGGGTGTGGTCAGCGTCATTTATGGCCCTGGGGCCACTGTTGGTAATGACTTAGTTAGGCATCAAAGGATTGATTATGTAAGTTTCACTGGTGAGACAACAACGGGTAAGTTAATCATGCAGCAGGCAGCAGCTGGCGTTAAGAGGATTGGACTCGAGCTCGGCGGTAAGAACCCAGCTCTTGTATTTGATGATGCGAACATTGAGGAGACCGTTAGGGCAATAGTATTTGGCGGTCTCAGGAACACTGGACAAGCCTGTGGTGCAATAAGTAGGGTGTTGGTTCACGAGGGTGTTCATGAAAAACTGGTTAATAGGTTAGCTGAGGTTGCTAGGGGATTGATTATTGGTTATCCACTTGATGATAATACTGACATGGGTCCACTGGTCTCTAAGTCTCAGGAGGAGAAGGTGCTTGGTTACATAGACTTTGGCAAGAAGGCAGGCTTTAAGGTGGCTCTTGATGGTGGCAAGTTAAGCAGTGGAATTTATGACAAGGGCTACTTCGTAAGTCCCGTAATATTTGATAACGTTGATCCCAAGAGCAGGCTTGCTCAGGAGGAGATATTTGGCCCAGTCATTGCGGTCATACCATTTAGAACGGAACAGGAGGCCATCGAGATAGCGAATAACGTGATTTACGGACTCACAGCGTCCATATTCACCAAGGACCCAGCAAAAGCCCTCAGGGTAGCCAGGAAGCTTCAGGCAGGTACTGTATGGATTAACGATGCCTACACACAACCAACAGAAGGCATCTGGGGCGGGTATAAGCAGTCCGGTATTGGACGTGAGCTTGGTCTCTACGGTCTTGAGGAGTTCCTTGAGATTAAGCAGGTCTATGTCGATACCACGGGTAGCCTTGATAGGCCGCACTGGAGGACTGTGATGAAGATCGATAAGTTATGAGTAAGTATCTATTAACGAGTTTGAATTAAAACTGATTTTATTTAATTTTCTACTTAATAACTAGTAAGATATTTTTAATATTACTATGGAATCTTATTGAATATTATTTAATAGTGAACAGCATATAATGATTAAGTGAGTACTAAGTAATCTTGCGAATCCTGATGTTCCCTAAGGGCATCGTAATTATGAGTGATATATTATCGAGTGCATTTAATTGCTTTATGATTAAAGTCTAATGATGATTTATATAAAATAATTTTTCAATTCTGCTCGATTCTTTTTTATGAACAACCAGAGTAAAAAAGTGTAGTTATGCTTTAGTGATGGTTATGAGTTCCAGATTCAGGTTGCTATTTATAATCGTCTTAGTAATCGTGAGCATATCCATTGCAGCCATATTTGTTACATACTCACCAAGGTTCTTTACTCCGCGTGAAACTATGAGTAAGGTGGACAATGCTATGGTTAACAGGTCATCACTAATAAGTTTAAATATGCCAATCTACGTGATTGGTACATCAACACTGGTTCAGAAGTTAGTCGATATTGGCATTAATCAGTCGCTTATTAGGTCTGTAGGTCTTAACCAACTCGCTGAACTACCCAATGATAGTGTTATTATGATTGATTGGTCTTTGATTAAGTCAAGTCTCGTCATTGGTGATCCAATGAATAAAGTAACCATTAATTTAACCAGTCCTATTATTCATGTGTTAGCTGGTGTTATCGCTAAGGGGGATGTTGTGGGCATTTATGCTAATGGAAGTGATGAGGGTGTTGTTGAGTTTGTGTTAGCTTATTCATGGGCAGTAGCCACAAATAATAGGCTATTACTTAACTTGGGAAAACCGAGCAACGATTACCTAATAGCGTATCCAATAATACCGGTTAATACTCACCAGCCTATGGTAATCATAGTTAGACGTGTTGGGATTGGAGGACTAGTAATAGGCCCAGTATACTTAAACCAACTACCAATGGTCATAACGAATATAATGAAACCAGCAGCAATGGTTACAACTAGTAATGTTAATGTTATTGATACGGAGGATCCATGTTATGCTGAGTATACTAAATTCGAAGGCGCCGGTTACACAAATCCGGCGCCTGGAATATACGTGAGTGGTAATGGGACATTAGTATGGGCAGCACCTATGTTCTCTCCAGGTCCATATAGTGCTAATGGTATAGAGGCTTACATGGATGGTAATGGAACATATTATTGGGATACTTGCCTTGTAGCGAACAATCTTATTACTGAAACAAATACTGGACTTTATTATTTCCCTATTAATGTCCTTGGATATGAAGCCTACATCGAGAGTACAACTATGTATGATAATGGTGGTCGTGTAGATTATCAGGTTGGTGCCATTGACTATTACTCCGGTTATCAATTATTTAATGAGGGTATAACTGATGCCCTGGTTGGTGATCAAACCGGTGCTTTTAGCACTAATTCGTGGAATCCACCGCCAACAAGTAGTACGAGTAATTACGAAGTATTCCTTGGCTTATATTTGGGGGAGGTACCATCTGTCACAGTTGGAATAGACCTTCCTCTTGGTGGTAGTGAGACCATTAGTGCTTCGCAAAATCCTGCAGGGTCCACAGTATTATACGATACATACATACAAGTGCCTAATATTACGTGGACGTTTAGCATAGGCTATGGTGCTAATAACGAGGCATTTCCAAACTCCTTTGAAGATCAAACGCCAGCTGCCGTATATATACCAAATCTGTCGTCTCCATATATTTATGCTCAGTTTAACATTGACTTTGAAAATAATGCTATGACTGCATATTATCCATGTCTTTATGATACTGTTCAAATAATTTGGGTCGATACTACGTGGGATATTGTTGTAGTTCCACAGTCAAGCGGTACAGTGAGTCTCTCACAGTCAGGTCTTATATTAAATAATGTGAATGCACCACCTAACACTTACATAACCGGTATTGCATCATATACAACGTATATAATATGTAGAACTTAATGGCGTGGTAATCAATAATTTCGTTTCGTCAAAACAATATGTTACCTAAATACTCCTTCCTATAACTTGGGTAAATTTGGTACGGAATAATAACAAGTCACGATTACGAATGGTTTTAAATTAATAAAGCGTAAATTTTATTATTATTCACAGTTATCTATTGAATATATTTTATTAATTTAACCATTAAATGATCAGTAAAATTTTTAAGTTAGACATCCACATGCGGGAATGTGTTGAATGTTAGTGTTGAGTTTGGGGATGATGTTAAGGAATTGATTAGGAATATGAAGGAGAAGTATGGTGATATTATCATAATTCTCGGGCATGGCTGTTGTTCACCCACTGAGCCACAGATATATAGGGCTAGTGATTTCATTGTTGGTAGTGATTATGTTGAGGTTGGTAGGATTGATGATGTGCCATTCTACATAGAGCGTAACCTTGCGGAGTCCTACAATGGTTGGATTCTCACGCTTAAGGTCGAGCCGCTTAATGGTGTTATTGATGACTCATTCTCACTTGATGTGCTTGAGGGCGTGAGGTTAAGGCTTGGTTTTAAGGCTATGAAGGTTTCATTATCGAAGAACCTAAGCATGGAGTTTCCCCAATAATGGCGATTAGGTTATTGAGTGAGAAGAGTTATTTAGGATAGTGCAAATAAGTAATTGTAATGATTGATTTTGCGTCAGCAAGGAGGAGACTAATCAACATACTTAAGGACGAGGGGATAATTAAGAGTGACAGGGTCGAGAGGGCAATGCTTAATGTACCCCGTGAGGAATTCCTGCCAAGTTACCTAAGGCTGTATGCCTATGAGGATACACCATTGGAAATAATGTATGGTCAAACAATATCTGCGCCTCACATGGTTGCAATGATGTGTGAATTACTTGAGCTTAAGCCAGGGCTTAGGATCTTAGAGGTTGGTACAGGTACTGGTTATCATGCTGCTGTGTGTGCTGAGGCAATGGAGAGGATGGGCACAGTATATACGATTGAATATTACCCAGGACTTGCGCTTTATGCAGTCCAAAGCCTGGCTAGGTTAGGTTATTTAGATAATGTTCATGTGTTTATTGGTGATGGGTCCAGAGGACTGCCAAGGTATGCACCGTTTGATAGGGTATTGATCACAGCCGCCGCTCCTAAGGTACCACCTAGGTTATTCGAGCAGTTATCAAGTGATGGTATAATGGTAATACCAATTGAAGAGAGACTTACGCAGGTACTCTACGTTGTTACTAAGGAGGGCAATATACCTCGTATGAAGCCAGTAACATACGTATCCTTTGTTAAAATGAAGTATAGTGAGGAATAATGCTTATAATTCGATATTGAAAAATGAATTAATTAATATGATAAAATTGAGTAGGAATAGAAAAAGATTAATATTATTCACAACATCATTAGCTGCCTTTCAAACACCATACAATTCCACAGTACTATCCTTCATAACACCCGTACTAGGTAAATATTTCCATGCACCATTGGATGTCTTAATATATGTCCCAATAATCTACCTAATACCATTACCAACATTGATGATAACCCTAGGCAGATTAAGTGATATTTACGGCAGGGTTAAAATATTTAAGTTAGGTTTTGTACTATTTCTAATTGGTTCATTACTTGGTTCATTGGCGCCAAACATATACACATTAATAATTGCGTCGTTAGTTATGGGATTCGGTTCATCAATACTATCCCCAGGTTCTGCAGCAATCGTAAGCCAGGTGTTTCCTGAAGGCGAACGAGGATTTGCCCTTGGCATAAATGCAATGGCTGTTTACCTAGGCTTAACATCAGCCCCATTCTTCGGAGGCTTAATAACGCAGTTTCTTGGTTGGAGGTTCGTTCTCATAATAACGACAATACTAACCGTACTTGGATTTGCAATATCCTGGTTTTCAATGGAGGGTATTGAATTACCCAGGCGTGTTGTTAGGATTGATTACGTAGGCGTCATCACATTCACTACAGCAATTCTTTTAGTGGTCATGTACTTAATATTATCGGCCGTGAGTGATTGGTTATATTACCTATACCTATTAATTATTGGTTTCGCATTCTTCACGGTATTCATAATCGCTGAGAGAAGAATTAATTATCCAATGCTTGACTTAAGCTTATTCACTAGGAATATTTCATTCATGGCAGGTAACATAACAGCACTACTTAATTACATAAGCACATACTCAGTGCCATTTCTATTCTCGCTATACCTACAGGTTGTCCTTGGTTACAACCCATTCATTGCAGGTTTAATTCTAGTCTCTGAACCTATGTTCATGGCTGCATTATCACCAGTTAGCGGTAAGCTCTCAGATAAGTATGGCTCCAGGGAAATAGCAGCATTAGGTATGGGCTTAATAGGCGTGGCATTCATAATGCTCCTACTACTCAACATTAAGTATGCGATTTACGTAGCCCTCTCCCTAATGGTCCTTGGGATAGGCTTTGGCCTCTTTTCAGCACCGAATACGAATTCCGTGATGAGCTCAATCACGGCCGATAAGTATGGAATTGCCTCGGGTGTTCTAGGCACAATGCGTTTCATGGGCCAACTACTGAGTATTACCGTGGCGAGCGCCATACTCGTTAGTTACCTGGGCAGATACGCAAGTCTATATCTATTCACGGGTATAATGATGAGTAATATCACGGTATATCAATCATTCATTACAGGATTAAGGATAGTGCTAATAATATCCGCAATATTTAGTTTCATTGGTGTTTACACGTCATTATTACGTGAAAAATAAATGAAACCCATGGGTAAGGCTAGTTATGGTATGTTATTCACTAAATATGTGCGATTTGGAATGATTACTAATATGCATTTTAAGAAATACGATACATAAAGTTATACTAGGGTAATAACCATGACAATTTCTTAACCTTAATCGCTAGTAACATTAATATTAAGTACACTAAACCACCTATTAGAGCTCCTGTGTACTCAGGCGGTAGGTACTTCGGGAACGTCGTTGGTATTGCAATTGGCAAGTAATTCATTAATACACTACCAATTACGAAGGATACTATTGCAGCTATGCCAATATGTCTCAGGGGCTCCCTCGGTATATCGTAGAAGTACCTCTTAACATCATCCAGCGTGTGTACATTCCTCTTCAACCTTAAGTACCAATCGAAGATTAGTATGAATGTTAACGGGAATATTGTTAAACCCACGAAATTAAGGAAGCTCTCTATTATTGATAGTATCCATATTGAGACTATTATTGCCGCAATACCCAGTATCAAAATAGCCACTGGCTGCGTTAACCTAGCCCTAAATTCATTTCTGAACCTCCTTATCACTGGGTCTATTGCAACAAGTAAATCTATGGCTGATGGGTAGAGGTTCATTGCGTTAGTGTGTATTATCGCTAACGAAGCACCCAGGGCAGCTATTAAGACCCATGCTGGCGTTGATGGTGGGAATGATATGGCTGCAATATTCCAATTATTGGCGTAGTACTGCCCAGCGAAGCCCAATATACCCATTAGGTATATCGGTACTATGATGCCTATTGGCGTAGCTAAACCGTAGAGTATATTGACTTTACCAGAGGGCTTGGCGAATCTAGACGTTGTTGAGGTCTTATAAGCCCATGATAGTGCTCCAAAGGCGAGCATTAAGTCTATGGCAGCGCCCCATTGGGCGTTTGCGCTTGATGCTGTTGACCAGAGAGTTGACCATGAGACGTGGTAATGAATTATTAAGTAGTATGTTAGTACAGCGTAACTTATTAGTAGTATTATCGAGGTGTATCTGTAGAAGTACTCCAGCCATTTAAACCCAAGTATTACCAGGAATATCTGTATTGTGCCCATTATTATGTACCAATACATAATCGGCGTGTGGGTCACCGCAGATAATATTTCTGAGCCTACGGCATTGTTCAGGGCAAACCAACCAATGTTTATCACTGTGTATAACAATGAGAGGGCCTGCGCGGTTCCGTAACCAAAGGTCTTCCTGGCGATCACAAGTGCCGTTAATGGTATTTGCCTACCCATTTCCGAGAATAGTAGTGTTGGTATTACACCAAGTATGAAGGCGAGGGTTATTGCTATGAGCATACCTCTGAGACCAAGGTTAAAGAGTAGGTAACCAGCAAGAGGTGTCGCGGCTGATGCGGATGCCATCGCCCAAAATATGAATAGGTTGTACGCCTTATACCTCCTTAGTCTAGATGGTATTGGCAGCACGCCTATAGTCTCTAACTCCTTACCGAACCTACCAAACTCAGGTAAACCCTTAGCCAACTCCTCAAGCTTCTTCTCATCAAACTCCTCCAGTACCATGCAAATCATCTCTTCATCCATTCCCTAATCACATTAATCGCCAGGTACCTAAGCCCCAGGTTTGCCTTAATGCCATCCCACTCATATAGTATCCTAATGGCTTCATTGGCCACCCTAATAGCATCATCAACTCCAGCGTCTGGTACAAATTCATTGGTTTTCCTATTTGCTATGGCAGCCATAATACCCCCAGCTCTTGCTCCATGGATATTGGCTATGGTGTATATAGTCGCGGCTTCCATCTCGAAGTTGAGTATGTTCATTGATGATAAGGTATTAACGAGATCTCTTGACCAAGGTGGCTGGTAGTCCTTAAAACCTGGCCTGCCCTGCCCAACATAGAAGTCTGCGGTTGATGCTGTTAAGCCAACGTGATACCTAACGCCCAGCGTTTCTGCGGCTGTTACCAGGGCTAGTATGACATCGTAACTAGCTATAGCCGGGTATTCAGGCATTGCATAGGCGTTGCTAGCTCCGTCAAATCTAACGGCCCCTGTATTTATTATAACGTCACCAATCCTAATCCAGTCATGTAATGCTCCTGTGGTTCCGACCCTGATGAAGGTGTTAGCACCAAGCGTGAGTAACTCCTCAATGGCTATTGCCGCTGCTGGTCCACCAATCCCAGTGGATACGGCCGATATTGGCGCGCCCTTGTAGATACCCGTGTATGTCACATACTCCCTATGCGCAGCCACAGCACGGGCAGAATCCCAATACTTGGCGATTCTAGGCACTCTATCAGGGTCACCAGGTGTTAAAACATATGGTGCTATATCGCCAGGTCCAGCCATTAAGTGGTATACCTTTGTACCCACTGTTGGTCTTAATGCTGCCATTAGCTGGCAAACAATGATAATTTTTAAAGAATTATCTTTAACATAAATAAAATGAATATGAAAATGGCATTTCACTTTGGTACTGATGGTGTGCGTGGTGTGATTGATAGGGATTTTAATGAGGGGCTTGTAGCAATACTTGCTGAGTCCACCTTTCGTTATTGGTCACGCAGGTATGGGTTAAGGAGACTGCTCATTGGTTATGATGTTAGGAAAAAATCCAGGGATTACGCAAATGTAGTTGCAAGTGTTGCTGCTGAGTATGGTGTTGACACCATAATTACAGAGAGGCCTACGCCAACTCCTGTAGTTGCTTGGTATGGTTCTCGCTTTGGTTTTGATCTCATTATTCAGATCACCGCCAGTCACAACCCACCAATATACAATGGCTTTAAGGTAATAACGAGTAAGGGGTCGCCGGCTTCGGATGAGGATACGAGTGAAATAGAGAGGCTGTATGGCCAGGAGTGGCAGGATATTGTTAGGTCAGTATCGAGTATTAGGGTTGTGAAGCCTCAATTAGTAGATCCGGGTCCTCAATACGTGGATCACGTGATTAATGATGTTCTCAAAATGTTTAAGCCGAGAAATAGGTTGAGGGTTGTCGTTGATCCCTTATTTGGTACGGCGATTAATTACACCGCTAGAATACTTAGGGAGTTGGGTATGGAGGTTGTTGAGGTTCATAATAACTATGACCCAAACTTTGGAGGTAGGAACCCCAATCCAGAGTCTGAGAATATACATGATACAATTCAGGAGGTTGTGGGTAAGGGTTATGATGTTGGTATTGCGCATGATTGTGACGCGGATAGGATAGCAGCTGTTGATCCTACCCATGGCTACTTAAGCCCGAATAACGTGATAACAATTGTACTTGAGCACTTAGTCAGGAGAGGCGTTATTAGGAGGGGTGTTGTTAGGGCAATATCAACGACACACATTGTTGATTCAATAGCTAGTAAGTATGGGATTAGGGTTTATGAGGTTCCCGTTGGCTTCAAGCACTCAGTTAAGCACTTAATTAGTGGCGATGCTGAGGTTGCCGGTGAGGAGAGTAGTGGATTGGCATACTCGTGGCATGTGCCTGATAAGGACGGCATATACACCGCGGCGTTACTAACGATGATAGCCTCTGAGCAAGGTAGCTTAGTTAACGTATTTGATGAGATAATTAAGGAATATGGCAAGTCATTCTATAGGAGGGTTGATGTACCGCTTAATAATGGTAAGGATTTTGTCATTAGGAGTAGGGAGGTCATCGTCGAGAGGCTTCATAACATAGGTAGTATTAGGCAGGTAATAACCATCGATGGTGTTAAGGTTGTCTTTAGCGATAATTCCTGGATCCTAATCAGGGGTAGCGGTACCGAGCCCAAGTTGAGGATTTATGCCGAGGCATTCTCAGAGGATAGGTTGAACCAGATGGTTGATTACGCAGTCTCATTGATTAGGTCCCTTGGTTTGAAGCCGTAGTATTAATAGCTAAGGTTAATAATGATGCATTATTAGTACTCGTAATGTGAGGATATTCATTAAGTGGTGCGGACTGCCTTGGTGCATGTTCGCGGGTTCCTGGTTATTTGAGGGTTTGGAAGTTATTAAGTATGTTAGGGATGCCACGCCAATAGTGCCGCCTGAGTCCATAGTGGAATTGAACAATATTAGTGGCGATATACTCAGGCAATTATTAAGTAGGCTTAGGCAATTAATATCATTAGCCAGTGCGGTTGCTTGGTCTAAGAAAGTTGGTCTTAGGGTCCTCATCTATGGCTCAGCAATATCCGAGCCAATTAATGACTTCATTAGGGCGGCGTTGGCGGGTGGTGCGGATGGCGTATTAACGGATGACTTCATTGGCATTAATAGTGACCTTATTGATGTTGTTCACGTTAATCAAAGGATTAGTAATAATTCCGTGAATTACATAATACTGAGTCCCGACAAGCCATATCCGCAGTTGATTAAGCCGTATGGGATAATCATTAAGGATGCCATTATTGATAAAGACTGGTTATTACGGTTTAGGGACAGGGTTAGGTCAGTTTACGATAATAAGGAATTCCTGGTAATGCTTGATAGTGCTTCGTTAAAGAGGGAGATCATTGAGGAGCTGTCGAATGTAATCGATGGCATAGTTATTACGGAAATTCCAAGCATTGTCTCCCTGGATTTCGATGAGTATAGGGCTTTCAGTGTTTTTAGGTGCGTTAATTGCTATGTTGATTTTGAGACTGAGGGCGAGATTAGGAAATGCCCTAGATGTGGCAGTAGGTTGAGACCGATAATTAGGCATTGGGATAAGTTAATGATGATCGAGCCAAAGGTGCTCAGGCTTAAGGCAAATGATGAAATCGAACATATGCGCATAAATCCACCCAAAGTTATTAATTCCTAGTGTAAACTATGGCCTTAGTGCAATGATCAGGAACGACAGACTTGTGGTTGCCAAGTACATGCTTGAGGATGAATTCATAGGCGAACTAGGTAGTGACAGGGCTAGGATTATTCTATATGTACATGAGGACAAGCCCTCAGAGCCTAGTTATGGACCCTCCATAGATTCCCTGGACTTACCGAGGGAATTAACAAATAGATTAAAGGGTATTGGTATTGATAGGCTCTATGATTTTCAGTGGCAGGCTTATCAGGCTATTATTAATGGTGATAATACGGTGATAATGGCTGGAACGGGTGTTGGTAAGACAGAGGCGTTTTTACTGCCGTTAATATCAATGATGAGTAGGGAGGATATCAAGGTAATAATAATGTACCCGACAAAGGCCCTTGCCAGGGATCAATTACTAAGGATGCAGCGATATCTCTCTGCGATTGATATATCAGTAATGCCGTACGATGGCGATACACCCAGTAATGCTAGGTCTAGGATTTACTCCTCACCGCCAAGCATTCTCATTACGAACCCAGACATGGTTAGCGAGGCGCTATCTCACGTTAGTAAATTTAGGGAGCTCCTTCATGAGTATAAGGTAGTAGTGCTGGATGACTTCCATGTTTATAATGGCGTTTTTGGAGCACATGTTCATTACGTACTTAAAAGAATGAGGAGGTTCATGAGGAATTGGCAGTTCGTAGTTTCCACAGCAACCGTGGGTAATCCACTGGACTTCGCCAGGGAATTGCTTGATGTTGGTAATGCTACATTGATAAGAGGACCTGAGGGTAGGAGAGGTTTAGTTAGGCATGTCCTAATAAGCCCAATAACTAGGAGTAGGCTTGCCGAGGCAGCAGAGTTGGCTAGGACATGTATAAAGAGGGATATGAAGTGCCTCGTCTTTGCTGATAGTCATAGGTTCGTTGAGTTAATTAAGAGGTTTGTTGATAAGGCTGGGTTTGGTGATAGGGTTAGGGTTCATAGGGCTGGGCTCACTATTGAGGAGAGGCATGAGGTCGAGGACGGCTTTAAGGAGGGCAGGTACCTAGTATTACTATCCACGCCAACCCTGGAAATGGGTATTGATGTTGGTGACGCTGATGTTGCGGTTATGGCAACAATACCACCCAGCTACTCGAAGTACCTGCAGAGGAGCGGTAGGGTTGGTAGAAGAGGCCAGAGGGCTTATGTGGTTCAGGTTCTTGGTGATGATCCAATGAGTACTTACTATAGTTCAAACCCACGTGAATTCTACACGAGGAGACCTGAGGATTTATATGTTGAGTGGAGGAATGATGAGATTGCAAGAAGGCACTGCCTATTAATGGTTTATGAAAGACCCGTGAGAAGCGGCTCTGTGGATATTTACTGTGAAGAAATCCTTAAGTCATTAGTTAATGATGGCCTAGTCGAGGTTAGGGGTAATTACTACGTCGTGAGTGGTAGAGGTCGTGATGCCGTTAAGGCAATACACGGTATTAGAGGTATTGGTGATGTGATTAGGATTGTTGAGGGCAAGAAAGTCGTGGGTCATAGGGAGTTGCCCATGGCATTGAGGGAGCTTCATGACGGCGCCATCTATCTCCATGGCGGTAGGGTTTATGAGGTTTATAGACTTGATTTAAGAAATAGGGTTGCCCAGGTGAGGAAGTTACCAAGTGATTATGATCTCTATACCACAGCTCTCTATAATTCAGAGCCCAAGATTGATGATATTATTGAGGATGGTTTAATAAATTCTGTGCCTTATCAATACGTTAATTTAACGATTAGGGAAATCGTTCATGGGTACTTGGTTAAGAGGTTTGGCAGTGGTGAGGTTGTGGAGAAGAGGGAATTTAGTGAACCGTTCACGTATGAGTTCAGGACAAAGGGTGTAGTCATTTATGCCCCATTCATAACCTTCAGTCCATTTGAGAATGTGGATATTGTTGAGAGGGGCAAGGCATATCACGCCGCTGAGCACATAATCATTATGGTTGGTGAGAACGTAATTGGTGCGGGACCTACGGACTTAGGCGGTATTTCATA
Organism: Vulcanisaeta sp.; assembly: GCF_049966235.1. Taxonomy (NCBI): domain Archaea; kingdom Thermoproteati; phylum Thermoproteota; class Thermoprotei; order Thermoproteales; family Thermoproteaceae; genus Vulcanisaeta; species Vulcanisaeta sp. The sequence goes on from NZ_JBMFVA010000004.1 coordinate 101,529, forward strand.
TCCAACAGGGCATATAATAATCTATGACTCATACCCCGGTGGATCTGGCACTGCTAAGATGCTCACTAGGAGGATCAATGAAGTACTCAAGATATCACTTGGTGTATTAACTCATTGCACATGCACTGATGGTTGCCCTAAGTGTGTTTATTCGCCGTATTGTGGTAATGATAATCATTACTTATCCAGGAAAAACGCAATAAGGGTTATTGATTCAATAATTAAGGGTGCGTCGTCGAGGATCACGGAATTACCTACCGAGAGCTCCTATGATTAGTATTGATCATTGTTAACTTCCTGGATATACTGAGGAATGCGGGCATTAGTATAATCAGCGGCACTATGTACGTTATTGCCCTAAACCAAACATCATAAATTAAGTAATAATTACCTAGGCCGAGGCTATTTAGTACATATAGGTTCGCGAGTTCCCCAATGCCGGCTGATCCAGGTAATACTGATACGTATGTAAGGATTACATATGACGATGAGATTAAAATCCCAGTGATGAGTCCAATGTGAACACCGAATGCGTAGAATATTAGCATTACATTGAGACCTGACAGAAACCATTGGGTAATGGATATTATAAAAAGTGCCAAGTTCTCAAGTGGCGTGAATTTCAGTCCATAAGTTTCATTTTGATTTATTAATATGAAATTACCTACAAACTTAATACGTAAACTTATGTACCTAAATATACGTTCAATATATCCACCCAGCCTTGCGTTTACTATTGTTATGAAGAGTACAGTATAGGCAATAAGTAGTATTAATGCCACTATGAGTGCTATTATCGGTACCGTCACAAGATTAAATAGGTAAAGCACGAGTATTATGGACGTCAGTGTTATTGTATCGATAGTATAACGAAGCACAACACCCTCAGTGGCTCTGGTCGTTGGCAACCCCTTATATGTTAAGTAGGCTATCGACACGGCCTCACCACCTATGTAGAAACCTGGTATTAGTAATGATGTGAATGTTTGGGCTGCAGCTATTTTGATTAATTCCGTGGTTTCTATTTTATAGCCCATGCCCCTATTAAAAATAATACTAAGTCTAATCCCAATGAGTATTAATTGAGTTAGATATATGAGTTCAGATTCGATGAGGTAGAATGGGTACCTAGGCATTTCATATCTAGACGTGGCTAGGCCTGACTTTATCAGTATTATTATTGTAATTATTATCGTAACTATTGAAATAACTATGAATAGGGCATCCCTACGCCAATCCTCACTAATACGATTACGTTCACTCAACTTAATTAACTAATTACTTACCGTTTTAAAGAACTTTCACACTATTTTAATCCCTGATATAGTTCTTAGCCGTATTTTCAATGCTCTGCCACACCATATCAAAGCAACCAATATACATCAGCCTAGGTACATCACTATCCAAGGACTTATTAACACAGTCAACAAAGTCAGGTAAAACAGCATTTATGGCCTCATGGACAATCTTCATCCTATCACCAAAATCAATCCTTCTCAGAGAATCAATCCAGTGAGAATCACTATGAAGCAATACTTTGACCAGGTCTTCAATCCTAACATCAAAGTCTTGACCCATTAATTTTTCTATTCTTAACCAATATTTAAATTTTTCTCAAAGTGTAATACATAATATGTAATCATAAAATCAAAGTGAATTACCATCACAAAAACAATCATATTAAAGCTATTTGAGAAAGTTAGGATTAGAGGGATGCATAATCTATGCAAATCTAATTCCATCAACCTTAGTGAGTATGCCCCTATATAGAAATGAGACCTGCCTAAGGGCAGCGTAATAATCGAATTCATCTAATGCGGATATTCCATCAATTGGTACAACGACATTATACCAATTAAGTGCAGCACTACCTGCAGTGTGTAGTACGCATATATTGGCCACAGTACCGACTATTACTAGGTTCATTGCATGAACTACATGCCTAAGCACATAGTCAAGGTCAGTACCGAAGAACGCATCATACCTGCGCTTCCTTATTATGATATCATCAGGCACGGGTTTAAGTTCATCCACAATTTCCGCGCCCCACGTACCCATGACGCAGTGCTCACCCCAAATCCTAAACTCTGGGTCATTCTTAAAGTGCCAATCCTGTGTGTATATTATTGGTACGTTAGAATCTCTAGCCTTCATAAGTAGCTTCCTTATTGCTGGTATTGTAGCCTGCGCAGTTGGTACGTATAACTTACCGTTCGGCTTTACGAAGTCATTCTGCATGTCAACAACGATCACGGCAGTATTTGACGCAGTTAATGTAACCTCCTCCTTAATCTCCATCTCAGGTATTTTTACACTACCCACTATCCTCGTCATTCAAAATAGGATTGGATGAATACCCTTAATATATTTGAGGCGGCAATTTTTACCTAAATAATTTAATTATTTTAAATCATCCTTTGAACCTTAAGCATGAACTGCTTAATCTTTGACATCACATTCTCAACGTGCCAAACAGGGTTAACAAAAACCATCAACCAACCCTTAGAACCCATTTCGAAGAAGGCAATTTTGAAGTTTGAGAAGCGAATAATGAGGTATTGATATGGACCGAGGAGGTCATCATTGATTTTAGAGGTATGATCGACGAACTCTATGAGGGAGAGGAGGTTTTTAAGGGATTTAACGGTGAGGGTGTTTGGGATGTGATAAATAAGTGGGATGCCATTTGAATCAATGATAGCGGCGCCAATAATTACTTCACCGTCTATCAACTCACTAAGCATTATCCGCTTAAGCTCGGTTTGAAGCGTCTTCTCAACGACCTTTTTATCGGGAGAAACATAAATTACCAAACTAATCCCCAAAGTAACTTATTAAATGCAACTCTTTATAAGCCTTATCATTTCAATTTATGTACTATAGAGAGTACGTAGGAATATGTAGACAAACATATATTTATAACATTTAGATTCTCATACACTATTCCTCTTACCAGCCCTACCAAGCATTTCATGAGCCCTTGCAAGCTCATCCCTCGCTAAGGCAAGAATCAAGTTAACCTCACCAGAAAGTACGGCAGCAGCCACTATCTCAGCAAACCTCAATGCATTAATTCCAGGTGGGTTACCCGAACCATATACACCAAGCATTTGAAGAGTTTCTCTCTGTGTTGGCAGTCCGGTGCCACCGCCAACAGTACCAACCTCAAGGCTTGGCAATGTTACTGATACATATAGGTCACCATTGTCGAGAGGCTCTATCCAAGTGATACCCATGCTAGATTCAACAACCTGAGCAACATCCTGCCCAGTGGCTATGAATATTGCCGCAATTATATTAGCGAAATGAGCATTAAATCCATAGGAATGAGCCAATGCTGAACCGAGTAAGTTCTTCCTATTATTGACCTCGGCAACGTCCTCAGCAGTGACGCCCCACTTCTCAAGGGTACTCCTTGGTATTACCGTCTCACTAATCACGGTCTTACCCCTACCAAGCAGGAAATTCACGGCATTTGCCTTCTTATCAACACACATATTACCACTGAGTGCAACTAAGCGAGCCCTTGGGAAGTTACTGAGTATGTGTTTAATGGCTTTGTCTGTGGCTATGGTCACCATATTCATACCCATAGCATCGCTAGTTGTGAACTTAAACCTAAGCCAAACATTATTACCAACAATGAATGGTTGAATACTAACAAGCTTTGCATGCCTGCTGGTTGATTCAGCCACGCCCTTTATTTCATTGAAGTGTTCATTAATCCAATTAACCAGTTCAACAGCATCAATGACGCTCGGTACTGCTATGACAGGTGCTCTCGTCATGCCATCATTAATGACCTTACTCCTTGCGCCACCAGCCTCAGTAACTATCTTAGTGCCCCTATTTACAGAGGCTACTAGGGCGCCCTCGGTTGTTGCCAAAGGTATGTAGTAAAGCCCATTGGCGTAATCACCAATCACACGTAAAGGACCAGCAATACCTACAGGAATTTGGGCAGCCCCTATTGTATTCTCAATATTCTTACCAACTACTGTGTTGAAATCAATTACTGTTTTGCCAAGACTCTCAAGGCTCACACCAATCCTTGTCTCAATATACCTCCTCCTAACCTCGGTTGCCTTGTTCGAATCATTAAAGAACTTATCTAATTCATGAAGCTTCAATTCGCCATTATCAATTCTTGTAAATAAATCCTCAAGGCTTGTCTCCTCAACCATTAAATGACTATATTCAGGGAATATTTAAAAACTTCACATTTATGGCAACTGTTGGTGTTTAATACGACAGAAGTATACATCGTAGCCCACTCCCTAGTACCAGGAAGTAGGCACTATGAGAAGGGGCTTAAGGAATTATTTGCCGAAGCCTTCCTGAAGGTCCTTGACCAGGTTGGTAATGCAAACCTTGGAGCAATATACGTAGCCAATGCCTTCTCTGAGGTACTTCAGGACCAGAGTGTTTTGGGCGCATATTTAATGGACTACGTTGGCTTAAGGAGGATACCCGCAATTAGGATCGAGAGTGGAGATGGATCGAGCGGTATCGCAGTTCTAGAGGCCTATAACATGGTTAAGGCGGGTATTTATGACTGTGTGGCGGTTGTCGGCGTTGAGAAGATGCATGATGTAATTAACGTGAAGCTGAATAAGGCTTTATCAACAATCACTGATTATGAGTATGAGGGCTTCTTTGGGGTAACACCCGCGGCCCAGGCGGCTATGGCTATGAAGGAGTACATGATTAAGTATGGGTATGATTATGAGGACTTGGCAATATGGCCAATAAAAATGCACGAGAGAGGTAGTAAGAACCCACTTGCCTATATGAAGAAACAGGCAACGCTTAAGGACGTTCTTGAATCAGAGGTTGTTGCTGATCCATTGAGGCTTTATGACGTGGCGCCTGCGGTTGATGGTTCAGCCGCGGTTGTTCTATGCAATAAGCCGTTAAAGAGTGATGCTGTGATAAGGATTGATGGGATAGGTGTTGGTGCCTACGGAACATACACAGGCCAGAGAGACTCACTCACTGAGTTGTACTCTGTTAGGGATGCTGCAAATATGGCCCTTAGGATGGCGCATGCCTCAATAAGCGATGTAAGTCTTGCCGAGGTTCATGATACGTATAGTATACTTGGCATGTTGGCGTTGGAATCAATGGGACTGGTAAGGCCTGGTGAAACACCGAGGCTATTATCTGCGGGTACATTAGATGTTGGTAATAAACTAGTTATTAATGCCAGTGGTGGGCTTAAGTCCATGGGATTCCCAGGTGGTGCCTCGGGAATGTATGAGTTGGCCTTAATGGTTATGGAGCTCATGAACGTAAAGCCCTTTGAGTCGCTGGGCAGGGCTGAGCTGGGTATTGTTCAGGATATGGCTGGCTTCGATTTGGTATCGACATCAATAGTACTCAGGAGGGTGGGCTGACATGGTCGACCAGAGATTATCCATACCAAGGTACTGGAGGAGGATGTCCCAGTACTATAGGCTTGAGGGTGTTCAATGCGTTAAGTGCGGCCGTGTATACTTCCCACCAAGGGCAGTATGTGAGTGCGGTTCCAGGGAGTTTAAGCCGTACCCATTACCAAGCACTGGTAAACTTATCAACTTCACAGTACTTTATTCAGTACCTGTTGAGTTTGAGAAGATGAAACCATTGATAGTGGGTATTGTGGATCTAGGTGGTGTCAAGGTTATTGGGCAGATAGTGGATTGCATGGATCCTGACAAGCTGAACCCAGGTATTGATGTTGAGGTTGTGTTTAGGATGGTGAAGATGGATGGTACCTATGGATTAATTAATTACGGTTATAAGTTCAGACCCATTAATAGTTGCTAGTCCTTCTCATTATTAAAACCCTTGCAGTAAATGCCCTCTTGATCCAATCACATACATCCCTATCATTATTACCTAGGCATAATGCATACGACCTAATTATGAAGGCTAGATCGGCCAGAAAGGCCGCTGTTACATAGTCCTGGGCCCTTAATGCGCGGGTCATATTTTCAATAATCAATGAATAGGTTACGCCTGGATCATTTGGATCATCACCAATGCCAATCAAGTAATCCCTACTCACCTTTAACTCGCCTCTAATGAGCTTAACATATTGATAATACGATAGCGCAGCTGATAGGGTATTTCCAGGGTCATTACCATTAACAACATCTAGATATGGCCTAGCAGCATCTCCGCATATTTTAAGGTCAGTCACCACATCATCCTTACTATCATTACCTATTAAGGTCCATAAAAACCTCTCCATAGCCCTAATTAACCTGTCGCTACAGCTCTCACTACTCCTCGCTTGATTCTTGTTTACCTCCATACTGATCAAACCACTTCCTCAATTCCTCAATACTAGGCTCTATAAGTGTTAATCCATTTTCAGGCTCAATTTCATACTTCATGGCCTTCCTATAGTGATTTGTTAACCTAGCCTTCTTAATGATGAGCCAACGTTCAATCTCCTTCTTCTTCTCGGGCTGCTCAATCCACATGTGGATTATGGCATCCGCAATATGCTCAGCACCGAACCCAAAGGTCATTCCGGTGGTTGGAGCGAATTGATTGGTCATTATCACCGTGACATTAGAGCGATATAGTCTCTGCCTAAGCCTATATGTTATTAACCTAGCCATTGCAGGCGCGTGGGCCCACATGGGAGCCAGGGAGTCAATGATTACTAATACATCCTTTGTAACCTTACCCTCCTCACTCACCCCAAGTGTCTCGTAAGCCTTCTCAATGCTGGCCATAACCACCTCCATACTCAATGGCGACTTAGCCCTCGACTTACCCTCCTCCTCACTAGCCCTGAGTAACTCACGGTATTGCCTAGCTAGGCCGAATAGATCAATAACAACTAGGTTCGTCTTCATGTCCTTGACCTTACCAGCGAGGACATCAGCTAGACTCACAGCGTCTGACAGGTCAATATTGAATTGCTTCGCTTGTCTAACAACATCGAAGAACTTGGTCTCAGTGCTTACGTAGACCACTGGCATAGCGTCCACATTGGCTCCAGCGGCTTGTATCGTGAGTATTGACTTACCAACACCAGGCTCACCAGTTATTAACAGCCAATTACCTCTTGGAACACCACCAAGCATTGCATAATCAAGCCAGTCTACCCCAAGGCTAATCCTCCTTATTGTGCTGGACATTAGGAAAATAATATAATGTAATTTTAAAAATCATTTTAAATTAATAATGTGTATTACACCTTCAATTGCTTTATATCGGGGAAGTCATCCTCAAAGTACTCATTCTCACTTCTAACACCCTTATTCCTCTTTTCACGTTCAATACCCCTAAGCTCAACACGCCTAATCTTACCGCTAATTGTCTTGGGTAACTCGGACACGAACTCAATAGCCCTGGGTCTCTTGTATGGGGCTATGTTGAGCCTTATGAACTTAAAGATATCGTAAGCCAAGTCCTTACTTGGCTTATAGCCTGGCTTCAGGACTATATATGCCTTCGGTATGAAGCCCCTTATTGGGTCAGGGCTTGGTACAACGGCGGCCTCGGCAACGGCTGGATGCTTCAATAAGTCGCTCTCAAGTTCGAATGGGCTAATCCTATAGTCACTTGACTTGAAGACGTCATCTGCACGGCCAACGAAGTATAAGTAGCCCTCCTCATCCATGAAGGCCACATCGCCCGTGAAGTACAAGCCAAGCCTAAATACCTCCTTATTCTTATTCTCATCATCATAACCAATCATTAGGCCAATGGGTCTTGGGCTTGTCCTAACCGTTATGTGCCCATCCTTATTAACGCTGACTGGGTTTCCATCCTCATCAACGAGGACTATATCATAGCCGGGGGCCGGCTTACCCATTGAGCCCAGTTTAATCTTCATGCCTGGGAAGTTACCAACCATTAGCGTGGTCTCTGTCTGTCCATAACCATCACGTATGTACTTACCAGTTGCCTTATAAACACGCTCAATAACCTCTGGATTGAGGGGTTCGCCGGCGCTCACGAAGCTCTTAATCTTCTCAAGGTTATACTTTGTTAGATCCTCGAGAATTATCATACGCCAGACAGTTGGTGGCGCACATAGTGTGTCAATACCGTAACTCTCAAGTATCTTTAGGTGATTAGCCGCACTAAACCTACCACTATAGTCATAAACCACGGTAGTGGCGCCAGCATTGAAGGCCGCGAAGAATGTTGACCAAGCCCACTTAGCCCAACCTGGGCTTGATATGTTCATATGCTTATAACCCGGCTTAGCACCAACCCAGTACATGGTTGTTAGATGGCCAATTGGGTAGCTTGACTGTGTATGCATGACCATCTTGGGTTTAGCGGTGGTACCTGATGTGAAGTAAACCAGGAGTAAATCATCTGACTTGGTCTTAACTCCCTGGAAGTTCTCTGACCTGCCACTGATTAATTCATAGTAATCAAGCCATCCAGGCCCTGGCTTACCAAGGGTTATGAAGTACTTAACGCCGAGCTTCTCGAGATTGCCCTTAATCTGGTCAATCCTACTAACCACCTCTGGATCTGCAATAATGGCCTTGAAGTGAGCTCTTGATGCCCTATCCTCAATATCCGACGGTAGTAATAGGGTGGTTGCCGGTGAAATTACAGCACCTGTTTTCATGAGAGCTAGGAATGATTCGAAGAGCTCAGGCTTATTATTTAGCATAACCATGATTACATCCCCACGGCCGATACCAAGGTCCGAAAGTGCGTTGGCTAATTTATTGGATCGAGCCCTAAGTTCATGGTAGCTGAGAATCCTTGAATCACCTGACTTGAATAACTCATCATTTATGTAAATAAGGGCTGGATTTGTGGAGGTCTCCGCTAGGTACTTATCGAAGTAATCCACAGCCCAGTTAAACTCACCAGGTGGTGGCCACCTGAAGTTTGACCTAGCCTCTTCATAACTACCCGCGTTTAATAGTAGGTTTCTTTGTTTCAGGAACTCATTAAATGTAGAGCTGCTCATATCTTCACATGACTATACTGATTAATAGTTTTATAAATTTTATCTTACTGATATATTTTAAGGTTTTACTATGGATATAAGTAAATATAAGGTAATATTTAAAAATATGCCCTACTGAAGCATATCAATATGGTTTCCGTGGCGCAGACAGCTCTGAATACTCTGTTCTGGGAAGCCGCGGTCATGCTCCTCGTAATAGGCTTTGTTAATATGGGTGTGGGTAAGAATGAGCCGCGGGATTTCGGTATCGTGCTTCTCTCAGGTGCTTTAATGGAGACAATAGCCATGGCCTTTGTGATAATGGAAGGCGATGTATTCGGCGCAACGGTAGCCGCCGCATTCGTACTACTGCTATGGATGCTGGGTATCGGTCTAATCGTAGGTAAGAACTTAATGGCCATGAACCACGCCCTCTGGTTCACTGGCATATTCTTCGCGTTAATAACGGCGGAACTTATTATGTTAAGGGCTGTGATGCTATCATTCGCTATCGGCCTATTACCTATAATAACAATATTACTTGCGGCTGCCCATTACATGAATAAACCAGTAATAGGCAAGGTGGCTGGCGTAATATCAATTATTGATGGCTTCGCATTCTTTATACTAGCCTTTGCAGGTGCGGTTGGTATTGTACTACCATAATGCGACATACCTTGGGTTAAAATCATAATTTATTTCTTTATTCATTTACAATCGAATTATTTATTCATCAGCTCGTCTCTTCCTAAATCATCGTTCATCCATATCATCGACCCATCATCACCAGAACTAAATACCGCAGTTGGGTATTTTAAACCTGCACGCCGATTAATGTGGCTATTACTATGCCTATAATGACTATTGCAAATCCTAGTGATGATTTTAAATTCAGTCTCTCCTTAAGCTTAACTATTGCTAGGATCTCGGTGATTACGGGTGATAATGCCGTTATTAGTGTTGGTACGGCAATCCCTGCATAATCCACTGATAAGACGTAGAGTGGGCCACCAATGCCATAACTAATTAATCCGCCGAGGAAAACCTTACTACTGACCCTAATTCTGAAGCCCTCAATGGTTATTTTCAGTAGTAATGCACCGATCATTAGGGTAATGCCCCTAATCAATATTATGCCCCAGGGGTTCGTATAGTCATAGGCCCTATAAAGGGCTAGGAAGGAGAAGGCGTAGAGTATGGCTGAGAGTAATGACATGAAGTATCCATAAAATGTGCCCTTGCCAGAACCCATTATTAGGTATAAACCAATCATTATCAATATGGCAGGCCACGTGTAGACTAGGTATGATGGACTAATCACGAGTAGGATTATTGGTAACATAACTACGTAGGCATACGATATCACATTGGCAATACCAACATCAGCATATCTAAGTGAAATTAGGAATACGTATGTGCCAAACACGGGCCCGAGCACGGCGAAGAGCGTTCCATAAAGCCACGCACCACCATTTAATGGTGGTTTAAGTAATATGAAGGGCATAGCCAGTATGAAGGCGCCTAGGGAGTTTGATATTAAGTCGTCGAGGGCGCTATCCGTTGCACCGACCCTATAGAGTATTGGCGATATTGCCCAGGTAAATGACGCGATCACAGCTAATACAATACCAAGTAGGTACGCCAGCATATTTCTTTCTTCATTTAACGTGAGTCTCAGCATTAAAAATAATACGCCTAATGATGTAATTAACGTGAGTTGTAAGTAAAGCATTAAAGTGCTTCGTGTGGTTAGTTAATTAATGATTAGGAAAACAATATTCCTGATCATTGGAGCAGTATTATTGATAATCGGCATATCAATAATAATTCTCTCATTAACTCAAGAACAAAGTACTGTTCAAATGCCAATAAATACATCATCACCAGCGTACCTACTACTTAGTAATTGGAGGAACCTGAGCATATACATATCCACGGAATATCCAATACCAAGCCCAGTACTGAATGGGGAGTCCTCAAGACCGCCATCAATCCTACAGATATTCTATGGCCAATACGGATTACTCAGTATAAACGTCACAATCATGGGTCTAGGAAACACAAGCAAGGCTTACCTTGAACTTAATAATACTGTGATTATTAAGGGAAGTAATGGTGAGGTATCAATATTCATACCGCCTAATTACACTACCGTAGTCATGATAAGTAAATCAAATGCGTCACTTACCATTAATGTATTCATGCCAAGGACGTACAACTACCAGGTAATTAATAGTACATACTTAGTAATTAAGTCACCACTGCAACTCAGTATATACTCAAACAGGGGGATTGATGTTGAGAGCGTGAGTGGGTGGACTGTACTTAGTATTCATGGTAATTACACATACGTTGCGCTGAACCTGGGTAGCACCAGTACTATGCCAATTAGTGAGCTAATGAGTATTAACAATAATGAGGTGAGTAATTGGTTAGGCCTGGCCAGGAGACCGAGGTTAAGCGGTGCATTACTTACTGAGTACTACCTCAGTCTACTCCTTATTATGGATGATCAAAACCCAGTTACTGGGGAGTTCATTGCATCGCCGGAACCCGTCTATTTCTATACCTGGGTTAGGGACTCATCATTTGCAGCAATGGCGCTTCAAACGGCTGGTTATTACGAACAAGCAATGAAGTACTGGCTATGGATGTGCAGTGCACAGAACGTAAGTGGTACTTGGTACACACGGTATAATTTCTGGACTGGGGCTCCAGATGAGACCTTCGGAATACCTGAGTATGATAGTATTGGCTTGTTCCAAATCGGTGTTTGGCAGTACTATGTTTATACCCATAATAAGACGTTCCTAATGGAGGTAATGCCCTGCATAAATAAGTCATTGAATTGGGAATTAGAGGGTATTAATGAGAATAATGGTTTAATACCACAGGACCTAAGCATATGGGAGAGTAACTACGCCTATAACTTCTGGACCCAGGCAATTGATGACCTAGGTCTATACGCCGCAGCGCAGGTATATAGGGCATTGGGTCTAAACAATACCGAAATACTGAGGATTGCTAATGAATTAAACGCCACCATACAAAAATACTTCTACTCAAAGAACTTCTATTCCCAAGCTCTTACTAAGACGGTGATATACACAGGTAGTGGTTCTCAGGTTACTTACGCACCTAATGGAATACCCGACTCATCAGTAATACTCCCGATAGCCATGGGATTGATAAATCCACGCAGCGCCAGGGCAGTAAGTACTGTTAATACCGTAATACGTGTGTTGATGGTTAATGGCGGATTGGCCAGGTTTCCAGGTGATGATTATCACTATGACTCAAGCCTGTATGATAGTACTGCGCCGGATCCTCCATGGTTGATAACCACATTATTCCTGGCAATGTATTACGAGGAGGTTGGTAATCACACGGGTGCGTTGAACATACTTACTTGGTGTATTAAGCATTCACAGTATGGTTTATTGCCTGAGGCTATTGACCCAAGGCTTGGTTATCCGCTGCCGACGACATCGCCATTAACGTGGTCCGCGGCAATGTATGTAATCACAGCCCTTAATTATAAACCACCGCAAAAACCCACTGTTGCGGTTCTAGTCCTGATTGCTATTGTCGTGGTGATATTGGCGATAGTAATGTTTATTGTTTATGGAAGGACTAGCCCTAGACAAGCCTAATGGTCTCCCCATTATTCATGAACACCGTTGGCATCTTCAACTGAAGTTCAAGTGCCAGTGCTAGGTTCATTATTTTGGCTGGTTCGCCATGAACAAGCATTACCTTATGTGGCTTAGGTTCCATATTCCTAACATAATTAAATAATTGTCTCCTATCACTATGTCCCGAGAACCCTGGTATTGAATCAACCTTCATCTTAATATCAAGCGTAACTCTATCTGAGTAATACCTAACTGTCAATTTCCTCTCACCCTGTTGAATTCTCCTACCAATCGTATTCTCGGCCTGGTAAGAAACAAATAGTAACATGTTTCTCTCGTCCTCGGCCGCATGCACGAAGTAATCCATTATTGGGCCTCCATTGAGCATGCCATGCGGAGCCAGTATCACGGCTGGTGGTCCCTGTAGTATCTCCATGACCTGCTCCTTACGCTTCTCAGGATCCCTAGCCCTTTCGATTGGCTTAACATACTCACTGAGGAATGGATTCACGCCATCATAAATCAACTCCCTAAGGGTCCTATTGAGGTAGTCAGGGAACATTAAGTGTACGTTTAGTGTCTCGAGGACCATGCCGTCAACGTAAATGGGCACCTTAGACAATTGCTTATTATTAATGGCCTCATTAAGCACCAGGAGTATTTCCTGGGCCCTACCCGTACTGAATACGGGGATTAACACCTTACCATCATGCTCAACAGTGTGCTTAACCAACTCAACAAGCTTCTGTTCGCTCTCCTGCCTTGGTGGTTGAATATCCTCCTTACCACCATACGTACTCTCCATGATGAGCAACTCAGCCCTCTTGAACTTATTATGGGCTGGGTTCAAAAGCCTGGTTGGGCCATACTTCATGTCACCCGTATAAATAATGTTGTAAAGGCCATTACCAATGTGTAGGTGAACCACAGCCGAACCAACCTCATGCCCTGCATCGAAGAGCATTAATTTCGTGTCTGGTGATATATCCGTTGGATGGTCAGCATAGTTAAGGGTTATTGTGTGGTAGAGGGCTTGGGCGAGGTCCTGCCTACTGTACGGTGGAACCCTACCCTCAGACTCTGCCTGTTCGATATAGTCTGTGAGTAGTACCTCCATTAGGTACTTCGTTGGCTCGGTCATGTAGACGGGGCCCTTATAACCATACTTGAATAAGTATGGCACAAAGCCAATGTGGTCCATGTGTGCGTGGGTAATAACAATAGCGTCCAGGGTATCCAGGTCAAGCTCATCAAGCAGTGGTGCCTCGTCGCCGGAGCTTGAGGGTTTAACACCGCAGTCCAGGAGTATTGAGCTTTCCTTTGTCCTAATCAATATGGCGCTCCTACCAACCTCCATCTGGGCTCCAAGACCGGTTACTGTTATCCTAGCGTCCTTATACACGGGTTCCCTATGGATCCTCATTCCAAGTCTCCTGAGGAACTCAAGTCTATCCTTAGCCGTGGCCAATTGTATCTGCTTAACAGCGTCGATATCCGACCTAGGCAGTCCAGCACCCATCTCTAGTGCAGTGGCTATTATCCAAGGCTTCCAACCAGTCTCAGCCAAAATCTCCTTCTCCAACTTACTCCTCTCCCTGACGGGCTTCTTTAGGTAAACATAGACCTCACCAGTCGGTTCATCAACCACTATGTCATCAATTATGTTTGAGCCAACGCTCTTAGTTACCATGTCCGTTATGACCCTCTTCAACTTATCAACCTCCCTAATCCTAACCTTAGGATCACCCCTAATGATTATGTACTTCTTCAACTCCTTAGCCAGGGTCTTTATGTACTCGCTGTGCTCCATTACATAACTCGGGTTCATTACGTAGATAATGACGTTGGGTCCCTCGAAATCAACCCTAGAAAACTTGGCTTCGGGCGGTAAAATCTCCATAATCTTCTTCTCCATCTCCTCCTTTAAGGATGCCATACTTAAAACCTCAAGAACCAAGGATCGATTACCGCAGACACTTAAAAAATTATCTCTAAAGAAGCATGGGAAATAACAAGGCCTATTCTGAAAAATCCGATAACGAAAACCTAATAAGGCCACAAATAATGCCTAAAGACATTGCCAAGGGAAGAGCAAAAAGAAGATTTTTCTGGCCCGTGGGTTTGGGTGGGTTATTCGTCGAGGCACTTTAGGTTTTGTATTGCCTTTGTTATCCTTTCCTTCCTCCTCTCGTCACTCGCCTCATTAAGCCACTTGCTTAGTTTTTGGCAGACTGGCTCCTTGAGTGGGCTGTCCATCACGTTGGCGTGAGTTATTGAGACCACGTAATATCCCCTCTCGACGTATATTGATGGGTGGAGACCGATCCAGGTTTGAAATGGCTTTCTACCCAGGCACGTACCATGCCTTCGCCACGGAAGGCGGGCCGGTATACAATGAGGCAGCCGCAAAGGATGTCTGGGATAGGACTGTAAACTTCTTCAGGAAGTACCTGGGATGATGGACATGGATGACGAGGAGAAGCAGAAATGGACTGGAAATACGGTAACCGACTGCTTCCTAACATGGGTAGAAATACTAGAACAAAGAGAAAAGAAGGATAAACCCAATACTAAGGAGAACAACACCAACAAGTAATGACCTAAGATGATTAAAACGTCATCATGAAGATACCATTAGCAAAAACTTAAAAACACGAGCGAAAAAATCGAATTGGGGCCGTAGTCTAGCCTGGCTAGGATGCTCGGCTTGGGCAGCCACCGCAGGCAACAGTGCAAAAGGCCTGCGGGCTTGAGATCCCGAGTGATCCCGGGTTCAAATCCCGGCGGCCCCACCACTCATCATATTTTTCACGCTTGTTTATTCCTGTTTTATGCCTTGATTAATGGTTATAATTAAGGAGAGCTATCTAGCCCTTTCCATGGTTATTAATGGCATTAGTCGACCAACTTTAAATTAAATACTCACCTTGCATCATTCTTCCGATTTATGAAGTATAGGTCTATTTTATTCGAGAGACCTTTTCGACATAGTGGTTTATTACGAACGCCCTATCCTCAAGATCCTTACTACTTATGATATTTGGACTCCAGGGCTCGTCGAATAGCCTTATGAAGTGACCTCTCCCGAAGCACTTGATCCAGGCTGGCGCTGCTTCCCAGTAAAGTGTTTTTGATGAGATCTTTTTCTCGAACTACTTGGGCTCAGGGGCTTCAAGCTCTATCGAGGCTGGCCCAATGCCGATTCCCACCTTGGCTTTACCTATTGATCTCTTAATCCACTCCCACCACTCTAACCTTAGTTTTCGGATTGTTAGTTCGATCTCTCCCTTAGGTAATGGATAGAGGCCGCTAACGATGGTTAATGTCTTCGTTAGTGGGTAAATGTACTTATGATCCTTACCACACTCCTTGAGCATGACGGTCTCAACATCCCCTGGGTAGATTATTGGCCTTCTTGATATCCACGTGGCGCACTTACCGCCGACGCATATGGTCGATGCCGTTTTTAGTGATTCCGTGAATACAGTAAAGACTCCTAATGCCTTAAATGGTAGGAGTTTGTCGAAGGTGCTTTCCCTATCTCCCTTATTACCTTGCTTAGTCCTGTACCAAAATGGTACGTCCCCAATCCAGACAACCGTGCCTCCCTTGGCTATGAATCGCATTAACAGGCTATTCATTGGGTCGACATTATCGTGAAATAACTCGTATGGAACAATATCATTTACAAAGGCTATTGCATATTCATGGGCATTATTACTGATGGCGTCTCTAATAACCTTAATTAAGCCGTCATAATCAACAGCCTCAAAACCGTACCTACTTAATTCATTAATTAGCTCCTTGCCGACGTCATGGGAGATCCAACTTGTATCCGCGTTTTCATCAAAATACGCAAGTCTCCTCAAAACCATTAAGGTATGATTATGCGGAGCAGGAATAAATATATTGCGGCATGATCAATGTTGAGAATGATGCGTCACAATGAAGATAACTAGGTCTTGTTAGCGAATTGTAGATATAACGTTAGGTTATGGCTTTGCTTGTGTTTAGATTGCTAAGTGAAATGAAGGTATTTAATTAAATGGCTAGTAGTGCTTCGATTTTCTTTAATTGCCTTGTTACTGGGTCCACCTCTAGCCTGAGACCTTCCAATGTATCTACACCTAGCACTTCTGCGTCGTTTTCCTCTGCGAAGACTATAATCCTTGTTGCTCTCTCACCCATGCACTCAATGACCGCCTCACCAATTTCCCTCTCGATTACCCTACCCTCGATTGTTCTGAATTTCCACCTTGTCATTGGTTCAATACCTAATTCCCTAAGCCTCGACGCTTTAATCCACGTATAGGTACTGCCGGTATCTACGAGTAGGTCAAGCTCTAGGCACTTGGTCGTGTCCCGTGGGTTGCAAATCCTAACCCTGGCTAACGTATTGCCCATCAGGATTGTTTTGATGAGGCGATTAATAAGGCTTGGGTCGCTGAGCCTTATTAGTGAGGCGTTTAATTGATCAGGGCCATCATGAGTGCCTCTGTCGGTTTCAGCCTCTTCTCAACGGGATCCGGCATCAATCCTAGCTGTTCCATGGTCACTGAGCCAAGTAGGTAGATACCTTCATCACCGAAGACCACGGGTGTGGCCGACACAGTGAATCCATCAATCTCAATACCAATCTCACCCAGTGGTTTTTCAATAACCCTACCGTCAGCGAGCCTTAGTTTAACGACCCTAATGGGCTTCACCCCGAGTTCCTCAAGGACCCTACTGGGTATTACTGTGTACGTTGAGCCGGTATCCACGAGTAAGTTGACGGCTATTGATTTTGCGGGTTCCCTAACGTTCCAAATCCGCGCTTTGACGCTAAATGTACCCATGATTAATTGGTCACCTTATTTTTCAGTACATTCCTTTAAATATTTTTCAAGCCCTAAACGCCTTACCTATTAATGGCTCCGCTGGGCAGTACTTATTGTTTGGCTTAACTATCCAGGCAGAGTCGAGTAATTGCCTTAGGTATTCGCTAATTCTTGAGTCGCTAATTTCCATACCAAGCATTACCTCAAGCCCATTCTTGATCTCGCCCCAGCCTGCACATCCCCTTGACACGATCCTCATTATTGTTAAGTATCTATCCCTTGCAACGGCTTTATCTGCCAGGAAGTTCTCGAATTCCCGCCTTATTAACGTGGTCGCGTAGTCCACGGTCCCATTAATAGCCCTATCAAGGTCCCTATACTCATAGTACTTAAGTCCGAAGTAGGTGAGCCAACCAGGAATACCACCAAGTTCCTTGTAAACTGTGTCGTAATCATTGAATTCAATACCCAACTCCTCAAAGCCTCGCCTTAGAAACTCGATTACCTGTTCCTTAGTAAATGGTGCTAACTCGACAACGCCCATTGCCCTGCCAAAGAGCGGTGATTCAGGGTCTTTAACCCTAAGGAACCTATATAGGAGGCCCATCTTCGAGCCGCTGATTATGAACCTAACATTCCTTAGGTTGTCGTATGCGTAGGCGAGGATAGGCAGTACGTTGAATCCCCTCGCCTTAACAAGTTCCTGGGCTTCGTCAAGGACTATGACAATGCCATTACCAGCCCATTCATTTACTGCGTCAAGTAACGATGCCAGGGAAACTCTACTACTGCTTTTCCAGGAGAAGAGGGCTTGATTACCCATGATGCTAACACCATCAATATTCCTAAGAAAATCAAGTAATCTAGGAAACCTCCTAGCCAGATTATTAACCTCACGCTGAAGCTCAAGGACGAAATCCCTATATGACAGGTACTGCCTCTCCTCAAACTTCCTAAGGTCAATATAAATCGATGAAAGACCCAATTCTCTGAGCGCCACGAGTATTAAGGATGACTTACCAACCCTACGAAAACCAAGAACCAAAGTAATGGGTAAACCCAACCTACCGACATACTCAACGACCTTACCAAGCTCAACCTCCCTATCAAAGAGGTTGGATCTACTATCCTTCGGCCGCAAATCAAAGAGCGCTTCTACCCCCAGAAGTTACTTCCGCCCCCAGAAGTTTATAAGGGGTATTTCGGAATGGCTTAATTCGTGTTAAGGCTTTACTGCGCTGTTCAATAGTTTGTTTAGTTCCTTGTCTCTTAGGTACATCCTCCTGTACAGTGCTATTGGGTAGTCTGCATGGATTAGCTTGTCGTGGGTAATATCATTGGACTGCGTGAGTACTACCCTGCTGTCTTGATGGAGTACGTAGATATTGAAGGGCATCAGTAACTTGGTTATTGCCCTATCTATCGCCCTGGCGCCGGTCACCCTCATGTAAAGCCTTACGTATATCCTAGTACTACCCGAGTCAATGGGTGCAAAGAAGGCTATAATCCTCATGTTCCTGGATATGTAGTTCTCCCAAACATTCGGGTATATGAACCAGAGGTAATTCCTCAACTTACTGGCGTCTATTTGATTGCTCCTTAGTGGTTTTTGTCCTCTATCGACCTCATTGAATGGATAGATAATGAAGGAGTAATCATCAAGGACCTTGACCAGTGGGCCGTGGACCAGGGTCTTACCACCCCTACCAATGGTGTTATAATGAACGAAGGGTAGGTGAAACACGTCAAGCTGGTTCTCAACAGCTCTCGGCAGGGACACACTCCACGTCTCACTATACTCAGAGTATGCAATTAGCCCGTCTAAGTCGTCGAAGAACCTTGGCGCCTTACTCGGATCTCCGCTGCCGTACCAGAGCCAGATAATGCCGTGGGCCTCATATACTGGGATGGAAATTGCTCTTAGGTACTTTGGTATTTCGGATGACTTGCCCAGGGCAGGGACCTTAACAGTCCTTCCCAAGCCGTCGAATTCGAAGCCGTGATACGGGCATTGAATATTGCCATTAATTACCTTGCCCAGTGAAAGCTTGGCATGCCTGTGCGGGCAGTCATCAAGCAGTGCATTTACTCTTCCCGACTTATCACGCCAAAATACCAGGTTCATGTTCAGTCTCCTAACGCCAAGGGGCCTATCCCTTCCCACCTCACTTGATGAGAGTGCTGCAATCCACATAGGTAATCACGACATTTGGGTTCTCCATTATAAACCTATCGATACCTCATGAAGCTCACGTGAATGATTAATGACCGTAGTGAGAACTATATCTAGCGCAGTTGAGGAATAAGTAATGAGTGATTCATGAGGTTACGCCTGGAATACCTACATATAACCATTCTCTGATAGTTTATTCACGAGCCAAGTCCATATTACTTGGTTCCTCTCCGAAATTACTACGTAGTAGAGGAAGGCTGCTGATACTATGAGTAGTACTGCAGCAAGTGCCGTGCTTATTGGCCACAGTATGGCCAGTACCGGGTAGTAAACGGCTAGTAGGGCTAGGGCGTAGGGTGTCATGTATATTGACATGTTTATGAAAATAAACAGTAATATTAGGAGGACCCTTAGGGAGTACGTCATTGGTCTCTGCATTATTTGGAGTTCTCTAACCTGGGGTTGACCAGCGTAGGCCGCGACTAACCAACTAAGCACTGGCGCCACCATTACCGTGGAGACTAAAGCTATTGCCAGGTAAATGGCTGGCCTGAAGCGCATGCCCTGCAGTGCGTAGGCTGTGATCCAGGGCAGTAGGGCTATTGCTGTTATCAATGCCCGGGCGCCCATTCTATACCTGAAGTACCGGGTTGGGTCTATGGATAGGCTTAGCCACAGCCTTTCATAACTAATCGTGGACGCCGAGGATACATAGAGCAATAAATATATTGTGTAGAAGGAGAATGAGGAGAGGAAGACCTGGGCGCCTGCGTCGTGAATAAGCAGCGCGACTATGCAGTAGGCGATTGCGAAGGAGGTGGATAGCGGTATCAGTATTATGAAGACATTGATCCTCATTGACACCGCCCGACTACCCTGGGGTGAATTCATCAAAAACGTGAGGTTAGTTGTTGACGTCGCCCAAACAACGCCCCACGTAGTCCTTGGGAGACCAGTGAGTCTGGCACCAAGTCTTCGGGGCATTATTGGTGGTTGTTCGCCCAGTACTCCATAGGCATTGGTGGCTAATTCCCTAATGTATTGCCTGGGTATTGTAGCCATGGAAAGGATTAGGAGGGCCATGGCGTAAACCACATAGGTCAGTCCTGGCCTCACGAGGCCATATAACGGCGAGAGTTCAGGCTTGAGATAACCCAGGATTATTATTATGAGTATTGGCGCGAGTAGTGGTATTTTGCCTCTCCACGGGATTAATTGAATATTAGCTGTGAACAATACGAAGAATCCCAGGAGAAAAAGTAGTGTTGCTGCGTAATAGGTAATATCAAGGCCCGGCTTCATGGTGGGCACTGTTATCATTACCATAATTACTGGGTATATAAAGCCCGTGGCAATCGCCCTGGCTACATAATACTCCACAGGATCAATCTGTGTTGTGAAGACTACATCAATCATCGGTCTCACAATAGTGAATGAAGTGGATAGGTATAGTATCAGGAGGAGTATTACAAAGTAATTCAAGTTATATAGGATTAACCTAGGATTACTACCGCCAACACTAAAACTCGTGAATGCGTAAAGTATCAATACAGTTATGAGTATGGCCAAGAACCACTTACTATATAATTGCTTAATCTCGAAGTAAACAATCCTAAGGATCCTCATTTCATCAACCTCGCCACAACCTCCTCAATTCTCTCACCGGCACTGGCCGC
Source organism: Vulcanisaeta sp. (assembly GCF_049966235.1). NCBI lineage: Archaea > Thermoproteati > Thermoproteota > Thermoprotei > Thermoproteales > Thermoproteaceae > Vulcanisaeta > Vulcanisaeta sp. The sequence goes on from NZ_JBMFVA010000004.1 coordinate 122,753, forward strand.
AATCTCCTTAAGCTCATTCATGGTACCCTGCCAAACAATGACACCTTTACTAATTACAATGACTTTGCTTGTTAATCTCTCGGCAATGGACATCACATGCGTCGACACCAGCAGTGTAGAACCATTGGCATTAAGATCCCTGAATAGCCTAATCACGTTCTCCTGAGTCGGTATATCCAGGTAATTAAGCGGTTCATCAAGCAGCAATACCCTGGGCCTATGCATGATTGCCAGAGCAATCGCAAGCCTTTGCCTATTACCCCTTGATAATGAGCCAGCCGTTCTGTCGGCTAGGTCCTCAAGGCCTAATAGCTTAATGGTTTCGTCGATCACAGAATCACTCAATTCCCTGAGCACGGCGACGTACTCCAGGTTCTCCCTAACAGTGAGGTTGAGGAATGGTACGGCATCCTCAGGTAAGTAACCAAGGCATGCCTTAGCATTCCTCGGCTGCCTCTGAACATCAAAGTTACAGACGTGGGCGCTCCCTGAGTCCGGTCTTAATAGGCCAGCGAGTATCCTGAGGGTTGTTGTCTTGCCAGCACCGTTAGGACCCAGTAAGGCTGCGGCCTCACCACATTCAATCCTGAAACTAATACCATTCAATGCGGTAATACCGTTAAATCGCTTAACAAGCCCACTTGCTGTAATGCACATGTACTTTCGTAAACGTGATAATTCTAATAAGCCTTACGCCCACGATATTGGTAATGCTTTTAGGTAAATTATGATAATAATCCATACATGAGCCATGGCACTCAGAGAATAATCATAAGAAGATTAGGCCAGGCACTAATTATGGTTGGTGTGATATTCTGGGCTTGGTCGGCATATACTCAGTGATTAGATATGCAATGCTGTTTTCTTCATATATTAAACTTGGCCTAGGCTATATAACTATTGATATAATATACCTAATACAGGGTTTACTAATGATTAAGTCCATGGGAAATAGGAATTATGCAGAATTACCATGCCCATTATAGCAGTTGTCATTGGTGCATCGCCTGGTTTGATCATAGGCTTAATGACTAATTACATATTCATGATCATTGACCTGGCAGTATTAATCATCACGATCCTCTTAATATACGCATTAATACGCATGGTGATAGATTATGGGTTAGGTATAATGGCGATGCTAAATGTGGGAATAACCACGGCATCCCTGGACATGTCCCTAATGCTCACCTGGTTGAGTACAGCGGGGAGTGTGATAACGGCTGTGGAATTGGCATTAACAGCCATGGGGCTCCAGGAGCACCTAAACAAGGCGTGGGAATGCCAAGTACCTTATCAAGGCCCTAGTTATTTTAAGGGTAGTGGTTGATTATGATTAGGTCTTCCTCGAATTCCTAGACCTTCTACTGGGTCTTCTGCCCTGTCTTGTGGAGGGCTTCTCCTCAGTCGTGGTATCCCTACTACCTGTGAGGTAGTTATTTATTATTTCGTAGGCTGTACCTGGATCACTAATACCGATAAGTCTCCTAGCCAATTCAACCTCACCGATGTACTCAAGCCACTGAACAATATGGCCCTCCCTAAGGTGATACTCAAGGGCCTTTGGATCAACATTAAGAAGTCTCCCAAACTCACTCCTCAACTCATTGACGTTGTGAGCCACGCCAATGATCCTATCAAAGGACTTGAAGTAGAATGGTTCCTTACCAGGGAATTCACTGTTAGCCCTTAATCCAGTACTGATACTCATTGATACTGGCTATAGTCCGGTTATATAAATGTTGCCTTTTCACGTTCAACCTCTAATTAAGACAACGACTTAGGGATTCGAGAAACCAAGTACATGATACATTGCTTACGCAAGCACGAGTAGGGAACCAATGACTAGGAAATTAATAAATAATAAGTATATAATAACCACCACAGCACAAAAGTTCAAGTTTATGCTGATAAATGAAACCATCAACGCACTTAGGGAACCAACACGAATCAGGAGAACAACAACGAGAAAGCTAATGATAAGCATGCTAACCCTATTGAAACAAACATAAGCTCAAATGAAGACATCAGCATAAAGACAGCACCAACCAAGCCCAGCACAAATGAAGCCTCAGGATCCATAGTCAAGCAATACAATGTAGGGACCTAGTAAAGCATTACTCCTCATACTCCTCGCCAGGATCCCTATACTCAATGTATACGTCGTCGGGTCCATTAACGACAACCTTAAAGTAATCATCATCAACCCTCAACCTACCACCATCCCTATACACATATGTGACCTCCACGTGTAAATCACCAACAACGTCAATAAAGCCTCTCCTAAGAACCTCACGCAGCATATCCTCAAAGGAAGCATCACTGCTTACCTTAAAGGCCATGGGCGGTATGTCCAAGCCAATATCATAAATAATAAGGCAAGGATCATGAAGAAAGGGATCCTCCCCACACTCAATGCCGAACTCCCTAACAATCCTAAGGGCCAACCTGCGGACAAACTCACCAATGTTGAGGATGACACCGCGGTAATTACGGTAAGCACCCAAGTAATCAACATACAAAACCCTCAACAAACTCAACAAAGCCCCAGCCTGCCTCCTACCAATCGGAGCCTCAATAATGAAATCACCAAGGGCAACAACAAACCTCGACTTACCCATCAAAAACTAAACACAACCAGGTATAAAAATTAATTCCACCCCACCAATTACAACAATTAAGCGTGAGTGTATAGAGATCTAACCAAGGGAATTGAGAGATTACTATTCAATACTATTCATCGAGCGTCTACACTGCATGTATTCATAATATGGCGTTGCAATTACTGATTTTCAAATATGGATTGATGTAATGATGACTATATCATTATCATTAAGATTAAGAGGTTGATTGTATGGACCTTGGCGAGTAACTATATGAGTATATTATGGAATTTATTTTATTATTAAGGTAATATTGCTGAATATAGTTCTATATAATTCCCTAATTAACTAGGTACTCAGTAATGCTTTAAAATGACTTAAGCGAAATATGTTTATGCCGGGACAAGCTAATACGGGCTTATCAAAGGCTGCCTTAGCAGTGATCGTGGTAGTAGTAGTCATAGTAGTGGCTGTTGGTGCTTATTTTGCTGTTACTTATCATCCTGTTTCTAAGAAGCCCACTGCGCCGCCGCCCGTGATTAACGTTACGAAGCCAACAGTCACCGTGGTCTCAAATCAGACGATTACATTGGCCCCGTCGAACCCAAACGAATTAGTGGATATATCGCAAACAACATCGCCGGATTGTCTAGACCCAGCAACAGGCTTTTACGGACAGGATACCCCTATATTTAACGTTGTATATCAAACATTGGTAATTTGGGATCCTAATAACATTTATGGGGTAGAACCTGCATTAGCCTCTAATTGGACTGTTAGTCCTGACTATAAGCATTATATTTTCACGCTTAGGCAGGGCGTTTACTTCACTGATGGAGAACAATTCAACGCCACGGTAGTATGGTTCAGCTTCTACAGAACAATAATCATAGGACAAGGACCAGGAGTTAGCAATTACATGTTCTTACTATTCAATGAGACCATTTACGAGAACTACGGATACGCCATACCATGGGGAGTCTGCGATGCCATGACGTACGCAACCGGCAACGCGGCCTACGCCAGCAATGTAACGCTCTGCGCTTATGCGTTAGCCAACTTATTGAGTAACTTCGATGTGCATAACTCAACGATACAGAAGATAATGTCTTACCCGAACCAAGCAATTGTAGTTCTAGGGCCCTATAAAGTGGAGTTTAACCTACTAAGACCATACATGTACTTCCTACTTGACATTGCGTCATGGTGGGGTGCCGTAGTCCCACCAGCCTACGTTGATGCTCACGGCGGTGTTGAGCCCAACCAACCAAATAGTTACCTATGCCAGTATGGATTACCTGGCACAGGTCCTTACGTCATTAAAAGCGTTACGGGAACTCCAGGTGAATTCACGGAGATAATACTTCAGATCAATCCGAATTACTGGGGCAACAACTACCCACCAGGCTCACTACCCATACTCGACCAGCCTGGGCATATACAAATAATTGACCTAAAGATCTCGGAGTCCCACACCAACAGAGTCGTGCTTTTTGGGCAAAATAAGGCTCAAATAACCTATGTGGATCCGCCATTCTTAAGCCAACTATACAGTGCCTGGTCACCATATAATAAATACCTACCGCCACAATCAATAATACATCCATATCCAGAATTAACCCCAGCATGTATCATGATGCTGTCAATGAACACGCAGAGGTGGCCCACAAACATTACTGACTTCAGGCTGGCAATAGAGCACGCGATCAACTACACAGCCCTACTCTATACGTATTACTCACCATTGATAAATATGACCCTGGCCAAGCTATATCTCGGTCCATTTACCCCACTTAACCCAGTCCTTTATAACCCAGGCAACTTACCCTTCTACAGTTATAACACCGATTTAGCAATACAATACCTCAATAAGTCTGGTTGGGAGGGTAACTTCTACGCCGTATTACCAAATGGAAAAGTAATTGGTAATCCAAACGGCCAGAAAATACCGACACTATCCATTTACGTAATACCACCAGTGACACCAATGGTTGAGGCCCAACTTGAGATAGTGGCTCACGACCTCGAGCAAATAGGCATACCAACAGCGATTAGTTACGTAACATCAGCGGAGTTTGATAGTTGGACATCACCATCAGTGACCGGGCACTTAATATATGGCGTCGGCTGGTGCGCGGACTGGCCCGACCCAATAATGCAGATAGCCATGTCGATACTAATGGGCTCATTGCCAACGGGCGACTATGCCTGGTACAATAATCCGACAGTTAATAACTTACTACTCAAGGCTGCGTTTACCTCTAACCAAACGTTGCAGATACAGTTATCAAGGCAGATATACAGTATTGTCTATAATGATGCACCGTACGTGTGGATACCAGATCCAATGCCGTTCTTCATATACCAGCCATATCTTAAGGGCTTCGTAGTGACTTGGACAGGTTACTACTACAATACGATGTATTACAAACCCGTCACGATATCAATAATTACGTACTCGAATGGCACGAAAGTTACCCAGATAAGTTAATAAGTTAAAGAGCTTACTTTAAATTATTTAAAATAAAAATTTACATTAATTTAATATTAATAAAAATTTTTGTCAATATTATAATGATTTTTGACTGTGAATGTATATAATTATAGTAAACTTTATTAGGTGGTAGTTGTAGGGTATTGGCGATTATGGCTGGCCGAGACTTTGCAATATTTGTAGTCAGGAGGCTGATTAATGCCGTAGTAACATTATTATTGTTACTTGTCTTGATGTTTGTACTCGTCCATGTTATTTACCCAACACCGATCGCGCTTGCTAGGCTATATGCTGGTCCTCACGCAACAATGGCTGAATTAGAGACTATAGTTAAAGTGTATCATTTAGATGCGCCTATTTATGTTCAATTCATAAACTACCTAATTAGCGTGTTTAGCGGTGATTTAGGTTTTGATCCAATATATAAGGAGCCGGAGGCTTATATAATAATGCAGTACTTGCCCATAACCCTAACGTTTATGATACCAGCCGTGATATTAACCGTTTTATTGGGCGTTGTGCTCGGCGCAATTGCTGCGTCAAATAGGAATAAATGGCTTGATTACTTAATAAGGGGCTTCTACATATTCACTTGGTCGTCGCCTCCATACCTAATAGCATTACTACTCCTGTTGATTTTTGCAATATGGCTGGAACCATACACACACCTACCTGTGAGTCACTATGTTGATCCATTATTGCCGGCGCCCAAGCCCATAACGGGCTGGCCCCTCATCGACGCATTATTGGAGCAAAACTGGGAGTACGCGAGGAGTTATGTAATACATATGATCTTACCGATGTTCTCTGTTGTTCTCTATAGCTTTGGCGTATATACGAGAATGGCAAGGAATACCATGCTTGACGTACTCGAAAGCGACTATGTAAGGTTAGCTTACGTCAAGGGACTCTCAAGGAGGGTTGTGGTTTACAGGGTTGGCCTTAGGAATGCTTTGATACCCCTAGTAACACTCATGGTATTAACATTTGCCTTGGCATGGACAGGTGCCTATATAGCAGAAGACGTATTTGATTATCATGGTATGGGGTACATAACTACAGTGGCTATTACAAGTGTTGATCCATTAATGGTTTATGGCATAACACTCTTCGTAGGCATATCAGTGATTATTGCTAACTTCATTGCTGATATACTCTATGGAATACTTGATCCGAGGGTGAGAATAACATGACGAAGCAAGTAACTGAGAGGAGGGTTGGTGGATTCACGGCGACTCTCTGGAATTGGATTAAGTTGATATCTAGGGATCCTGCTGGCCTTGTTGGTCTCGTTATTGTTGCAGCCTTCATAATCTGGTCGATAATACAGGGTACACTTGAAATATTAGCTATATACCTCAAAAATCCAAGGCTTGGCTGGATATTGCTTCCATATGATCCATTTGCTCAGAACCTAGTTGATGCCTTTCAACCACCTTCATGGACGCATTTAATGGGTACTAATTACATGGGCCAAGACATACTGTCACGGATTTTATATTCAATTCCCTATAGCGCGGCCTACCCAGCCTTCATTGTGGTGCTCTCGGCCATATTCATTGGGGCGTTTCTAGGCATTAGTGCGGGGTACCTGGGTGGTTGGTGGGATGAAATACTCATGAGGATAACGGATGCCTTCCTATCAGTACCAGCCATAATACTCGCCATAGTCGTCTCCGTACTGCTCAAGGCGAGCTTCATAGGCATGATTTACTCCTTCATAATCGTTTGGTGGCCAATATACGCAAGGCTCTTTAGGGCTGAGACCCTTAGGGTTAAGGCCATGGATTACATAGCCGCCGCGCAGCTTTATGGGGTATCGCCAATTAAGTTATTCTTTAAGTACTTATTCATTAATACCATCGATCCGATAATAGCCTATGCGATGCTTGACTTTGGGAACGTAATACTAGCCGCATCAATACTGAACTTTATAGGTGTTGGTCTACAGCCTGGATTACCAATACTTGGTCAAATGGCGTCTGATGGCATACAGTGGGGCTTTCCAAAGTATTGGTGGTGGGCCATATTTCCAAGCGTGACGATATTAATAATTGCACTAGGCTTTGTACTTCTCGGTGATAGGATACAGGACATAATAGGTGGTAGGGCTGCGTACTGAGGTGGTGGGCATGCTCCTCTCAATTAGAGATCTGTATGTCGGTTATAGAACTGTAATGGGTACCTTACACGTGCTTGATGATGTTAACCTAGACGTTGATAGGGGTGAGATTGTTGGCGTGGTTGGCGAGAGCGGTTCTGGCAAGTCAACACTTGGCCAGGCGATAGCGAGGGTTTTGCCCGGTAATGCCGTTGTTTCTGGAAGGATAATGGTTGATGGGGTCAACCTATTGGAGCTCAGTGAGAAGGAGATGGAGAAGTATAGGGGTACTACCGTGTTCATGGTTCTTCAGAACCCATTCACAAGCCTTAACCCCGTTAAGACCGTTGGTTATCAGTTAATGGAGGCTGCCAGGATTAGGATGGAGAGGAGTGGTGAGAAGTACAGCGAGGATAGGGCTTATGAGATGGCTATACAAGCCCTTAAAGACCTTAGATTCCCAGATCCAGAGATAATAATGCTAAGGTATCCGCACCAACTCTCCGGTGGTCAGATACAGAGGGTTGTGCTTGCAATGTCGTTAATATTGAGACCAAAGATATTGATTGCCGATGAGCCTACGTCAGCTCTTGACGTAACAATACAGGCCCAGGTAATTAACCTATTCAAGGATCTGAGTAAGGAGATGGAATCGGCAATAATATTCATAACACACGACATAAGCCTTGCCTACGTAA
>NZ_JBMFVA010000005.1:0-124934 GCF_049966235.1 Vulcanisaeta sp.
CGAAGAGAGAGGTCGCAGAGGAGGTTGAAAAACTCAACATTGAGAGGCTCAAGGCATTCCTGGCACCGGCTGTTTGGGGTGATGGTGATGTTAGTGTTGATGAGGGGCGTATAAGGCTCATAATGGGCCTTGGCAAGTACGAGCTGTGGTTGGGCGTGATTGAGAGGTTGGTTAATGAACTAGGCTTCACGATGTACCCAAGGGACTACAGGGTCGAGGTTATACTCAAGTCAAGCAAGGCTGTTGAGTTAGCCAAAGACTGGTTCGAAACACCAGACCTCAGGGAGTTGATTGAGTTGGGCGCTGGCTTGCCGGGCGGTGAGAAGTTTAGGAGGATTATCGAGCTCGCTAATGCGGAGGTTATGGAGCTGGGCAGGTCATCAATTGTTATACCTGGGACGGACATAAGCATGAACATCCACATTGATAGGCATTGCAGGGTTGAGCTTAGGGCTTGGAGGAGGGATGAGAAAGAGGCTTTGAAATTAGTCGAGGAGCTCAACAAAGCCGGCTATAAAGCGGTGAAGTACGTAGAGAAAGGGAGCCATGTGGTCTCGATAACACACGCGAACATCCGCGATACTCCACTTAAGCCAGTGGTATGCAGGGAGCTGAACGAGTGGCTTAACGAAACGAAGGATGAGAGAAAGAAAAAGAGAATAGCTAAGGCGATGCAAAACCTAGAGTGTCTCGACGAAGCCTAGCCCGCCCAAACCCACGGGCCGAAATCCCTTCCTTTTCTCCTTCCCTCCTCACAATCAACCTAGGAAACACAAAAGAAAAACACAATGGATGGCGGCCCCGCCGGGATTTGAACTTACCCCGTACGCTCAATTGAGTGTACGTCCGGGTCCTACGGCTCCGCAGGCCGCCGCTCTATCCATGCTGAGCTACGGGGCCAATTTGTTGTTTTTTCATTGATTTTAAGTCTTTGCTTTGTGGTAATCCTTATAATGGTTTGTGGTGTTTCCTGGCTATATGGAGTTTAGGGGTGCTGTGGCTGAGGTTTTCATACCACTTAATGCGAGCGGTGATATTGATGAGGGTAGGGTTGGTGCGATGCTTGATTTCCTGCTTAGGCGTGGTGTTGAGGGTTTCTACGTTGGTGGGTTTGGTGCCGAGGCCTTCGCCTTCACTACTGAGGAGAGGCTTGGTTTCTTGAGAATGGTTGTTGGTTATGTGCGTGATAGGGTCCCTGTGTCATTCCTGGTTTCTGAAATGAGTATTAAGAGGGCTGTTGAGGTTATCAGGGAGGTCGGTAAAATCGGTATTGATGTATTGACGATACCACAGCCATACCCACAGCAATTTGGTGAGAGGGGTATCCTGGACTACGTGTGTGCGTTGTCCAGGGAGTTCGGCGGCGACGTAATGCTCTATAACGAGCCAGCCGTTGGGAATCCCTTGAACTCATCAATGGTTATTAAAATCCTGGATAAATGCCCAAACATTGAGTACCTTAAGGATAGTTCACATGATATGATCGGCCTACATACAATACTGTCTGCGCATCCTGAGTTGAGGGTTATGGCTGGTAGTGATGGCTTGATATATGACATAATGCTCGCCGGAGGCGTGGGCATCGTGTCGCTGGTGATAAACCCATTTCCCGAGTTGATAGTTAGGATTGTCAATGAGTTGAGGAGTGGTAACTACGTGGAGGCGAGGAGACTCCAGGAGTTCATAGTAAGGGTTAGGAGTGTGTTGAAGGCAGGTGGCTTGAGTGGTGGTTATAGGTATGCAATGTCCCTCGTTGGTATTGATATCGGCAAAACAAGACCGCCTTACGAAGACCCTGATGAGAAGACAAAGGATTTCATTAGGAATTCATTGATTTCGCTCGGCCTTATTAAGCAGTGATTAGTGGGGTTAATCCAAGGCCTGAGTCGATGGTTTCCTTAAACCTCCTCCACCAATTAATGTAGTCCTCATAATCCTCAAAGCTCCATTCCTTAGAACCAACCTCTCTAGCCATTGTTGAGACCACGTCTCTAGCCCTCTCGCCCTCCCAGGGCTTAGGCTCTGTATTAGCCCTTATTGAGTATTCAGCAAGTTCCCTATAGATATCCTTATTGGGTTGCATGCCGGTAATCTCGATATATAGTCTCTCAAGCACTGGTTCAGCCCAGCCCCTATGGAACCTGCAAAGGCCGGAATCATCAATCAAGGCTTCAGCAATTGCCCTATTAAGTGATGACTTTGCAAAATCCTCAGGTCCCATGAATGTTGGTGTGTAATTCGTCCAATATCTACCTAGCATGTACATTGGTGCAACCATTCCAGGGGCCCAGTAGAAATTCGGGGTCATATAGCCCTCATTACCATAGGCGACATAAACCACTAAGTCCCTAAAGGACTTACCAATTTTCAAGACCCTGTCATGGAATATCTCGTCAAGTTTCCTCGCAGCAGCTCTAACACCATTCTCAGCAATTAACTTAAGTATCTCACTGGACTTCTCAACAAAGCCCTTAATAACCTCACCGGCCAGTCTCGCGTTCTTTCTCGAGTCAACCTCGGGATTAAACCTCACTGGATCAAATGCGGGCTTATCACTAAGTCCAGTCTCGTCAGGTCTTAACAGGCCATGTTCAATAGCGTCAAAAACCCACGCAACCACATGCCCCATCTCAATTGCATCCAGGCCGTATTGGTCTATTAGGTCCACGAGCGGTACGGCTTCCTCAAATATGTAATTGCCAATGAATGGGCCCATGGCGTGGAATGGTTCGTAATCTACCTTCTTACCACGCCAAACCTTCTTACAAACGACTGAGCATCCGAAGTCACCGCAGTTGTACCAGCTCTTGCTTTTAACGAAGACTTCATCATTAAAGGGTTTCCAGAAGAGCCTCAGTATTGCTTCGACGTGTTGAATCCTCACCTCCCTGGGTAGGTATATGGACTTATAACCGAAGAGAGGCAGTAACTCACGGTAATGTGGGTAGTTAACGCCGAATGTACCACCAGTGCCTATACTTGGGTCAAACCTATACTTAATGGTCTTCTCATCCATAACCTGCCTAAAGGGCTTCTTGAAGGACTCAATCATTATCTTATTTATGAAGTCCATATCATTAACCTTGGTATATCTTGCCTTATACGTACCGCCAGCCACAATGCCAACCACGTTATGACCCATGACAAGAGCGGTGCCCGGTCCACCCCTGGCAGCGAAGTCCTCAGCTCCCGGCCTAAACTCACCCTTTAATGGATTAACGTCAATAGACACTAGGGCGCCATTGTAGGTACCCAACGCTGCTGGACCAACAACCACAGCCCTGGCGTTATACTTAACGAAGAAGTCTCTGTAGGTATCGAGTAGGTACTTAGTGAATGCATAGGCGCCGTGGTAATTCCCATACTCAAAAACGGGTTCTATATTCCTTAATTCAATCCCGTCACTTGATGCAAAAATAACTATGGGTTTCTTTGACTTGCCGGTTATCACAATTGTATCAATGCCAGATCCCATGAATTTGTATGCAGCACCACCTAGGGCGGCGACATGGAGAGTCCTTGTCATTGGGCTCTTGAATACGGCTATTAACCTATGGAAGCCAGGCATTTTACCACCAACAAAGGGGCCCATACCAATTATAAACGGTACATTAGGGTCAAGTGGATCTAGGCTCCAGGACTTAGCCTCATTATGTATCTTAATGCCTAGCGTTATTGGTCCTTGCGCAGGTATTTCCTCAGTTCTCAGGGAATTCGCATTAAGGTCTATCCTAAGTACTTTCACATGTAACGTTCTTCTCAACCTAATAATAGGTTTTCTTGAGTAATCTGTGAATAAGTAGTACCTACTTAATAAGAGTGTTCGGAGAAATACTTATTAACCCATTATACCCAGTTATACCTAGTAGACCCAGTATGAGGATCAAGGAATTAATTAGGGATGGGGTCATATCCTGTAAATCCACTGACCCAATAACCTGTGCTGTTGCCAAAATGTATATGCATAATGTCGGTAGTATCCTTATTATTGATGAGGATGGAAAACCAACGGGAATATTTACGGAAAGAGACCTGGTTAGGGTTGTGGCTGAGGGTATTAGTCTTGACACACCGTTAATGAAGGTAATGAGTAAGAAATTAATTACTGCGAATACGTCAGAGTCGGTAATATCGGCTGCAATGAAGATGATTGAGAATAATATAAGGCATTTACCAGTTGTTGAGGAGGGTAAAACGGTGGGTATGGTAAGTATTAGGGACTTAGTAAGGGCGTTAATGGCTCAGGAATTATCCTATCCATAAACAATAATGTACCAGGAATAATAGAGACAACACCTTGGGTAGGGAAGCATCTTAATTTCCTACTCTAATTTATGTCGGGAAAGTATATTCATAATTTTGATGATTTATTCCTTACCGCCTACTAGTTTATGTAGACTTATATTTTCCATCGGTCTTTACCACTTTTCCATCCTTTATTAACCTCGTGAGTTGTGCCTTAATCACATTTATTCTCTCCTCACCAACAGCCCTGGCAATTTCCTCAGCCGTGAATTCCTTACCCTTATTGCTCGTGAGATAATCAAGTATTTTCTTCTTGATTCCCTCGACCATACAATGTAAATACTTCTTCTTTAGGTTATAAAGATATTGCATTTATATTTGTGAAGTAGCGATCGTAATTTGCTGAGTTAATTAATGATATAATTAAATACACGAACATAGCCAGTACCCACTTTAATCCCTGTGGAAAATTCTTATTTTTTCGTAATTACAATACTTCATTCATTACTAATTATTGAATAGTTTTCTCATTATTCAGGTGTAGAAAGAATTTCTTATTTTTAACTACCTTTGACAACAACCTATTATACCGGCTCCTATACTTTATGTAATAATGAATAGGTTTAGGGCGTATTATGACGATGGGATTGTTATTGAATACGAAAATAATAGATTCATAATTGATCCATTAAGGAAGCCCAGCGGATCCTTTAATGCCATATTAATAACACATGGTCATAGGGATCACGTTAATCCGAGAACTCTTCGCAATGTATCACCGATCATTATGAGCAATGAGACTGCGGTCATAATTAGGGCTCGCGATGGTGAGAACCTAAGGCACATCACGATTAGTCCAGGCTCTAAGCTTGCCGTTAATAATGTTTTAATTGAATCGTTTAACGCGGGTCATGTAATTGGCAGTTTATCCTACGTACTTGACTTTGGTGATCTTAGGGTTGGGATTACTGGGGATTTTAATGTGGAGCCATCAATACTGCTAGATGGTGCTAAGGGTCTTGATGTTGATGTCTTAATTATGGAGGCTACATACGGTGATCCAGACTACGTGTTCCCAAGTAGGCATGAGGTGTATAATGAGTTAAGGGCAGTTGTTGAGGATGGTGTTAAGGACGGGGTTGTGTTGCTTATGGGTCAACCGCTTGGTCGTGGTCAAGAACTCACGGCATTGCTTAAGGATTACCCGCTCTATGTGGAGCCTAGTATTAAGGTAATTAATAATGCCTTGGATCTAAGGTATGGTATGGTAATTAGTGGTTCTCCGCCAAAAGGTTCCGTAATTATCATGGGGATTCCCAGGGACGTCACTCGTCTCACTAAAGTCTTGAGAAGTAGGTATGGAAGAGCCAGGGTTGTGGCATTAAGTGGTATGTATGCTAAGCGTTCTAGGGTTGTTTGGCTTAATCAAATTGGTGTAGATGCAATTCCACTAAGTAGTCACTCTGATTTCCCTGGGCTTATAGATTTCGTTCTAAGTAGTGGAGCTAAGCTTGTGTATACCGTTTATGGTAATGCCACTAAATTCGCTAAATACCTGAGAAATGAACTGGGGATCATGGCTAGACCCCTCCCTGGGCCTAGTCAATTAACAATGGATTACTTCCTGCGGTAAAATGCTTAAATTGAAGATGAGAGTTAGGGTTTTCAATGAGACCCGTAATAACATTACTCACGGACTTTGGCTATGATTCGTATTTCGTACCATCAATGAAAGGTGTGATACTTAGTTTAAATCCGGAGGCCGTAATAATTGATATAACGCATTCAATACCGCAATTCAATGTGCATAAGGCAGCATTCACCCTATGGGCTTCATATAAGTACTTCCCAAAGGGAACGATACACGTGGTTGTTGTGGATCCGGGCGTTGGTACATCGAGGAGGGCTATCGCCATTAAGACAAGGAATTACTACTTTGTTGGGCCAGACAATGGTGTTTTAATGATGGCTGCTGAGGATGATGGTATCATCGATATTAGGGCTATCGAGAATAGGGATTTCATGAGACCTGTTGTGTCAAGCACGTTTCATGGACGTGACATATTTGCACCAGTTGCGGCTTACTTAAGCCTTGGTCTGGACATAACATTACTGGGGTCTCGAGTTACTGATCCAGCAAGACTACCAGGCATTACAAATAGAGTTTCTAGGAATATTGCTAATTCAATGATTATTTATATTGATCATTTCGGAAATGCCTACACGGGCATTCGGGAGAGTGATCTCGGGGTTCTTGGTCTTAAGTACGGTGATGAATTACGCATTGTCATACCAAGGAGGAATACTGACCTTAGGGTTAGGTTCCTGAGAAGTTATGGTTATGCCGGTGATGGTGAGGTATTAGCATTAATAAATAGTGAGGGATTTTTGGAGCTCTCAATAAATAGGGGTAACTTTGCACAAAAATACGGTGTTGTGGAGGGTGATGAAGTTACTCTCTTCGTTATTAAATAATCATATTCTGCGATACGTAATTCAGAAGCTCCCTAAAGTTCTTTGTAAGTACAGTATCACTGACGTTATGTTGCTTAGCGACTTTGCCATTAACTACTCGTACACCCTCCATTTCCAGCAACCTAAGCTTAATGCTTGAATCACTAACTGAGTAACCACCTAATGAGCCATCGCTCTTAATGACTCTATGGCAAGGAACAATCACCGGAAGCTTATTAGCGCTGGCTAATTTGCCAACGGCTCTGGGGCTTGTATTTAACAGCCTAGCTAATTGGGCGTATGTCGCTACCTTGCCTCTTGGTATTGATAGCATTGCGACCTGTGCAAGTCCAAGAAGTCCTGGACCCAGCTCTAGGTACCTAATTATTTCCTTTGGTTCTACTAACCCCATTATGTATCTTGATATAGTCTCTGCAATGGGGTCTCTAGTGCTCTCCTTAATTCCATCAATTCCAATCCTAACCTTGACTTCCCGAATCCTATCACCGTAAATACACGTCTCCAGGACTCCAATCTCTCTTATTGGCAAAATTATGCAATGCATTTTTAATTCAATTAGTAAGGAGCCCTTAAAAACCCTGTCCCGAGAATCTACTGTGGTTGTCAGGGTTAAATTAGTGGGTGTTTTAAGTGCGTTGGCTCTTGGTAAGGATTTTATTGAGCTTAATGGTGTTATTACGGTAAGGGATGTTATTAATGGACTTAGGTCAATAAATGAGAAATTATTTAAGAGGGTATTTGATGTTTCGAGGAATGAGTTGATGCCTGATATTTATATTGCAGTTAATGATATTGACATAAGGTTGCTCAAGGGTCTTGATACACCGGTTAAGGATGGCGATGAGGTTTTAATACTGGCATATATTCATGGTGGGTAATTGCCATGAGTTATGTGATTAGGCTTAACAGTGACATTGGTGAGTTGAGGATTTGGCTTGCAACGATTATACTAACTAAGCCCATTAATGATGAATTTCTTGTTAGGGTTAAATCGTTAACCAATGATTGTGTTAATTCTTTGATCACCATAGTGCCCGCGGTGAAGGTGTTGGGTCCATGGCAAATGATTTATTCGGCGTACTTAAGCCTTAGGGATAATTTGCAGGGTGTGTCGAGGTTTAGGGACCCGGGCTTGGGTGCATTAACGTATATGGTTGGTACAACGCAGTTAAGGAGGGGTTTAGAGATTCTTAGTCCTGTTGGTAATGATCAAGTGTCAATAATAGTAATGGGTATTAATGATTGTGTCTATGATTTGGTGAATAACGTAATTAATATTTTCAAGGACTTTATGGAGGATTTAATAATTGGTGTTGGTTTTCATAAGGTTTATGAGGGATTGTTTAGGTCCATTGATGACTTTATAAATACCTTAATTAATAAGTATATTAGTGGGTTCACGTAGTCTGCGGCAATTCTTGCAGTTAATAATTTATAATTCCACTAGTCTCAGGGAGACGATGGATAGGTTATTCTATATCGCTAAGGATGAGGAGATACTTAATGGTGATGCAACTGATATTTACTTTATGAGAACCATTGATGTACTTAGAGCGGCGGGTCTTGATAAGGTTAAGGTTAGGGCTGAGTTTCATGTTGTTAATTTACCGAGGAATTATAAGTGGGCCGTGTTTGCTGGTTTAAAGGAAGTCGTGAGCCTCACGGTCACTAAGGAATTGCCGATAACCATCTACGCAATGCCTGAAGGTACGCTCTTTAAGGCCAATGAGCCAATAATGGTTATTGAGGGTAATTACGTGGATTTCGCTGTTTATGAAACAACGTTCCTAGGGATACTCAGACATTACAGTTCTATAGCCAGTAAGGCTGCCAGGATTAAGAAGTTAGCTGGTGATAAGTCATGTATATTCTTTGGTGCTAGGGTTGTTCATCCAGCAATACAACCAATGGTTGATAGGGCATCTTACATAGGTGGTTGTGATGGTGTTGCTGGCGTAGTGGGGGCTAGGTTATTGGGTATTAAACCAAGTGGTACAATGCCCCATGCATTAATGATAGTGTTTAGGCATGCGACTGGTGATCACACACTTGCCTGGGTCTGGTTTGATAAGGTAATGCCTAATGATGTTCCTAGGATAGTGCTTGCGGATACATTCCTTGATGAGCGTGAGGAGTCCATGATAGCTGCTAAACTACTCGGTAATAGGCTGTATGGTGTTAGGTTAGACACGCCGAGTAGTAGGCGTGGTAATATGGAGGCTATTGTTCGTGAGGTTAGGTGGACCCTAGACCTGGCTGGTTATAAGAATGTGAAAATACTAGTTAGTGGTGGTGTTGATGAGGATGAAATTATTAAGCTTAGGGACATTGCCGACATGTTTGGTGTTGGTACATCAATAGCCTTCCCACCAAGTGTTGATATTAGTATGGACATTGTGGAGGCTTATGACGAGAAGAGTGGGCGTTGGGTACCGATTACAAAGCGTGGTAAATTACCTGGTTTTAAGCAGGTTTATAGGTGTGGGGATACGTTTGATGATCAAGTTATTCCGTGGGATTGGGAACCAGCGGTATGTCGGGATGGTTCCAAGCCCACACCATTACTTAGGAAATTTGTTGATAATGGTAAGGTCGCTGAGCCAGTACCTAGCGATCAGGAGATTAGGAGTTACGTGCTTAATCAATTGAGGTATGCCGAGATTTAGTAATGAAATGAGTATTAATGTAACGTGTTCATACCACAAATGCTTAAAGAAATTGCCATTTCTATTTTAAGGAAGGTTTAATATTAATCTTATAATTCCTCTTCCCACTCTTCCTCAAATTCCTCCCATTCCTCCTCCTCTTCTCCTTCTTCCCATTCTTCCTCTTCCATAACTAGGCTGTTCATATTTGGTCCATGATGATTTAAAAGCATTATTAAAAAGCATTACCTACCCTACTAACTTTATGTGTGTACTATGACCGGTAAATTTACATATTCCTTATTATCTATCAATCTTCCATAATTCAGTGATAATTTTACGGAATAGGTGTGGTTTATAAAAGGTTAAGGTAGGTATATGTAGGGGTTCGTGTGGATTTCAATTTAGTAATATCCACGGGAAGGAGGCTAGAGGGTAGATGTGCTGATGAACTTAGGTACATAGGCGATTTAATTGGTATGAGGATTGCCCAGACATCATTCACGGGATTTGATGGATTAATAACGGGGTATGTAGATGGCGATCCTGTGGAATTTACCAGGAAATTGAAAGATCTCGTTACTACTGGGCGATACATACCACGCTTTGTACTCAAGGTAGTACCAATAATGAGAACAGTGAATACTAAAATGGAGGATATTGCGAAAGCCGCCATTGAATTAGCAAATAGGTACTTAAGTACCAATGAGACTTATAAGGTTGAGGTTAGAAAGAGGGGTGTTGATCTCGATAGGATGGAAATCATTGATTCAATAGCGTCGAAAATAAGTAATAAAGTCAAGCTTGAGAACCCTGATAAGGTTATTCAATTGGAGATTTTCCCATCAAGGACTGGCATAAGCGTTATTAGGGAGGACGATATATTCTCACTAATGAAGGTTAGTGTCGGTTCCCAACAAGGCGGCCAATGAGTTATTAATTACTATTAACCATAATCCTTTAATTCTAGCATCAATTATTCTCTCAATATGGACGTTACCGTAATTGGAACAGGCAGGATGGGTAGTGCGCTCGTTAGAAGATTGGCTAAGCAGGGGTTTAATGTTTATGCATGGAATAGAACTAAGGACAGGTTAAAGGATTTACCCGCAAGATCAATAGATGATATTTCACAGGCCAAGGGATTAACATTCATTTTTGTTTCTGATGATGAGGCACTAAACGCAGTTAGAGGTGTTGGTGGTGACATAGTTGCGTTGTCAGGGACCTACAGTATTGGTGCTGTTACAGCATTTAACATTAGGTTTACGAGTATGGGAAAAGGATTACTGGCCGCACCTGTTGTGGGTGGTCCCGCTGATGTTGAGAATGGAACAGCGATATACTTGATTGGTGGTCCTGAAAGTACGTACCAAAGGGCTAAGGAGGTTTTTGATAAGTTAGGTTCCATAATTAGATTACCAACTGCCGAGGCAGCAATGGCACTTAAGCTTGCCTATAATTCATTTCTAATAGGTACCATGGCATTACTTGGGGAGTATGTAGTACTTGGGAGGACTTATGGCGTTGATGATGATACACTAAGGGCATTATTAACCAAGACCGTGTTTAAGGAAGTCAGTGAGAAGTACATGGATAGGGTTCTTAAGCCTAAATTACCGCCTTCATTTACACTAGCCCTGGCTGCTAAGGACGTGCACTACGCCGTTAAATCAGCGGGTGATGCAAAGACCCCACTAGTTGTTTCCTCAATTGTTAAGTCCCTATACGAGTTATTGGCCGCCCTTGGCTTTGGGAATGAGGATTATGTTAGGGCCGGCTTGCTTGAGCTTATTGGCGGTTTAAAGGAAAAATAATGCTTATTAAGACCACAGTTTAATCGTGCGTGATGAGCGAGAGCGCCAAGGTTGAGGTTGAGAGGGTTTACGTAATTAACCTTAGGAGGACTAGGGAGGTTTCAAGGACCAAGAGGTCTCCGTATGCCATTAGGTTGATTAGGAAGTTCGTGGCTAGGCACATGAAGGTTGACCCTGAGAAGGTTAAGATAGATAATAGTGTTAATGAGTATATTTGGTCTAGGAGCATTGAGGACCCACCAAGGAAGGTCGAGGTTAAGGTTACCAAGTATAGTGATGGCACGGTCAAGGTCACGCTAAACATTCCTGAGAAACCTGAAACAAAGACCGAGACAAAGGCTGCAGAGTCGAAGTAGTATCCTGGAATAGCCGATTCCTTTTAAAGGGCTTTTTTATTTCGAATTAACGTGGTTAGTAATAGGACGTTGCAATTAATGTCCAGGCTTTTCACAGCAATTCTTTACCTGGCAGTCTCATCAATAGCATTCGTAATGGATTTTCCATTTTATCCATTACCAGTTGCCTTGCTAATAATAGCTGTAACCACGGCATTGGCATACTCAGGGCATGTTAAGCTTGGCTTTGCAATAATGATAATGCTCCTAATACCTGCCCTACTCTATGTCTATAGATATGCGGCGTTAGGTACCCTACTCCTTATCCTAATTCTCCTCGTCATGATAAGGGTCTTCGATTGGCTTGGTGTTGGTGTTGGTATACTTGCATGGGAATTCTCAATAATACCTAAAATGCCCATCCCACTCTACGTACTTTCAGTACCATTAATACTGACCTCACCAAGCCTCACGATAGGTATTACGAGGAGAGTAACTCCATTAAAATCATTAATAACATTCCTCATAATCTACATACCAACACTATTACTACTAAATGCTAATAATACCGTAGTTCCCTGGTTCGGCCCCGTGAGTACATACGTATCCCCCCTATCATCACTTACCACTAATGCAATAGTAAGTGCTTTGGGCAGCATTAATGTGGGGCTTTACGGACTTGCCCAAGCAATTGATAGGGTATTTACCTGGACCAGCACTTACGTATTGCCACCGATAATGGCTTTAACTGCATACATCGCGTACGTAATATCAAGCAGATTAAGGTCACATGATAATAAGGTGATTAGGCTCTTTGCGCCAACGATTGGTACGATGTCCGCCTACGCATTAATGGCATACCTACTATTCTACATGAATCCATACTTTGGGCTTTATCAAGGCATTGATGTTAACACTTTAATTCAGGGCTTATTACCTGCCCTAGTAATTAGCACAGCCCTATTACCACCAATAATGCACTTCAGGCTTGTTGAGATTAAGTTTGAGGAGGAAGAGAAGCAATCAGTAATTGCCCTTGAGCGTGGCTATCAACTAATCCTCAATAAGGATGAGCTAAAGTCACTGGCTAGTGAGTGGGATAATGTGGTTGGACTTGAGGATGTTAAGAGCGAAATAGAGACGTCAGTAATAACACCACTTAGGGATAGTAGATTGTCTCAGAAGTATGGTTTAATGCCGATTCATGGAGTACTGCTCTTTGGTCCTCCTGGTGTTGGTAAGACAATGCTCGCGAGGGCAATAGCCGGTAAGTTGGGTTGGACAACAATAATAATGAACCTAGGTGAGTTACTTAGTAAATACTATGGCGAGAGTGAGAATAGGCTTGCTGAGCTCTTCAAAATAGCCAAGAATTATGCACCGTCGGTGATAATAATCGATGAATTTGACGCCATAGGCAAGGCTAGGACTAGGTATGTAAGCGATGATGTAACGCCAAGACTACTAAACATACTTCTTAGTGAGATGGATGGGATAACTAAAGGTAATGAGAATATCCTAGTGATTGGAACAACAAATCAACCAGACCTATTGGATCCGGCGTTGCTTAGGCCTGGTAGATTCGATAAAGTGATCTATGTACCGCCACCTAATGAGGAGACTAGGGCTAAGATGCTTGAGACTATGTTAAGGGATAAGCCCATTCAAGGTTCTATTGATTATGCAAAACTCGCCAAGTTGTCTGATAGGTTTACTGGTGCGGATATAATGAATGTGGTAAGGACTGCAGTTCTCGAGTCGCTTAAGGATGGTAAACCCATAACCCAGGAAAAGCTAGAGGAGATAATTAATAGGTATAAGCCTAGCCTAACCTACGACTTACTCGAGAAATATGAGGCCTTTAGGCTACAATACAGTAGGTTGAGGACCTTTGGTAAGGCCCAAGTCGGTATTCCAGAGATTACTTGGGATGACGTTGGCGATCTTGAGGAGGTTAAGGAGGTCATCAATAAGTATATAGTTGCCACAATGCAGAGGAGGGACATACTCGAGAGGTTGGGTATTGAGCCAATACACGGTATCCTACTCTTTGGTCCTCCTGGTGTTGGTAAGACTCTCGTCGCAAAAGCAACAGCCAATATGCTTAAGGCAAATTTCATAGAACTTAATGGAGCCGAGCTGGCTAGGGTTGGGCCTGAGAGAGCTGCTGCAGTGGTTAAGGACGTATTTAATATGGCACGTGATAATACACCTGCCATAATATTCATTGATGAGATAGACTCTGTCGCGCCACCCAGGGATTCACCAATAGGTGGCGTCTGGTCTGGCGTTATTTCGCAGTTGCTAACTGAGATGGATGGATTAAGGGGGTTGAATAATGTCATTGTGATTGCAGCCACAAACAGGCCTTGGTTTGTTGATCCGGCGTTGCTTAGGCCTGGTAGATTCGATAAGGTAATTTACATACCACCACCGAATAAGGATGCTAGGCGTGAAATAATAAGGATACACATGAAGAATGCTGAGGTCGAGGAGGGGGTCATTAATTGGGTCGCTGAGGTTACTGAGGGTTATAGTGGTGCTGATTTAGCTGCGTTGGTCAGGGAGGCTAAGATGAGAGCCTTAGATAGGGTGTTAAGTGGTGATAATAGGGTTAAAATTACGAGGAGAGATTTCGAGTATGCACTTAGTAAGGTTCATCCATCATTAAATAGGGAATTGCTTAGTCAGTATGAGGATTTTGTGCGTAGGGCTAATTTAATGGTCTAATTAATTTCGTACAGTAATACCCATGTTAATGTAGGCTTAGTAATTTAAAGGGTCTTTTCCACATTATTGTCATGAGTCAAAAACCTGAAGCATTGAAAAATTTAATTGAGGAAGTAACGAAATTGATAAAGGAGGGATATTCCCTAACGAATATTGTAAAGGAGGTTACTGATGCGATTAATAGGGATGTCGGCTTGAGCAAGGTAATATTTAATGAGATAAAGGAGTCCATGGTCAAGATAAGCCCAGGCAATGTACCGGTGGGTTTATTCACACAATGTGCCTTAATACCTAGTTATTACTTAACGGGTAAGACACCAAGTATTGATTGGGGTGATGCAACTATGCACCTATTGGGTAAGATGATTCATAACCTGGCAATTGTCGAGATTAAGAATAGGCTTGGTAATAGATGTATTGAGGGTGTTGAGGTTATGTATACGCATAACGCCTGGACAATGAGAGGTAAACCAGACCTCGATTGTGGTAATTATTACCTTGAGTTTAAGACTATAATGGGTAGGGTGACGAAGGCTAGGCTATTCCACGACCTAATCCAGGCAGGTTTTTACTCAGCAGCAGGTAATAAAAACACCTATGTGCTCTATCTAGTGCTTAGTGATGGTGTATTACGTAACATAGTTCCTATTGAGGTAATACCCGAGGTTGGTTACCCAGTGATTTATGCCTTTAAGCTTTGGGTGAAGGCTGTGGAGGGTGGGGACATTGGGGCCTTAGTTGCCAAGACAACTTCGTGTAAGGTATGTAGGTTTAGGGATATTTGTATAATGAGGACAAAGAACCCACATGAAGTTTTGCTTCCAGGTAAGGAGTTGCTTGATAATTACCTTGATTACGTAAAGCATGAGGTTTCAAAGGCTGGAGTTAAGGTGGTTGGTTAATGAGTCTCGATGAAATAATAGACCTGGCAAACTACTTACTAAATAGGTTGCAGCTTAGGGATTCACATTTTATAACATCAATTGCAAAGTGCTCATTATTATCTCTGAGAAGGGATGTTAGTATAATGGATGAAGCATATACTGAGTATTTGCCTAGGGTTTTGTCTGTTTGCGCTACGGAAAAGCACGTGGTTAGGCTTGAGGATATTGCGCTGGAACTGCCGAGGTTACTTAGGTGCGGTGACTCGTTAATACTGCCAAAGCTTATGTTGCTTAAGGACAATGCTAAGTCCCACATTGTCGAGGCATTACTAATCGCTGCATTATTAAACACTGATGTGCAGCTTCATTACCTATCTAAGAATATAAATGGTGATATTGAGGAGGGCCTATCAATAACAATAAAGCCCGAGTGGGGTAAGGAACTACTTAACGTGGTCATTAAGTCATTAAAGAATAAGGAGGTTAGTGTTAAGACCATAAGTTGTAATGTTTGTCCGTTAAGGGATGTTTGTCCATTTAGTAGTTTAGGGGATAAGGTCGTACTGCCTGGTGAGGTATTGAGGGTTATTGATGATATTTATAATAAATTGATCGTGGAATCCACAAGTAATCAGGAAGATCGTAATAAGGAAAAACTAGTACCACCAAGTACATTGGATAAGGAGAGCATTAGGAGTTACTTGAGGAGAGTTGCTGATTGGGCACGTTCTCACGGAAGGACATGGGTTAGCGTTGCAGTTGGTAAGTGCCCAGTGTGCGGTAGGGAGGGTACATTAGTTATTAGGATTATTGGTAGTAGGGAGAGGGTTCTTTACAGACATAGTTCATCAACATGCACAATAGGTACAATAGATGAGTCCATAGATAAGATAAACATTGATAGGTTTATTGAGATTGAACATGAAGAGGTAAGTACAGATACTAAGTAAATTAACTTCATGCATAAATTGTTATAAGGTGGTTTTAGATACCAAGGTTAATGACGTTGAGGGTAGGTATTGTGGATACGACATTCGCCAGGGTTGATATGGCTAAATACGCTATTGAGGAGCTTAGAAACAACGAGCCTTCTATAGTGATAGAAAGAATAACAGTGCCAGGCTTTAAGAATACTCCCTGGGCCGCCAAACAATTGATTAATAAGGGTATTGACGCAGTCATGGTATTTGGTTGGATTGGGCCGAGCTTAACGGATAAGATTACCTACGCAGTGGCGTCCATGGGCCTCATAATGCTTCAGATCGAGTATGATAAACCAATAATTGACGTGACGGTGCATGAAGATGAAACAAGTAATGAAAGGGAATTACTAGATATAGCAATTGATAGGTCTAGGAAGCACGCGAGAAATCTCATACTAATGCTTAGGGGTGAATTAACGAAGTGGGCGGGTATGGGCCTTAGGCAGGGACGGTCAGACGTTGGGCCAATCACTAAGTAAAAGCTTTATTAATACTGTGTGGGTGGCATCGTTGTGAGCGCATCGATTGAGTTAGTAAGGAAAGTGTTCAATGAATTAGTTACTAATAATGTGTTAATTAGTATTAAGGAGAGACAGAACCCGCTGGTTTCTGAGTACGTTATTAATTATGGAGATAAATGCCCTAGTATTAATATTGATGAGGATATAAGTATGGATAGAGAGTCAAGTTGGTATCAAGTATTAACCATGGGTGTTGGTACGAAACTTAGTATAAATAGGGTGGGTATAAGCCTAGGCTATAGCGATAATTTGGTAAGGATGGTTATGAGACTCATGAATGGTGATAGGGTGAAATCTTCTGAGGAATTTCTAATATCGTGTGGTGAGGCCAAGGGTTCAATTTACGGTAAGTCAATAATGGATTTATTCATAAACCTTGACTTAATATCGAGGTTCCTAAATACTGTGAAGGAGAGGAGGAAGTTAGGTAATGGTAACATTGACGATTTACTGAAATTCCTAAGCAATGCTAAGTCAAGGATTGAGCAGGATCTAAGGAGAATAGTTAGTATGTATCAGTGGTTTGAGGAGTGATGTCTATGGTTAAGAAATTAATTCTATTCCTGGAAATGCATCAGCCGAGGAGATTAAGGCATGGCGTACTTAATAAACTATGTGATTTGAGACATTATGAGGTTAATGAGTCAATCATAAATTCGCTGATATTCAATGACGAGGTAAATAGGGAAATATTGAATAGGGTTGCTGATAAGTCCTATGTACCAACCCTGGAATTAATTAGGGATTTGAGTAATGAAGGATTTAAGGCAGCCATATCGATATCCGGTGCATTAATTGATCAATTACTCATGTGGAGACCCGAGATTATTGACCTGCTGAGGGAATTGGTGAAGAAGGGCACCATTGAATTGGTTGCTGAGCCTTATCATCATTCATTAGCATCATTTATTAGTGGGGATTTGTTCCTTGAGGAGTTGAGGGATCACGTGGAAATAACCAGGTCATTATTCGGTCAAGTGCCAATTACCTTTGAGAATACGGAATTCCTTTATAGGAATGATTGGGGTGCATTAATGGAAAGGGCTGGTGCAGCGGTAGTGCTTACTGAGGGTGTTGATTGGGTACTTGGTTGGAGAAGTCCAACGTATGTCTATGGCGCACCTAACCTGAAAATAAGACTATTATTACGGCATTATAGGTTATCCGATGATATTGGCTTTAGGTTCAGTAATAGGTCTTGGGATCAATGGCCATTAACCGCTGATAAATACATGGCATGGATTAGGGCTACTCCAGGGGATTTTGTCCTGGTTGGCTTGGATTTTGAAACGTTCGGTGAGCATCATTGGCGTGAAAGCGGTATCTTTGATTTTCTCACATGGCTTCCTAAGGAGGCACACAGGGCTGATGTGGATTTTGCACATCCATCATCATTGGTTAATGAGGAACCTGTTGATTTCCTGGATATTCCATCAGCCATATCATGGGCTGATGTTGAGAAGGACGACAGTGCATGGCAGGGAAATGAACTTCAAAGAATTGCGCTTAACCATGTTGCTTCCATAGGCAATTTAATGAAGGTTCATGGGCTTGAAAAGACCTGGAAATACCTATTAATTAGTGATCATTATTATTACATATCCATGAAGCATGGGCCTAGTGGTGAGGTTCATAGTTATTTCAACCCGTATAATTCGGCGTTCACGGCCTTTAAGACTATTGAGGATGTGGTTGTGGGTATTACATGCGCATTAGTTAATGCTGGGAGGAATAGGGGTAGGTGTCATGAGATTAAGTAATTAGTGCGCCGGTAATATGAATAAGGTAGTAATTACCGTTAAGTCATCATTTGAATATCATGTTAAGCATGACATTAGGGATTACTTATTTTTCTTTGATCTAAACGTGAATGTTAGGGCTACGGAATTCAGAGGTGTTTTAATAATAGAGACAACAAGGGATCCTAAGTACATAGCTAGTCTTCTAATTAATGCACCAATACCTGAGAATGTATTAACCTCCATAGTCCCAATAATTACTGATGGGAGTTATAGCACGATTACTGAAGTAACGGATGAAGTTCGTAAATACATAAGCAGTGATTGTGAGGGATATACTGTGAGGTGTAGATTACGTGGTTCACCTATTAGTAATAATGATTGTGAGAATGCAATAATTAATTTATTGCGAAGCCTAGGATTTCGTGCAATGTATAGGGGTAATACTGACTGTGCAGTTATTGTCGAGGGCTTGGGCAATTGGTTTGGTGTTTATGCTGGACCTAGGTCCTTTGTGAGAGTTTAACGAAAGTTTTAGTGAACCCTAGGTCAAGACTTATATAGTAACCAAAAACTATTTTTTACCTCTCTACTAAAGAAATAGTAAATGCCAAGGATTTTTAGGAACGAAGCAGCATTAACACCGGAGTACATACCAGGTAAACTGCCTCATAGAGAAGAGCAGCTAAAGCAGCTTGAGACGTACTTCAGCGGTTTTCTTGAGGAGCCAGGATCTATGTACCCTAAGGTAGTGCTGATTGGTAGACCCGGTAGTGGTAAGACAGTGACAAGTAGGAAGTTTGGGAATTACGTAATAAAGTCAAGCAATAGGGTTAGGTATGTTCATGTGTCCTGCTTCCTCAATAGAACGCTAAGTTCGGTGCTAAAGGATGTTGGTGTTCAATTAAACATTGCAATACCAAAGAGGGGATTCTCAACCGAGGAATTGCTTAAGATGCTCCTGGACATGATTAAGGAAAAGGACGCCTACGCCATTGTTGCACTTGATGATGTGTTTCACCTAGTTAATAATAGTGGTCCTCATGCCCTAGGTACGTTAATAAGGCTTGGTGAGGAATACGTAAGTAGAGGTGATAGGTATAGATTTGGCTTGATCCTCATAAGTCAGGACTTAACTTTTAGAGATCAACTCGATAGAAGCTCACAGAGTGCGCTTGGTAATGCGGTCATTAAGTTCGAACCATATACCAAGGACCAGATATTTGAGATACTCCTAACAAGGGCTCAGGAGGCTTTGTTAGATGGTGCATATGACGAGGAAATACTTGAGATGATAGCAGATGTGGCGGGCATTGATGAGAACTCTATGGATGATCATAGGGGTGATGCTAGATACGCCATTGATATACTATGGAGGGCATCCAAGCTTGCTGAAATGAAAGGATCAGAGAGAATTTTACCTGAACATGTCAGGGAGGCGATAAAGAATACTCTCAGGGGCATTAGGAGTGATGAATTGAGGATGCTACCACTTCATGAGAAAATATTCCTACTAGCCATTGTTAAGAGCTTAACGAAAAACCCGAATTCTCCATACATACCCTTTGGATTGGCTGAGGATGAGTACCAAGTACTTTGTGAACAGTATGGTGAAGAACCGAGAAAGCACACACAATTATGGGAGTACTTAAAGGACTTAAACACGAAGGGTTTCGTTGAGACTAGGACGTCTAGTAAGGGTATGAGGGGTAGGACAACATTAATATCAATACCATCGGAGCCCTTGGTCACGCTAGAGGAGGAATTAAGAAAAATAATAGAGGGTGAGTTGGGTACGTGAGTGACGATTTTATAGAAAGCGTCTTCTCCTCAAGGGTTAGGATAAGGATCCTTAAGACTCTAATTAAATATAAGGAGATAAATATTACGAAGCTATCAAGAGAATTAGGCGTTAATTATAAAGTGATTGAGTATCATATAGAGGCGCTTAAGAGGCTTGGCATTGCCGAGGAGAAGAGATTTGGTAGAATAAGGATAATAAGGCTCAGCGAGAGTGATCCCCGTATCATAGTAATCGAGCGATTCTTCACAGAGCTTGAGCAGGCAATTGCTAACCGGTCTGATTCACGAAATCAAGAATCCTCTTAGCCAATTTATAATGTACATAATCAACTAATTGGCCCTCAAGGCTTATGGCTCCACGTCCCTCCCTAACAGCCGCCTCATAAGTCTCAACAACCCTCCTAGCCCAATTAATCTCCTCCTCACTTGGTGAGAAGACCTCGTTAGCCACGGGTATCTGGCTTGGGTGAATAACCTGCTTACCAATAAAGCCCAACGACTTAGCCTCAATGCACTCTCTCCTAAAGCCCTCAATATCCTTAATATCAAAGAACACCCTATCAATTGGATCAACTCCATAAGCCCTAGCCGCAGAGACAACAAATGTCTTAAGTACCTGGTTTGTTTCATAGGCCTTTAATAATCCACCAACCGAAAGCGCAAAGTCAGCAATACCATATGAAACAGCAACAACGCCCTCACTCCTAATTACATCCTCAACCTTAAGTAAGCCCTTAGCAGTTTCAATGAGTGGCTCAAGGTCCTTACCAGTCGCCTTATAGATGAAACTAAGGTCAAATTCAGCCTTTGGAATGACTATACACTTAACGGCATCAATCTTATACACAGTATCAATATCTGCGTAAAAGAATGGTGTTTTCGGATCATTAACCCTCACACAGACCTCCTTCCTATCCCAATCAAGTTGTGGAAGTAATTCCTTGATTAATTTACGAGCAGTTTCCTTACCATCAATGGGTACGGCATCCTCAAGGTCAATAATCACGGAATCAGGGCTTAACTCAAGAGCTGCCTTTCTAATCATGTGTTCATTATTACCAGGAACAAATAACTGAGACCTCCTGAGCACCACAATAGTTCCAATAACCTTAACCCTTTAAATTAATTCCCTTACCTAAAAGGTCAATACTGCTCTACCTAACACCTTCTGGTTTAGTAAGTCATTATAAGCCTGATTAACGTCCCTAAAGCCATAGGACCTATAGATAGGCTTAATGATATCCTTATGGAGAAGTTCAACAGCCCTAAGAACCTCACTCCTTGTGTAAGCTGCCGAACCAATTATTCTATGTTCCCTCATTACAGTAAGTGCGGGTCTTGTGAGCCTAATCTCCTCACCCTCAATATTACCGATTAAAACCAACGTACCCTCACGTTTTAACGCCCTAAGGCTTTCATTTATTGTTGCGGCGCCGACGATTTCAAGAACAACATCAACATCCTTAACCTTCCTCGAAAAATCCCTCTCAGTAATGACTTCATCAGAAAACCTAGCCACAAAGTCCGCCTTACCTAGCGATGTAATGGATATCACATATGCACCAAGGCTCTTTAGGTACTGAATCGTGTGTATACCAACACCACCCCCAGCTCCCGTTACAACAACCCTAGTACCTGAACCAATATTACTTAGTATACTTGCATGAATTGCCGTTGCTAATGGACATACGGCCGCGGCATACTTAACATAGTCATTATCCGGCAATTCAAATACATTGTTTTTCGGCACTATTACGGCCTCAGCATAACCACCTGACTTACCCTCACCGAAGAATTGAAGGTTTACACATAGGTTCTCCTTACCAGCCCTACAGTATGGGCATGTACCATCAGTAATCGCACCAAACACACCAACAGCCCTTCCATTAAGCTCACCAAATATTTCATGTCCAAGAATTAATGGAGGTTTTAAATTCCTAAACCCACCCCTCCAAATAACCAAGTCACGGCCGCAAATACCCTCAGCTCTTACCTTCACTACGACATCGTTGGGTCCGGGCTCACCAATATCGTACTCCTCGATACTGAAGGGCTTGTTGAATTCCCTTAACACGGCTGCCAATACCCGCATTATCATTGGGTGTGAGTGAATCGATTATTAAACTAACTAATACATATTTTATTTAGGATCTTGGCATTAATCCCTCAGTTAACTCTTTTCTGTCAAAGTAATACTTATTTCCTTAGCCTTGCTCTATATTATGTGGATACATGCATCGTATTGCCGACGATAAACGAGGCCGATAACCTGAGGATACTATTGCACATGTTAAGGAATTACCTAGTTGACTATGATTGGTTTATCGTGGTTGTTGATGATGGTAGTACTGATGGTACACAGGATGTTGTTACGGAATTTGCCAGGACAACAAGTAGGGCTGAACTAATCGAGAGGGGTACTAGGCTTGGTCTGGGCAGCGCTATTAAGGCTGGTATGAGGGCGTGTTTGGATAAGGGTGCTAGGTCTATTGTTGTTATGGATGCTGATCTACAGCACCCACCTGAGGTTGTTCCTAACCTTATAAGAGTGGTGCTTAGGGATGGTGCGGATTTAGCAATAGCCAGTAGGTATGTTAAGGGTGGTGATGTTATTGGTTGGTCATTGAAGAGGTTGGTCATTAGTAAGGGAGCTACTTACATGGCTAGGTTGTTAATGCCCTGGGCTCGCAACATTAAGGATCCGGTAAGTGGGTTTTTCGCGGTAAATACTGATAAATTGAGAGATGTGATTAATCGACTTAGCGATTCATCCGGATATAAGTTGATTCTTGAGTTACTGACGTTAATGCATGCTAGGTACGGTGATTCACTTAGTGTTGTTGAGGTACCGTATGTATTTAGGAATAGGTTTTATGGCACGAGTAAGTTAGGCACTAATGAGTTAATTAGCTATGCGTTATTAGTGCTTAGGTTAAGTAATTATTCCGTGCTTAAGTACCTGGTATCTTTAATTGTTGGTTCCATTATTGGTTATTTCACGTTTACCGCATTATCAGGTGTAAGTCCAATAGCTGGTAATATTATTTCAATAGAATTATCATTAATAACCGTTATTACAATCTATCAATTATTAATGGGTATTAAACCGAGAATTCAATATTATGCAAAGTATCATTTAATTAAGTATATAGCTGTTTCAATAAAGTTATTACTATATACAATACCAGTACCAGCATTAATTGTGCTTATTGTCTCAGGAATAGTGCAGTTACTAATAACGCTTAGGGTAATAACGATTAATCCAGCAATAATGCATTTATTGTAAATTACAAAAAGCTTTTTTAACAAGGTCATCATTATTTATAAATGATAGTATTATTCACGACAGTGCCTGGTATTGAGGATATTGTGATTAACGAAATCAGAGAACGCTTTGGCAATAGGGTACTTAATGCCGAGGTTTTTGGGGGTTCGAATGTTACGGGTAAGGTAATAGCAAATATTAATGATGTAACGATTAATGAGTTGAAGAGATTAAGTACCGTTGAGCATATTATAATGGTCCTTAGCATGG
This sequence comes from Vulcanisaeta sp., assembly GCF_049966235.1. Taxonomy (NCBI): domain Archaea; kingdom Thermoproteati; phylum Thermoproteota; class Thermoprotei; order Thermoproteales; family Thermoproteaceae; genus Vulcanisaeta; species Vulcanisaeta sp. Next base: position 23,713 of record NZ_JBMFVA010000005.1, read on the forward strand.
GGTTTGTTGGCAAGGATATAAAGAGTTTAAGAGATTGTATTTGGCAATTAAACTTTAACGATATCCTCAACTACCTCACCCCAAATACCACAATTAGTATACTTGCGGATAGGTCAGGAGATCATAACTTCAAAAGTCCAGATGCAGCCGCATTACTTGGTGAGAGGATTTCAGAATTCCTGGTGTCTAAGTACCTTAGACCGTTTTTTAACCTTGATAATGCAGACCTCATGTTTAGGCTCATTATTGATCAGGATAAGTGCGTACTCGGCCTATCAATAACCCGTGAACCACTTAAAAGCAGGCCATATAGGAGGTTTAATCACCCTGCATCAATAAATCCAATACTGGCTAACGCCATGCTTAGAATGCTTGCACCTAGGTACTCATCAAGGGTATGCGACATAACCTGTGGAAGTGGTACAATAGTGATTGAGGGTGCATTAATGAGGAGAGATCTAAGTTTTATCTGTATCGATGTTGATTATAGCTATATAAATGGCGCAGTCATGAATGCTAGAGAGGCCGGTGTAGATTCATCAGTAGATTTTGCGGTTATGGATTCCACAAGACCAGCCATTAGGAGTCATGCATGCGATCATGCAGTGTTTAATCCACCATTTGGAATTCGTGTGGAGCCATTGGAGGGAATAACGAATTTCTACAATTCATTGTTTAAGTCATTAAGTGAATTACTCAAGGCAGGTTCAGGTTTTGTTCTTATTACGGTTAGGAAGTCATTGGTGAGGAGGTTAGTTAATAAGTATGGGTTTAGGATAGTGGATGAGAGGGTTGTTGAACAGGGCGGTATTTGGAGTTCAATATTTAAGGTTATTAAGGAATAAAATATGTTTGATTTTTAAGGGAAAGCCCTACTGGGCCTTTGGTATGAATGACCTCTGATCCTCATTCGGGAATAATCTATCAAGGACCTTCCTGGGCACTCTATACACCCTGAGTGCTATTTCCCTAATTAACTTATCATGCGGTGCACATTTAGTTAGATTAAGCCTTAAGCAGTGTGCGTACTTCATTATCTTTTTCTCCTCAACCTTCTTAATATTACCCAATGCAATATCCTCAGCAACCCTAAACGCCACATAGAACTTAATATACCTAATAAATGTAGTTGCTAGGTCAGGAAATGCTGTACTTAATGCCTTGTATGTACCTATGAGGTCATCTTCGGGGAAAAACCTCATTATCGTCCCAGTAAATATGTACCTCATCAACCTAAATCCTCTTTCCTCAATCTTGGGACCTAGTACTTCATTATCAAGCATCTTTTTCAATTGTTCAATCTCATTATCATTACTTAACTGGAAACTTCTTCCCTTAAGGAAGTTATATATATCATCACACACTATCTCCACATTAAAGATACCTTTAAGCGCATTTGCTAATTCGCCATCCATAATGCCAAGGCCATACTTGCCAACTATGTATATTGTCGCTATTTCCTTATCGTAAATTCTAACCTTACTTAAACCCCTAAATGGCTCAATACCTTTTTGCTTATAAACAATGTACACCAACTCCTCAAGCTGGTTCCTAGTACTTACCTCATTCCTCATTATCTTGCTCCAGATTTCCGTAGCCGCCTCAATACGGCTCTTATACAGCTGCTTAGCATCCAAGCCATTACTCATATTAGCAATTCACCTACTCTAAATCCACCGATAATTAGCGCCTTTTAACCCTTGTGTCTCAAGGCTTATGACTATGCACTGGCCTTAACCTGCCGTGGCTGCTTGGAGAAAATAACTATCCTGGTTGGTAACGGTAATTTAGACGCAGCCCTCCTAAGGGCCTCCTTGGCATGCGCAAGGTTCTTACCCTCAATTTCCACATGTATTATCGTCATGCCAGGCTTAAGAATTCTCGCAGCCCTTCCAGATGGAACACCAAAGGACAATCTCATACCCTGCTGAAGACGGTCTGCACCAGCCATAGCAAGCATCTTATTCTCCCTAATTACATTAAATGGGTAAACATTTATCTTAAGGTAGAAGTTTGGGTCAGTGACGTACTTAGACAAGTACTTATACGCCATCTGCCTAGCAGCCTCAAGGGCATTAGCCCTTATCTGACCCGCCTCCTCAGTCACTAACTCAACCACGTAATCAAACCTAGCCCTCTCCTTAGGCTTAGTATTACCAAGCTCAAACCTAGGTATTTGAACGTATGGAGCACCGGCTATGTACTCAGTCCTCGTGTATGGCCTCTTCAACCTCCTATAGCAGCGTCCAGGCCTAAGCGGCATAGCGATGTCGAATTACTGAGGAGGCATGGGTATTTAAACACTACGCCCCTAAATCTTGCCAATCCTCAATGAACCAACATACCTCTTAATCCACAGGACCAACTCCTCATACGCCCTCTCACCATCCCTTGTAAGCCTGACGAAGCCATCACCATCAACGAGAACAAGGTTCTTCTCAATCATCCAATTAAGGTATCTTTCTAATTTATCATACGATAAGCCACAGGCCGTGGCTAACCTAGTCCTCTTCATAGGTCCATTATTAACCAAGGCCTCGATGATCCGTGCTAATACGTATAGGTCAGGTCTGAATTCCCTGGAGCTCATGGTAAAGCCACCTAAGCTCAATAATTAAGCCACCGAGGGACCACAGTCTCTTAACATCATTGACCAAACTATCCCACTCGAGGGCTAATGTAATGGTGATGGTAATGACTATGACGATGGTTGCAGAAAGCCACATGGGTGGTTCGGCATAACCGAGAAATACCGTGATCCAAAACATGACGAATAGGGCAATTAAGAGAAGAAGAAAGGCTAAGGTCAGTAATTTAACGACTATAAATAGTACGTAACCGGCCCTGGCCCTGTTTATCCTATACTCAATATCCGTGAAGTCAAGTGTTGATAGTATCTCAAGGATACCAGAGATACCTCGATTAATCAACTCAGGCCAATTGTCATAACGGTCTGCGACCTTGCTTAGTCTCTCGATACTTAAATAAGCATTGGCGGGTATTGCAATGAGTAATGCTATCGATAGTAAGCCGCCAACTGACGAGAGGAACGCTAATCTAACGGGCATTGCGACCAAGTACCAGAGGGAAAACAGGATGTAAATACCGAATACAACGCCTATGATTAATAAAGTCTCAAGCAAGAGCCTTGGTAATGTGTCCAGGACGTTATTTATGCCGTCAATACGTATCAATGCATCCCTCAAGGCCATTAACTTAGCCCTGGCCTCCTCAATGCTCATACTAACATCACCACGTACTTAATATCTATGATGAATGAGGCTGGTTTACCATTGCTCGTTGATATAATAATGTAATAACCACGTGCACATGATAAGCTCTTAATAATATCTTGCACATCATGCACATATGTCGGGGTGTATACATAGCGTATGATTACCGGGTTTGTTTTACCGCTTATGTATGTGTAACCAATAGTTACAGTACCATTAACGCCTAGTAAAGTAGTGTATTCTTCACATGAATATGCGAAGTAAGCACTTGGTGGAAATAGGTTCGTTAATTCCGCGGAATCGCCAGGATTTAGAATTATCGTGGTTTCATTGGGTAAATATATGGCTATTGACGTGTTTGATGGATTCGTTATCACTATTGAGATTTTAATGAATGCATTCCTTGCCATTAGTACCAGGAGTAAGTAGTTCGATGTTGAGTTTACATCTGCGAAAATCGGTACTTCATAACCGGCTAGGTTTTGTGAGTTAACTGCGATCAGCGTTATTTCACTGAGAACTATAAGTATGAGTACTATTAGAGCTAGCCTGAAAAGCAATTTTCTGTGTTTGTTCATTAGGTTCGTGTCTTCTACGGCATTTTAATTCTAACTCCCTAGAGGGGAGTGCAATCATGTTGAGCTCCTCCTTTGGTTGCTCTGTATCCTAACTATGGCCTCCGCAATGTCGCCATTCGTCTCCTTTAACACCTTGATCGCCTCCTCTCTTGTGCAGCCGGTCTCCTCCATGACGAGTTTAATGTCATCCTCGCCAGGTTCATAATGCTGTGGAGTCTTTGTGGTTATGGATTGTTGTGGTTGTTGCATTATTAGTGATTGCCTTGGCTGTGGAATCGTTGATTGCGGTTTCACCACCCTAGTCTCTGAATCACTGGCCTGTATTTGGTATATTGACATTCCCTGTATTTTCATTTTGGCCACCGTTGGCCTATTAATCTCTATTGTTGAGCCGTCACCGAGATAAATAACCACCTTAGTAACATTATTCACCTCCTCGAGGTTCAAGTCCTGAATACCTAATCGCTTAAGTAATTTCTTTACTTCTCTTGGATTTATACCCACGATATTTTAATACAATAGGTACATTTAAAACAATTTTGGCATTATTAACCGCAATATGGACCTAGCATTGATGCTATTGTTGGTGATGAGCATCCATAACCAAGTACGTGTGTTGGGAAGTACTGAATCACGTAGTACACGTAGCCACTATTGATCATTGTTTCGAGGGATCTACCATACATTGCCTGGAAGATTGCACAGTACGGGCACACTGGATCTAGTAGTTCGATGATCGTAATGTTAGCACTTGAATTACCAATTCTTAAGCCGGAGGAGGCTAATTCACCTATGAAGGATACCTGGGTTGAGTTGGCTTTAAATCCATAACCAAGCTCCTGACCTTGATAAGTTATTACTGTTATATTGCCCTCATTTGCATAGTTAATTGCATAGAATACATAAGGTGACGCGCCAGCTAATATGTAGGTTATATTATTTGCCTTATCAAAGACTATGAATAATGGTGTACCCAACAAATTACTAGGTATGTTTAGTGTCATGGCTATAGTATTAATATTGTTTAATGCGCCAGTGACCGTATTAACTAGGTTCTGGTCACTCTCGCTTACGGCACATTCAGCGTAATTACTTGCTAGGTATTGGTACTGAGCAATAGGGTATACTAATAGGTAGGTGGTGTTACTCTTCTGTTCATACTCATATATGTAATTATACGCTATGGAATACATATTATTCAGCGCATTTAATGTGGCGTTCTCACCATACTTATTATAAATACACACCAGTCCAAGCCAATTCTCAACGCCTCTCTCAAACGCTGCTGTGATTAAAGATGCTTGCGTTGATGTCGAGGATGAACTTGTTGGGGGTTGTGGCGTATTTGTTTTTGTTGGTGTTTTAAGTGCAAGGAAGTAAACTAACACACCAATAAGCGCCACTGCAAGTACTACGACGGCTATTAATAGCATCCTATTTACGTTTATACTGCTCGACATAATCCCTTATCAATGATTGAATTAAATTAAAAACCTTACTAACATTTCGCAGTGCTTCTTAAGAAAGGCATAATAATTGGGTTAGGTAGTAATCATGAATGGCTATTCGGGTAAGGATTAAGTTATCATCGGTGATGGGGAAGACCACAGTAACTAAGGCATTAGTGACTACTGGGTATGAAACCCAGGAACCAGAGATCCTGATCCCTAGGAGTATTGCTGAGGACCTAGACTTATTACCAAAGTTACCTAGTGGTTCAGAGATTAGAAATTACGTATTAGCCGATGGCTCAGTAACCAGGTTAATACTGGTGCCTAATGCAGTTCAGGTATGGATTCTTGAAAATGATAGGGAGGTTGGTGGCGTCATGGCTCATGTAGTAATTAGTGAGCGTGCGGACGAGGCATTACTAAGCGATAAATTAGTTAGTAAGTTGGGTATTGTTTTATTGGATATTGGTGAGGGTACATGGTGTTTTAGGGACGAGATCGGAAAAATTAATAGAAAGAGCCTATAATCCTTACAACAATGACTTAATAATACTTACAAACGTATCTATTGATGGCCTGCCCTGGGCGAATCCCTGCCCGTAAGTTACCGATCCACCACCCCTGCCATTAACACCTGGATTAAGCTTTGCTATTAGGTCCTTGGCGTTCACGTGCTTGGCTGCTTCGGAGCCTAAGTAAACCATGTACTCAGTACCATTATTAACCCTATTAATTACCAATAACACGGTATTAGGCCTACTACCTAGGTACTCCTTGGCGAATTCCTGGATGTAATTCTTATCCTCATTCTCGTACTCCATATATGTGAGACCAATACCATTAACTATGACCTCCTTACCCATTGCCTCCGCAATATCACCCTTAATGGCCTTTCTAGTTAATACCTTGATCCTACTCTCCATCCTGCCCATATCATTAAGCAATTCCTTAACACCCTTAACAACCTCCTCTCTACTCTTGCCAATTAACTCAGAGATCTCATTTATTGAATCCTCAAGTGACTCGGCATAATTAACGGCATGCCTACCTGTAGTGAATATGAACCTAACGACGCCCTCCTGAATCTTCTCAACCTTAACGATCTTAATCATACCTATCTCGCCAGTATTACCTACATGCATACCACCACATGCCTCAACATCGTATGGGTCATTATCAGTACCGACCTGGACAATCCTTAACCTGGCCCCAGGAACAGCGCCTCCTTGATATATATACACACCAAATTTGGATTCTGCATCAGTTCTGCTTAACCACCTAATAATGACTGGGTAGTTGGCAACAACCATTTGATTTGCCAATTCCTCAATCTTCTTGATTTCATCCCTCGTAGGTAGCTTATAATGTGTGACATCAAGCCTACTGAAGGGTACGTTCTTCTCCGCGCCTGCCTGCCAAATATGCCTACCAAGGACACGCCTAATACTCTGAAGTAGTATGTGTGTTGCAGTATGCATCCTCATTAGGTCAAGCCTACGGGTAGCATCAACAATACCCTCAATGTTTTCACCATCCATTGGTGGTTCACCCTCAACAGCATGCACAATGACAGGTCCAACCCTCTGAACATCAATCACCCTCGCCTCGCCTCTACTATGCCTAATAACGCCGTGATCAGCTACCTGCCCACCACCCTCTGGATAAAAGGCTGTCTGGTCAAGAACCACGTACTTACCCCTAATCACCCTTAAGACCTTTGCATTGAATTGGAAGAGTCTCATGTTCTCATAGAATAACTCCCTGGTCTGTGGTAGGTCCTGAACCTCCACAGGATTTACATCCACCTTAGGCTTCTCCTCGCCAATCTGTCTCTGATACTTAGCCGCAAGCCTTGAGTAAAAGTCATCAGGCACACTAATGCTTAATCCAAGCTTTGATGATGAAACTTCACGCACAATCTCTGGTGGTAGCCCTTGGGAATCGTAAAGTGTTATTAAGTCATCTACGGTTAATTCCCTCTTTCCAGTTTTCCTCTCCCTATCCTTAATGACCCTATCAATAATACTCGGCGCCTGCCTAAGTAATTCCTTGAATTTCTTCTCCTCAAGATCCACTAACTCGAGTATTGTCTGTCTCTCCTCATAAACCTCGGGATAATCCCCCTTAAGGAACTCAAGTTCCATATTCATGATTTCCGTAAGCGGCATTTCAATACCTGAAACATACATACTCCTCAGCATCCTCCTGAGTAATAGCCTGCCTAGATAACCAACGCCTGAATTGCTTGGTATGGCCCCATCAGCCATCATCCATGATAGTGTCCTACCATGGTCACTAAGTATGTAGAGAGTTTCCTGGGCCTTAAGTATATTCTTAATTTCGTTAATATTCATCCCAACCTTCCCCGATATATATTCATAGGCCTTCTCAATGCTCGTAACCTCAGGATCAAGCTGACCAAAGTAAGTGGCCATATGCATTAGCATCTCATTACTGGGTCTAGGAAGGCCTAGTTTACTCCTTAATTGTTCAATGAATGACCCAAAGACCGCATCATAAACTGTGGGTTTACCTGTGAGCAACCAGTAAATTCTCTCGAGTCCATATCCAGTATCCACGATCTTCATGGGCATTTCCACATACTTACCATTAACAGTCCTGTAATGCATGAAAACGAGTGTAGCCACCTCCAAGCCGCCAACAAGTATTTCAAGGCACTCACCTGCATTACCACCACCCTCCCAAATGTTCTCCTTATACGTAATCTCATCATCCCTAAGGCCAATCTCCTTAGTGAAGAATTCATGGGCGTACTCAACAGTCTCATCAATCCAATAAACGTACTTATCGGGATAGTTAAAGGCGTGGTGAGCCATCATCTCAAAGCCCGTTAGGTGCCTACCGCTACGACCGACCTTATCAATATCCGTGAACCTAATACTTGGCTGAGAGAGCGTTAGTGGGTTTGCTGGTGGTGGGACTATTCCCTCGGTAACCCATGGTTGAAAATCATATATTGATGCACCAACTAAGTAAACATCAGTTCTCCATCGTGCAACCACTGGGTATCTCTTGATCCTAGCATGTCCATGCTTCTCAAAGAAGTTTAGGAACTTCTCTCTAACATCCCTAATGGACTCGGGCCTGAACTTACCAGGTGGGTTGCCTATGAATAGGTATGGCGTGCATGGTTGATCACCACAAGTCTCTTGCTCCTTATCAAGTGTCCAAAAGTAATGCTTACAATATGGACATTGTCTCCTATAGAATCCCATCCTATCAAACAATCTGGTCCTCAATTCCTCCATAACTTAACGATAAATAAAAACAAGATTCTTTTTATATTTTGTTTCTGTCATAAATTCAACTTGCTACTTGCGCTTTGACTCAATATCGCGGAAATACTTATACAAACCATCAATGGCCATACCGAATAAGTGATAATGAGCTCTCATATTCCTTAATCTATCATAAACCCTCTTAAGATCCTGGTCCCTTTCCAAGAGCATTCTTTCAAGATCATTAACGCTTAGCCTCTCCCTAACGGCCTCCTCAGCAGTACTACCCCAAATATCCACCTGCCTAAGATGTCTATTTAATAAGTCAGTGGCATTGGGAACCAATAAGTGATGAGTGTAGGCTATGTATGCTGGGTTCCTTGCAATCAGCTTCTTGATACTGTCAACATATAGGTCAAACCTAAGTGGTTCCATTGTGGTTGGTATTATATAATCAAGGTCCTTAACATAAATACCGGCTGCATCACCAACAATGAGTATGTTCCAGGGTTCAACCACGAAGGATTGGTGGTGACTAGCATGACCTGGTGTATGTATTACCTCTACCGTGATATCACCAATGGTGGTCCTATCACCATCCTTGGTCTCCCTCGCGTTCTTACCCGGTATTTCAAGGGGCTTACCATATAATTCACCAAGCCATCCCATGGCATCCCTAGCTGGTACCCAAATAATGTCTGGATTTGGTAAGACCTTTGAGCCTCTAGGATGTACATAAACCTCAATGTTCGGGTTCAATTCAGTCAATATGCCAGTACCGCCATAATGATCAATATGAACGTGAGTAATAAATGCGTGGGTCACGTTACCCGGCAAACTCCTTAGGGCATTCTTTAGATCATTACTGGATACTGCCGGCCCTCCCTCAAACACTATTACACCCCTGCCCGTGTTTATTGCATAGACCGAGACTAAATTACTGATTCCACCAGGTTCGAGGTCTATTTGATATACATTATTCATTACCTCAATTACCCGCACCATGCACTATTCATACCTTACAGCTTAATAAGTTATATCATACTATATATACTATGTAATTTAAAGATCCTATGTGCAGGAAAATTGCCTTTAATTAACCAAATAGGTTTGAAAAGCCAGCGGCAATGTCCTCCTCACTTGGGCCCTCCTTCTTCTCTTCCTCACTAGTTTCTTTCTTCTCCTCAGTCTTTTTCTCGGCCCTTGCTTGTTCGGTCTCGGTCTTCACTTGTTGAGGTTGCTGAGTGACTTGAAGACCTAACTCAGGAGCCTTCGGGGCTATTATCGAGGCCAATGCATGAGCTTCTGATGTAGCCTTAATCAATATGTACTGAGCGGTCTCTGGAGTTATGTACCTAGCATTGATGGCTAGGTTCATGGCCTCCATGTAGGCCTTCGTAATTGATATCCTAAGTACCTCAGGTGTTGGATACGCCGTATTAACTGCCAGGTTAAATGCGCCCTTAACAGCATCCTCAATCATGGATCTATAGGTCCTCGTGTCTAATTTCAGTTCATCAGCAGTAATTACATGCTTACCTCTCAATATTACTGCCTTTATCTTCAAGGTTTCGAATATTGGTCTTATACTCAATTTCTTCAGGATCTCGGCAGCATCCTCATTGATCTTATCACCCTTCTTAACAATCACAGTATCCTTAACAATCCAGATCTTACCATCCTGAACCTTAATCGGTATCTTCAACTTACCGAACTTGCTCATTATTGGTCCTGGGCTCATGTTAGTATTACCAGCCGGAGCTACTAAATCGAAGGGTGCAATATCGCCAGGCATTGCCTCTCTCCTAACGCCAGTCCCCCAAATCCACCTAGCTATTTCGAATGGATTCTCATTGGTAAAGATAAGTAGGTTCTCTCCCGTAAATAACTTCTCAATATCCTCACTTACATCATTCATTAACTGCCTAAGTGCTATTAATACTAGTGTGTTCTTCGCCTTAATAACCCTGGCACCCCTCCTCCTAAGCCAGAACCTATACTCTTGTAAAACCCTATTTGATGTTTCATGAATATTAATTATGAGCACGGTCTCGTACTTACTAAATAACTCCTTTAATTCATCAACGATCCTAACCTTCTTCTCTGGGTAGGGCTTTGTCCTAACGTATGTACGCTTAAACACTGGTTGTGAAGCCATATCAGCAAGAAACCGTTCAAAACATGCACTTAATTAATTTTTCTTCAGATGGAGATTATGGATTATGTGATGCTTATTAATGCGTATTGATGGTCTCTACATTTACTTAGTTGATAACGGGGAAAAGGTTATCGGCGGTCCCATGGTTAGTTTAACACTTACAGAGCCTAGTTGTTCGGGTCTAACCTTCTTTAATACTTCATCAATTACGGTCGCTATATTCTCAGCAACTTGCTTTGGATCCATATTCTCGGTGCCAACCTTACACATGACCTGTGGTTGATCCTTAACCCTAATCCTAATGCTCCTCTTTAATCTATCAATCACGGCCTTAATATCAGCATTGGGTTGAACAACCTCTGGCATTTTATTTCTAGGACCAAGTATTTGCCCCATGACTCTACCGATTAATACCATTAGGTCTGGGGTGGCTATGAAATAATCATAGGAAGCGGCCAGCTTCCTAATTTCCTTCTTATTACCTGCTAATTTCTCGATATCCTCCCTGGTGAGTATTGCGTCGGCCTTAGCCTCCTTAGCCGCCAGTACCATTGCGCCCGTGGCCATCACGCAGACCTTAGGCTCCTTACCCTGTAGCGGGTGAGGTAATGTAACAGTTATGTTAAATTTATTGGCCTGGTTCTTCACATCAAAGTCCTTAAACCTAATTATTAATTCATACGTCTGCTTAAACCTTCTCCTCTTCGCCTTGGCCTTGGCCTCCGTAACTGCCTTCACCATTGCATCAAGGTTGAAGCTCATAATCGCGTACTGTAAAAGAAACCCCTTATTAAAGCATTTTTCCCTACTTACTGGGCAAATTTTAAGGATGTTCACTATGGCCTTATTAACCAGGTCCTATGTTATAACCTACCTTCCTGTTTAAGTAGTTCCTCATATTTAGATATTATATTATCAAAGGAACCAGTTTCTAGTTCCTTCAAGGTTTGTTTCGGGTCCTTACCGTTAATTGTTATACCAATGCTCCTGCAGGCGCTTATCACTTGTTTAAGGGCGTTCTTGAAATTCTTACTCCTTAGCTCCTCCCACTTTATGTAGGCTATCTCGGCAAGTTTCTCAATACTTATATCGCCAATTAACTCCTTAACTGCTTGGTGACTCCCTGTATCCTTACCAACGGCCTTCATTATTAAATCAGCGAGTGATGGAAGTTCTGGCTTTACTTCAAAGTTCTTTGTATCTTCGTCTACCTCAATTTCAACAAACACATTATTAATGCCATAATTAGCGAGTATCTTCGTCTTTTTATTAATCTCCTCAGTAACCTTACCCACATCAACTCCATACTGGCTTAATTGCTGAACCGCAGGACCGCCTGCCTTACCTGGCGCAATAGCTATCTTAACTACTTTCTTCGCCATATCGTAGGACCCGCCTAATGTAGGTATTTAACGTTTTTGCTATTATTACTTACTTTCAACTTTCCTAACACCCTTAATATTCACGATAATAGGCATTGTGCTTGATGAGTCAAGTAACTCCAGGTAAACCTGACCTCTCTGTCTATCAATGTCCACGACCTTACCCCTATAACCCTTAAACGGCTCAACAATTATCTCAACAACATCACCAACATTAATCTCAACAGGCTTCGCCAAACTGCTCACTATTTCATCAATACTCATGACGCCTCTAACCATACCCCTATAATGCTTAATTCCCGTAGCCAGGTCCTGTATTTCATACGGCATGGAACCCTCAACAAAAACAAATCCCTTAAGTGTAGGTAGAACAACTATTGCGGAAATCCTAACCTTATCAAGACCCTTATGCTCAGCCCTAGCCTTGAGCATGAAGGCCACATTATACTCCTGATTACCCACAGCCCTAAGGGCATAAGCCCTACAGCTCATCTGTTCTGTATTGCTCATTAACTTCCCCTAAGTCCAATAGGTTATAAAACTTGCCTAGTCGTTCTGCGGATTTACGGATGTTTATGAATACTTATGATGACTTAGCAACATAAATCACCTATTATCTTTTTCGTTCATTAGATCCTGATTTCCTTGATTTTAAAGTACTTTAGTTAGTAGACCTGGGTCCTAAGCCAGGAGGGATTAATGCCTTTATTTACGGCCAAGACCTCTCGTACTTAGTAATACCAGTATAAGCATTACGGCCAGTATTATGATTATTGTAAGTATAATAATTAGATTAAGTGGATATGGCAGGCTAAAGTTGGCGCTACTCGTTAAATACTGCTGGGCAACACTAAATAGGAATGAGTAAACCCCCAAAATTGCTACTATTAATGAACCTAGCTTAAGAATAATCATGTAATTGCTCCTGGTGGGCTTCTTGGCAACCTTGAATATCCAGGCTATTGTACTTAACCAATTCACTATTTTCTTACTCCAACTTTCGTGACTCATTACATGGATTGTGAATAACCAGTATTATAAAGCCTTTTCTAGCCATAATTATAGGATTAATTGCCTAAAGAATTCCATTTTATTAAACGGCCTTAGATCATCGTATCCTTGCCCAACGCCCAGGAAGTAAATGGGCTTCTTGAGTTCGTATAGGAAGGTCAGTATGGCACCACCCTTTGGATACGCATCAACCTTAGTAACTATTAAGCCATCAATCCTCACGTACTTACTGTAGTATTTAGCGATATCTAGGGCTTCATTGCCGAGTAGTGCGTCGGCTATGAATATTGACAGGTCCGGCCTACTAACCCTCTGTATCTTACTTAATTCATTCATTAGGTTTATGTCAGTATGCATCCTACCTGCCGTATCAATCATTACGTAATCAATACTCCTAACCTTAGCGTGACTTATGGCGTCATAGGCAACCGCGGCTGGGTCTGAACCATAACTATGCTTTATAACCCTAACACCAAGCTTGGTTGCATGCCCCTCTAATTGCTCAATGGCCCCAGCCCTGTAGGTATCCGCAGCAGCCCAAACAGCCGTATAACCCCTTCTCATTAATTGATATGTTATCTTAGCTATTGTCGTTGTTTTTCCATAACCGTTAGGACCCAGGAATAGAAGAACTACGGGCTTCTTATTTTGAAGGATTCTTGTGACTTCACCCATGAAATCCACATCAGGTATATCATTAAATAACTTATTCATTACATCAAGAATTCCATTCCTAATCATTGATTCCTTATCACCAAACCTAGGCACCTTAATTCCCCTCAAGTAATTAATTATTGCATCACATATTGCATCGGCGACATCAACAGCCACATCAGACTCAACAAGCTGCATGAATAACTCGTCACGAATTTCACTAAGTTTATCTTCACTTAATTCCGTGGTTGTTATCGAATTCACTATTGTGTTTGTGAATGATTTAAAGGCATTTTTCAACTTATCAAACATTAAGTAACACCTTATTGCGTAGGTTGTTGCTGCCTAACAGCTGCGCTGATATAGAGTAGGAAGTTATCAATATCCGTTATCCTCTTGGTTATATCGGCTGATTGAGAATCAAGTTTTGACTTTAAGTCTTCAAACTCCTTAATTCTTTCATCAATGTAATTAATAGCGTATGGAATATCCATCTCAATTACGAAATTGGCACCAACACTAACCAGAACCTTCTCGCCCTGAGCTGGCGAAGCCCTGATGAAAATACCTCCACCAACTCCAGCATATGTATCCTGAACCTCACCCTTATTTAATAATGTCAGCATGTCCTTGGCGCTCCTTAATTCATTTATTGATTGTGTTATTAATGCGAGGTTCTGTCTAATAACATCAAGTAGCGCTGCTAGGGAATTTCTCTCCTCAATTAACCTCTCAATATCCTCCCTCGTTATTACTATTCGCTGTGGTTGTTGAGACATTGACCAATTCACCACTTAATTAATGATTCCATTGATAATAATTGTAAAATATCATTACGTTTAATCTCATCCTTACTTATCTCCTTAACATCCTCAATCCTAATCATACTCCTCTTCAACTTATGCCTACTCCCTAACTCGCTATACGCTATCTCCACAGCCTCACTCGGCTTTGTAGCTATCAACTCCAGCGAAAATTTCTGCCACTGCATACCAATCCTCATACGTCCTACAACCTTGTAAATCCTAATCGACACGTGAAGCATTTAGGCATGAAATATTTAATCTTTTCCCAATATGTTTTTAAAGAAGTGCTGCCCATATTAATTAGGTGATTGGTTATGGTCTTAACATGTGACGTTTGCGGTGCGCCAATAGAGAGTGAACCCGTTATTGTGGAAATTGATGGTGCCGTATTAACACTATGCCAGAGGTGCGCCCGTAAGTACGTAGGTGTTAAGGGCGTTAAGGTGATTAAGGGTCCATCGCAGGTCCAGGTAACGCAGCAACCAATGACTATAGTTAGGCATGAGTCTAGGAGAGGTGTTACGTATAGAATTAATAAGCCGAGGGTTAATGCTGATAAGTACGAGGTTATTGATAACTATGCTGAGTTAATTAGGGAGGCTAGGGAAAGCCTTGGCATGAGTAGGGACGTATTGGCTAAGGTCATTGGGGTTAAGGAGAGTATTTTAAAGAGGATTGAGGATGGCCAATTAATACCGGATATTGAACTCGCTAGAAAGCTTGAGAAGGTTCTCGGTATCAGCCTATTAAAGGAGGCTGAGGATGTAGGCATGGAAACTCAGAAACCTGTTAGCAAGTCTTTAACCTTAGGTGATGTGGTAACCCTTCGTGAGAAAAATAAAGAGAGACAGTAGGGATTCACATCTTTTCTCCTTAATTACGGGGTAGCCAGTATATTTACCACTTAAAATGGTCGTTGTGGCAATAGTTTTAAATAACGAATCAAGCCAAAATGCCTTAGTGAGTAGTAATAGGGCCAGAGCCTTATTGCTTATTGCTGATGATGTTGGGGAGAATAGGATTAGGGAATTTCAATTACTAAGTGAAGCTGGTGGTTATGAAGTTATTAATACGGTAATACAGAGGAGAAGACCTGACACACGTTATTACCTAGGCATTGGTAAGTTAAGCGAGGTTGAGTCGCTTATTGATTCGTTTAAGCCCGACGTGGTTATCACGTATCATCAGTTAAACCCAATACAGTACGTTAACCTTGAGCGTAGGTTAAGGACTAGGGTGATGGATCGGGTACTGCTAATACTCGAGATTTTTGGAAGGAGGGCTGGTAGTAAGGAGGCTAAGCTTCAGATAGAATTAACTAGGCTTAGGCTTGAGATTCCAAGGGTTAGGGAGTTCATTAGGCTTGCCAAGATGGGTGAGCAGATTGGGTTTTATGGTGGTGGTGAGTACGCTATTGAGGCCTATTATAGGTATATGATGAGGCGTATTGCGCATATTAGGAGAGAATTGAATGCCATCAAGAGAAGGAGAGAGTCTCTTGTGATTAGGAGGAAGGATTATGGATTACCACAAGTCGCCCTTACTGGCTATACATCCGCTGGCAAGACAACATTATTTAATCGACTGACTAAGGAGAATAAGTATGTTGATGGTAAACCCTTCGCAACACTGGATACTTATTCAAGGCTTGTAAACTTCAATGGGGTTAATGCAATATTGACGGACACTATAGGGTTTATTGATGATATACCACCATTACTCATTGAGTCATTTTACGCAACAATTGCCGAGGTACTTAATGCGGATTTAATACTCTTCATGCTGGATGTCAGTGATGATTACCAGGAATTCTCTAGAAAATTCGTAAGTTCAGCAAAGATATTTAATGATCTAGGGATATCTAGGACTAGTGTTTTACCTATTCTTAATAAAATTGATTTAACCAACGGCATTGATATTACCGATAAACTAAACCTTGTGGAAAGCGAGTTCAGTAATTACGTAATTATATCCGCTAAGGCCGGTATTGGTATTGATGATTTAAAGAATGCAATAAGGAGTAGATTAGAACCCTTAATTATTAGTAAGAAGCGTGTAAGGTAGTAAGGAATAAAACTCTTTAGGTTAATGAATCATTAATGGTTGAAGACTTGGAAACATCCTTATTCCTTGAATACGCAAGGAGAAAGATGGCCTTTGAGTATGATAATGAGGAGGTAGGTGAATTAGCCGTTAAGATACTAAGTACATTAATAGAGAGGAATGAGGCAATACCTGATGAAACCCTCGCCCTAATACTGGGCATAAGCGCCACGGAGATTAGGAGGGTATTACACGTTATGCATAAGGCAGGCCTTGTCGGCCTTATCCGCGAGTCTACTGATCAGTATAGGTATGAGTATAAGTGGTTCATTAATAAGGACTTCATTAGGAAGTTCCTCGTTCAACATATTAATGATGTTGCAGCTAAGCTCATGCGTAGAATAAATACCTTAAGCACAACAACACTCTACATATGCCCAACATGCTTCAGGAGCTACACACTTGATGAGGTTTATGAGTATGACTTTAGGTGTCCAAGGGACGACACGGAATTAGTACAGGTGGATGCCCCCTCGGAAATAGCGTTCCTTACGAGTACTGTTAAGAATTTACGTAGGGAAGAAACTGGATAATCTAAATTTTACAAGCTCACAACTTCACCTAAATCAGTACTTACCTTTAGATAATACCCTGGCAGCTGTGATGAGTGGGTGCCATATGGGAGCTGTCGGTGGTGAGTATGACAGGTCAGCAAAGAAAAAGTCGTCAATTACCGCTCCCTTACCTATTAATGCGGCGGCAATATCTATGTAACCAGCAACTATCTTATCAGGCCCAATAATCTGTACACCAAGGACTCTACCACTTGACTCATCCATTGTCATTTTAATACTAACCTGCACACCACCTGGATAGTAATGAGCAGTTGTTCTGGCCTTAATACTCGCTGACACCGGTTTAAATCCCTCCTCCCTAGCCTGCCTCTCGGTTAGTCCTGTCCTAGCAACATATAGACTAAACACCTTAGTCACTGCCGTGCCTAATACACCTGGGAACTTCAGGAACCTACCCTTAACAGCATTCGCACCAGCCACCTGCCCCATCTTATTAGCCGGCGGCGCCAGGGCAATGTACATCCTCTTCCCAGTGATTAGGCTCCAGGTCTCGGCAACATCGCCTGCGGCGTAAACATTGGGTACAGAGGTCTCCATATACTCATTAACCCAAACAGCCCCCGTCTCACCAAGCTTTACACCAGCCTTAACTGCAAGATCCACGTCTGGCCTAACGCCAACACCCATAATCACCTTATCGACATTATACTCACCCTTCTCGGTGATTACCTTGCTCACATGCCCATTAATGCCTTTAAATCCAACAACCTTCTCATTAAGGTGAAGCTCAACACCATTCCTAGTGAGTTCATCATGAATTAGTTTAGCCATATCCTCGTCAAATGTTGTCGGTAATACATGAGGCATCATTTCAAACAGAAGTATTTTCTTACCGAGATTCCTAAGTGCCTCAGTAACCTCGAGGCCTATATAACCGCCGCCAACCACGGCAACAGTGCTCGCCTTCTCAACCTCCTCCCTCAATCTAGGAGCCTCATGTGGAAGCCTAAGCGTTAATATGCCGTTCAGGTCATGGCCCTCAACGGGGAGCGTTATTGGCTTAGCACCAGTAGCTATTATTAACGTATCCCATTGATACTTAGTGATATCATTACCCTCCTTGGCATACACCACCTGACTCTTCAGATCTATGTCATAGACCTCCGCATTAATCTTAACCACTATCTTTCTCTCCTTAGCGAACTCCTCTGGGGTATATATGGCTAGGTCCTGGGCCTCCTTAACAACGCCGCCAATATAGTATGGTATTCCACAGGGTGCATGACTTATGTATAAACCCTTATCAAGCATTACTATCTCTGCCTCAGGATCAAGTCTTCTAGCCCTAGCAGCCGCTGAAGCACCAGCAGCACCACCACCCACAATAACAATGCGTTTACCCATATGTTACCGAAGGCCTATTATGACTTAATTAGCTTTTCCATTATGTTAGTGCTTCATCCACAATTACCATCAAGTCTTTCCAATAATTCATTAATTATCCTCCTGGCAGTTAACAAATGTCTCCTTTTAATAGGGTATTGAATTACTAAATCATTGCCAGTGTTCACCTTATTTGTAACGCCATACTTAATGCACTCGGCCACGTACCTACTCACGTGTGGTGTTAATGTCCATGCTATTAATTCATGAATAATACCATCATCAACCACACTGGGAATTCTTTTCATCATCTCCATAAATGTTAATGCAACTAGGTATTGCTTATCAAGGAGGTAATGAAGGAATTCATGAACCGCAGTATCAATGATGTTACTGATACTATTTACCGTAGGATTCACCTCAATAATGGCGTTGATTATCCTGAGTAAATCCCATATTGATAATGCTATTACTTCATCACCATTTATAGTCATGATCTTACCATAAACAGTTGGATTATGGGTAAGTACTACCCTTGGAGTCTTAATGCTGAATACATTACTTAATATGGAAATTGCCTTTAATACTAACTGGAAGTAAGTGCTTGAATTATTCCTTGCAGTATTTACCTTTTCATCAACATAGTATTCACAGTCACGATTGCATAACACCATTATTTTAGTCATTAATGAGGACTTTGTTCTTATGGTTATGATGTACGTACGATCACGCCCATACCTCATGCTGCTTAGGGATATGTACTTATCAATATTATAATCTCTTAGGAGGGACTTCTCAGTATCTTTAATGATTATGATACGTTCACCCTCATTCGGCATCAACCTAGGGTTACTTGAGCCTAGTAAGTTGAGTATTAGTTCAAGGGTTGATAATGTGATTTTCAATTTAATACGTTGCTTATTGAATAATAGTGCTATTGCATTTATTGCCTTAAGATTTGTTGTGAAGTCTTCCTGAAGTTTCCCAGCGTAGGTCCATGATGAATAATTAAGCAGCATGATAATTATCCCTAACGGATCTTACTCTACTTAGCCCAATTAAATGATTTCCTTAATGCATTAATTACTTTTTGCGCAATACTCTAAAAGTGTGAAGCAGTGCGGTTAGGTACATGTCATTACCAATAATCCCCGGAATTAAGCCGCCCTGGATAACTGAGTTAGGTGGTGTGGCCTCTGAGCATCCATTAGCAAGTAAGTTAGGTGTTGGTGTGCTTAGTCTCGGTGGTAATGCCATTGACGCTGCAATAACAACATCACTAGCACTGGCTCTTACGCAGCCTCATTTAGGCGGTTTAGGTGGGGATTTCTTTGCCATGGTGTATATAGCCAGGGAGGGGAGGGTTTACTTCATAAACGCCAGTGGTTGGGCACCTAGGAGTCTAAGTAGGGAGTTATTATTACAAAGAGGGTTGAATTCAATACCAATAAGAGGGCCATTATCACCAGTGATTCCTGGACTATTGGCGGGGCTCCATGCATTATGGAAGAGATTTGGAACTGATGAGTGGAAATCCCTTGTAAGGCCTGTGGTTGAGACGGCAAAGAGTGGATTCCCAGCAAGCCCAAGCTTCGCTAAAGCCATAGAATTGCTTAGGAATGACATTGCTAAAAACAATGACTTTAAGTCCGTATACCCAATAAACGCTAAGCCCTGGGATATAATAAGGATAGAGCCATTAATTAAAACATTTGAGTTGATAATGGAGTACGGGCCCGACGCATTCTATCGAGGAGAAATAGGTGAAGCTGTTGTTAATTATGTGCAATCCGCCGGTGGTGTTATGGAGATGAGTGATTTAACGGAATATGAGCCTGAGTGGCGTGACCCACTTGGTATTGATTATAAGGGACTGACTATTTACGAATCACCACCCAATACCCAGGGTATAACCACATTAATGATATTGAGGCTTCTTGAGGAGTTAAGGGTTAATGTCGATGCGTGGTCACGTAATAGGATTGAGACTTACCTGGACATTTACAGGATTGCCTATGAACTTAGAGACTCGTATGTCGGCGATCCAAGGTTTGTTGAAATACCAATTAATAAGCTCCTTGATCCAGGATTCCTGATGTCCGCGTATAAATCAAGAGTTGGCAAGCGATTGAGTGGTTCTGGCGATACCACGTATTTCGTGGTTGTGGATAGGGAGGGTAACGTCGTAAGTGCCATCCAAAGCCTATACCAGCATTTTGGTTCGTTGGTTACTGAGCCCAAGTATGGGATCACACTCAATGACAGGGCCTCGGACTTCTCAATGGATGGGCCAAACGCATTAATGCCCAGAAAGAGGCCACTTCATACATTAAGTACAGTAATAATTACTAGGAATGGAGAACCAAAATACGCACTTGGAACCTCCGGGGCTCATTTCAGGCCACAACAGCATACTTTATTTATAACGAACATGGTTGATCACGGCCTAAGTCCTGTGGAGGCAATTGACGCGCCTAGGTTCCTGTGGGATAGAAAGTCACTAATCATCGAGGAAGGTTACGAAATAACAGGCCTAACAGAACCATACCAAGTAATTAGGTATCCAGGCAGGACCGGCGTGGCCAGTATAGCGGCATTCCTCGATAATGGCAGGAAACTACTCTACACCGACATACGCGGGGATGGATTAGCCCTTGGTCAATAACTCTACGTTAAGTGTTACGAATGTTTAGGGTGTAGAAAATGCTTATAAATAGGATGCTTATCCTATCACCGTATGTCGAGAGGTATTTCAAAGGCGTTGATCATAGGGGTGGCCATAATTATTGCTGTAGTAATAATAGCCGTGTACTACGCTACCCAAGTCCATACGTTAAGGCAGGGTATGTCGAGTATTGGTGTTAACTATCCAATAACAGTGATTGATTACTTGGGCCGTAACATCACAATATACTCACAGCCAAGTAGTGTAGGTACCATAAGCCCTGACTGTACACAAATAATATATGTGCTTGGCTTTGGCAGTAGGGTTATCCTGATCGATGCTTATTCCGAACAACTACTTAATTACCTAAATGTCACAATACCAAGTAATGCCACCACCATTAATTCAATATATGGATCACCACCGATAGAACCAATAATAACTGCACACCCATCACTACTCTGTGCGGATGCTGGTTTCCAGCCACAGCTGGTGCAGAGCATTGGTACATTGAGCGCGGCTAACATTAACGTGATATTCATAGGCGGTACGAGCAATACAAATGTGACTGGCATAGAAAATGACATAATGCTGATGGCCAAGGCGCTTGGGGTTCCAGGTAGGGGTGAGGAGGTGATAAGTCATATGAATAATGTCATTAATTACGTAGAGAGTAAGGTCTCGAATGAGCCTAGGGTTACCGTAGCCTACATATCATGGTATAACCCAATCTATGTTGCAGGTAACTCGTCGTTTGTTGGTTACTACATTAATTTAGCCGGTGGTTATGATCCATTCAATGGTATGTACCCCACGGTAAGTCCAAGCCAATTGCTCGCGGTCAATCCTGACTATATAATTGCGGATGATTTCATGGGCAACTACACAGCAACTCTTCAGGCAATACTCTCAATACCTGGAATAAACAGTACAAATGCTGTTAAGGAGGATCATATATACATACTTGGTAACTTTGCAGAGAGTCTCATTGAGGAGCCGGGTCCATTATCAGTCTATGGAGCCTTGCTTCTCGCCATGATACTTCATCCAAGCGCCTTCAGTCTTAACTCAACGGCCATACCGCATTACATTAGTGCCCAGTGGGTTGATCAGTACGTTAAGCCTAACCTAAATATTACGTTAAGTGATGGGTGATTGCCACGGTCAGTAACCCAATTGTAAAATTCCTTTGGTTATTTATTCCATTATTATCAATCGGTATTATTCTAAATATTTTCATTGGTGAGGTCATTGTACCACTAGGGGCATTGCTGGATCCAACACAGGCATATAGGGTCATAATAATGGATATAAGACTACCTGAGATACTTGCTTGCATAGTTGTTGGGACTGACTTAGCCGTGGCAGGCGCTGTCATGCAGGCGGTTTTTAGGAACCCTCTTGCCGAACCTTACATAACTGGAACAGCCTCTGGGGCATTATTAGGTGCGTTACTCGGCCTATTAATAAACGTCCTATTTAAGGTTGGGTCACCATCAATAATACTAATGCCATTACTATCATTCCTAGGCGCTATGCTGGCCACAATTGTCGTTGTGGCCTTTGGCAGAGGTGGTTGGTTATCGCTCATCCTCGCGGGCATTGCCATTTCAATAATGTTCTCGTCAATAGTCATGATACTTGACACGTACTTACTAACAATAATCCCAACACTACCCGCAATAGTTTACTTACTATTTGGCACAGTGAGCGGCATTAATTGGGGTGATGATATTACTATGATTAGCGTAAGTCTGCCAGTACTTACGTATATAATGGTTAGTGCGCGTGAGGTTAACCTACTGATGATAAGTGATGAGGTTGCGCAAGCCAGTGGTACCAACCCTAAGGCATTTAGGAACTTATTGATTGTATTAACTGGATTGTTGACTGCCGTATCAGTATCATTCACCGGCATTATAGGTTTCATAGGCCTTGTAACGCCGCACTTAACTCGTTTGTCAATATCAAGCTCCGATAATTCGAGAGTTATACCATTATCGATGATTTCGGGCTCCGCAATAATGCTTTACGCGAATGTTGTTAGTAAGGTATTGATTACGGGCACGGTAATGCCAATAACAGCAATAACAAGTCTCTTTGGTGTTCCTGTATTACTATTTTTGCTCAGGGGTGGTCGTAATGAGTAGTTACATAGTTAGATTTGTTAATGCTAGGATTGGGTATAATGAGCCCATTATTAAGGAAATAACGTTAAACATACCAAGGCCGAGTCTAACAACAATACTTGGGCCCAATGGCTCTGGGAAAACAACCCTGCTTAGGGCTATAATAAAGTACGCAAGAATCTTTGGTGGCTATGCATACATTGATGGTAAAAGTATTGATGAGATTCCCATTAGGGATTTGCCGAAGTACGTGTCGTACTCACCTGCCGAGATTTACTCGCAAATGTCGTTAACAGTTCTAGATATTGTCACGAGTTCTCGAAATGGTGAGGGTTGGGTAAATAAGGATGATGCAATTGCAGTTCTTAAGTACCTGGGTATAAATAATATTGCCAGTAAGAGATTTGATGAACTAAGTACTGGTCAGAAGAGACTTGTTTTGATAGCGAGGGCTTTGGTTTCAAAGGCGTCATTATTATTATTGGATGAACCGACATCAAACCTAGATCTCAGTAATAAATATAGGGTTATCCTAACATTAAGAAGGATTGTTAATGATAAGGGAATTACTGTGATTGCCACTGGGCATGATATTGACCTTGCATTAATTAGCGACTGGGTTATAGCGATAAGGAACGGGGATATAATGGCTATGGGTGTTCCAGGTGACATAATTAATAGTAAGATACTAAGTGAATTGTATGATATTAATGTGGAGGTTCTTGAGATAAATGGGCATAGGCTTATTTATGTACATAATGAACTTATGAATGATTGATTGTTTTCTTATTATCCCTATTTATCTTATTTTGACATAATAAGAAAGATTTATTTAATTCATGTTCACTGAACCACCGTTATGTTTGGATGGGGTGGGCATATATTAAGGATTGATCTTTCCAGAAGGAGGTATGTTGTTCAATCACTAGATCCATCCTTTGCACAGAACTATATTGGTGGTAGGGGCTTTGCAATAAAGACTTTATGGGATGAATTGCCGCCAGGAATCGACCCATTAAGTCCACTTAATAAGTTAATACTTGCCGTGGGACCATTGACGGCATTACCAATACCCAATAGTGGTAAGTTGCTTGTGGCTGCTAAAAGCCCGTTAACTGGTGGTTATGGTGATGGTAATATTGGTTCATGGTTAGCAGTTCATATGAGGAGGGCGGGTATTGATATGATAATAATTGAGGGTAGGGCTGAGAAACCCACGTATTTATACATTGAGAATAAGGGCGAGGAGTTCAGGGTTGATTTTAATAACGCAGATGATTTATGGGGCCTTGACTCATTCACCACAGAGGATAGGTTAAAGAAGGTTCATGGTAGTGACGTAGGTATGGTTCTCATAGGCCCCGCTGGTGAGAGACTCGTGAGATTCGCAACCATCATTACTCAGAAGGGACGTAGTGGTGGTAGACCTGGCATAGGCGCTGTAATGGGTAGTAAAAACTTGAAGGCAGTGGTTATGAGGGGCCATGGCGACATTAAGGTTGCGGACCCAGCGCTTAGGAAGATTGGTGTTGATGCCATAGTGGCCACGAAATCTAAGCCAAATTATCCATTTTGGATGAGGCAAGGGACCACATCAACGGTAGAGTGGGCTCAGGAGGCCAGTGTGTTGCCCACGTATAATTATTCCGAGGGCCAATTTGATGATTATGAAAAAATAGGTGGTTTTTCTGTTGAGAGGAATAAGATCATGACTAGGTCATGTCCACAATGTGTCATGGCTTGTGGGCATGTGGTTAAGGATGCTGAAAATGAACCTGCTGAGTTGGATTATGAGAATATAGCAATGCTTGGCAGTAACCTTGGTATTGGGGATTTAGCGAAGGTGGCGCATCTCAATAGGATTGCAGATATGATGGGCATGGACACAATAAGTCTAGGTTCAAATCTTGGCTTCGCAATGGAGGCTTCAGAGAAGGGGCTTCTTAAGGAGAGGATTGAGTGGGGTGATTATAAGAAGGCGGTTGAGGTTGCCATGGACATAGCACTACAAAGAACCGAGCTAGGCAAGCTGCTTGGTAAGGGAGTTAGGGCAGCATCAATGGAGCTGGGTCAGGAAGCCACTGAATTTGCAATGCATGTTAAAGGTCTTGAAGTAAGCGCCTATGACTGCCACGCAGCGCCTGGTATGGCTTTGGCATTCTCCACAAGTCCCATTGGTGCTCATCATAAGGATGCTTGGCTCATATCCTGGGAGGTTCAGAGGGGTAGGTTTGACTATACTAGGGAGAAGGTTGAGAAGCTTGTGGAGATGCAGGACATTAGGGGTGGCTTATTTGAGACTATAGTGACGTGTAGGTTTCCATGGGTTGAGGTTGGGCTTGAGATTAATTGGTATTTCCGCCTGTTTAAGGCTGCCACGGGTATGGACATGAACATGGAGATACTAAGTACTATAAATAATAGGATTTATACATTAATCAGGGCGTTTTGGGTTAGGGAGTATGGACATTGGGATAGGGCGTATGACACACCACCTGTCAAGTGGTTCAAGAGACCATTGAGTAGGGGCCCACTCAAGGGTGCTAAGCTTGATTATGATGGTTATCAGAGAATGCTCAGTTGGTATTACGAGTTGAGGGGTTGGGATGAGAGAGGTATACCGAGAAAGGATACCTTAAGGCGTTTAGATCTTGATTTTGTGATTTCGCAACTTGGATCTAAGGTTAACCTTAATTGATGAATTAAATTTATATAATGAATAATGTGTAATTGATATTAATGAGTGATAATTGTCGTTTACCGTTATTTGCAGACTGTAAAGAGGTAGATAATAGTATTAAGTGTCCTGGCGATAGTGGTTATAGTGTAATACCACTGTTTGGCAAGAGAGTTAGGGTGCGTAAGGACTCAGCTCCAATAATGCTCATGGGTTGTTTAGATGAATTATCAAATATAGCCAATAGTACTAGACTTGATTTTGGAGGCAATGTTATTGGTGAGATAGCCTCAATAGTAATGGCATTATCAATGCAATTAAATGCCTACCTAGTGCAGGGTAGTGATGATCGATTAAGTAGGGTTAGGAGTGTTGAGGATTTATTAATGGCAAAGATAGCTGATTTATGCCGTGGATTCAAGGGACCACTTGGTTGGATAATAGCAACAACACCCGAGCTTCAGGCTCTCGATACCATAAGGGTTAAGTTGAGGGAGTGTGGTAGAATTGCATCATCAATGCTTGATGACTACCCACCATCAGTAAATGTAATTAGTGTTATGAACCATGCCGATAAATTAATAGCCCAGGCCATGTATTGCATGGGTGGTCATGTGTTTAGGTCTGTTGATGATGCTATGAATTATTTACTAGGCAACATCACGAGATAAGAACAGATTTATTAGTAAATAATTATTTGTAAATTATTAATGAAGAATACGGATAAAATTAAGGAAAAGTATGATGAGTGGGTTAGGGAATTTCTATTACCAACTCTTAAAAAGGTACCTGAATGGAGGAAGTTCATAACATCATTTGGCGTTGAGATAAAGCCTCTTTATACACCACTTGATGTTAAGGATGATTATCTCGATAGACTAGGCTTTCCTGGAGAGTATCCGCTCACTAGAGGTATATACCCAAGTATGTATAGGTCAAGGCTCTGGACATTTAGGGAGTACTCAGGCTTTGGGTCGCCTGAGGATACGAATAAGAGGTATAAGTTCCTCATATCACAGGGACAGACCGGGTTAAGTGTTGCCTTTGATTTGCCAACTCAGCTAGGTCTTGATCCTGACCATGAGCTTGCGTATCCTGAGGTTGGTAAGGTCGGTGTTTCGGTTCCTGAGGTTGTTTCCATGTCAATTCTTTTTGATGATATTGATATTAGCAGGATAACTACCTCGTTCACAATAAATGCCACAGCTGCTGAGATACTATCCATGTATATAACCGTTGCAGAGAGTAGGGGTATTGATAAGGCAGTGCTTGATGGTACTATTCAGAATGACATACTCAAGGAGTTCATAGCAAGGAACCTATACATATACCCGCCACTGCACTCAATGAGATATACAACGGACATAATAGCCTACACATCTAAGAACCTGCCCAAGTGGCATC
Organism: Vulcanisaeta sp.; assembly: GCF_049966235.1. Classification (NCBI taxonomy): domain Archaea; kingdom Thermoproteati; phylum Thermoproteota; class Thermoprotei; order Thermoproteales; family Thermoproteaceae; genus Vulcanisaeta; species Vulcanisaeta sp. Next base: position 51,101 of record NZ_JBMFVA010000005.1, read on the forward strand.
CAATAAGTATTAGTGGTTATCACTTCAGGGAGGCGGGAGCCACTGCCGTCCAGGAACTAGCCTTCACACTAGCTGACGCCATTGAGTATACCAATTGGGTCATAAACAGGTGGAGGATGAGTGTTGATGATTTCGCGCCAGGGCTATCCTTCTTCTTCGCGGCAACAACAAATCTCTTCGAGGAGATTGCAAAGTTCAGGGCTGCCCGTAGACTCTATGCGAGGATTATGAAGGAAAGGTTCGGTGCTAAGAAGCTCGAGTCTATGAAATTGAAGTTTCACGTACAGACATCAGGTGCGGCACTAACAGCTCAACAGCCTGAGGTCAATATCATAAGGACCACAATACAGGCATTAGCTGCCGTACTTGGCGGTGCTCAATCGCTTCATGTTAATGCCTATGATGAGGCATTATCACTCCCCACAGAAAAGTCTGTGAAACTAGCATTGAGAGTTCAACAAGTGATAGCCTATGAAAGTGGAGTCATTGATTCAATAGATCCCCTGGGTGGTTCATATTATATCGAGTGGCTCACTGATACTATTGAGGAGGAGGTCATGAAGATAATTGATTATACAGATAAGCTTGGTGGTATGACGAAAGCCGTGGAAATTGGTTACCCACAGAGGGCTATAGCTGAGTCTGCATATAGGTATCAAAAGATGGTCGAGGAGGGCGAGATAGCCGTGATTGGTGTAAACATGTTTAGGGAGGAGGAGAAGCTCCATATTGAGTTTCATAAGGTGGACCCAGTATCCAGGGAGAGGAGTATCAGGCGTGTTAGGGAGGTTAGGGAGAACCGCGATAGGGAGGCTTGGGAAAGGGCTCTTAATGAGTTGAGGAGGGCGGCTGATAGGGAGGATGAGAACGTATTCCCATACATACTGAATGCCGTTAGGGCCAAGGCAACCATCGGTGAGGTATCAAGTGTATTACGTGATGTCTGGGGTGAGTACAAACCTCCGAGTATTTACTGAGGAAAGATTTTTATGGTATGACACGCGGTTAGTGATGCATATGCCTAAGCCTAAAATAATCATTGCCAAGCTTGGTCTTGATGGTCATGATAGGGGCGCCAAGGTAATTGCAAGGGCGTTGGCGGAGGCAGGCTTTGAGGTTGTTTATACGGGTATTAGGCAGACGCCTAGCCAGGTTGTTGAAACCGCTATTCAGGAGGATGCTAAGTTAATTGGCATTAGTATATTGTCCGGTTCACACCTGGAGCTTGTGGGTGAGTTAATGAGGATTATGAAAGAGAAGGGTGTGAGTATTCCAGTGCTTGTTGGTGGTATAATACCACCTGAGGATAAGGAGGCATTACTTAAGATGGGTATTGCGGGCGTTTATGGCCCAGGTACTCCACTTAAGGAAATAATTGATATTGTAAAGAAGCTTGTGGGTGTTTCCTAATGAGCATTGATATTAATGAGTTGCTTATTAGGGTGCGTAATTGGGATAAACTTGCAATTGCAAAGCTAATAACACTGGCTGAGGAGGGTATTGAGGTACCACTAGGTATTCAGCATAGGAGCCATGTAATTGGCATAACGGGACCACCAGGTTCTGGTAAAAGCACGTTGATATATACAATGGCTAGGAAAATACCTCAGGAAAAGAGAATTGCAATATTGACTATAGATCCATCTAGTCCGTTCACTGGTGGTTCATTTATGGGTAATAGGATTAGGATGCAGGAGCTTACCTCAAGGCCGAATATATACATTAGGAGTATGGCTACGAGGGGAATACGTGGAGGACTTAACTATGCGACAATAGCCGCGGTTAATGTACTTGAGTACGCAGGTGCGGACTACATATTCATTGAGACCGTTGGTGCCGGGCAATCAGATACAGATATTAAGTATGTAGCGGACACAATACTAGTATTAGTACCACCGCTCTCTGGCGATGAAATTCAAGCACTTAAGAGTGGACTTATGGAGATTGGTGATATTTACGTAGTTTCAAAGTCCGATAACCAAGTATCTGAGTCAACGTATAGGGACTTAATGGCCATGGTTGATATGATGAAGGAAATAAAGGGTAATTCATGGAAGCCCATTGTTGTTAAGGTATCTGGATTGTATGGATATGGTGTTGATGATTTATTAAGGTTAATTGATGATAGATTTAGGGAGTTAATTAATAATGGTAGATTAAGCGAGTCCTTGATTAGTAGAAGATTACTCGAGATGAGACTTTACGCGTATGACTTGCTTGAGAAGAGCCTTATTGAGAGGAAGGATCTGGAGAGTGAGGTCGTTAGTGGTAAGTTAACGCCGCAGGAGGCGGCAAGGAGATTACTAGGTATGGAGAGGCCGAGGCTTGATCACGTGGCTATTGCGGTTAAGGATCTTGATGGTACGATTGAGAAGTTTAGGAAGTTGGGGCTTAGGGTTAGTGATCCTGTAATTGTTGAGGAACAGGGGGTTAAGGTTGCGATGGTGTGGCTTGGTAATACAAGGATTGAGTTACTGGAGCCGCTTAATCCTAATTCAACGGTGGCTAAATTCCTAGAGAGTAGGGGTGAAGGTATTCATCATATAGCCCTTGAGGTTAATGACCTAGAGGAATTTATTAAGAGGGTTCAGGAGGCCGGCCTTGTAATTACTGGTAAGCCGAGTAAGGGTGCTGAGGGCCTTGTCGTATTTATCCATCCAAAGAGCCTTAACGGTGTGCTCCTTGAATTGGTGCAGCACAGGGCATAATAAGTGATCTTTAAATAATCTAAAAGTGCAGGTTGAGCTTGCGTGAGAAGGGGTAGGTCATTTGAGCATGGCTATACAATAGTGTTTAGGGGAGGGAATTCAATGAAGTACTCGTTATTGGCGTTGATAATCATACTACCTTACTTAATGAGTATATATGTACATGAATCGTTAATTACGTATTTTAAATCACTCATTATTTATGGTGTCATGTTTCTTTCAGTGCTCATAACCTTGAGGGTAATTGTTTTCGCTAAATCCTATAGAGGCTTCGGCATAACATTATCGCTATTTAGTACGGCGCTCGCGGCAATAGTAGACCTGCTAATTACATTGGCGATTCATAAATTCATAGTTGGTTTTGGTGCATTATCATTTGTTTTACCGTTAAGTGCCATGATAATGGTACTGAGGGGTCTTGAGCATAATGGCAAGTCAATGAAGAAATATATCCTATATCCACTTTATACTTTACCTGGCATATTAATCATTCAATTAATCTCGTATTTCCTAATCGGTACGGTAAACCCTGTGAAATACGCTGCTTTAGATTCTATATTTTATGTATTCTCATTTCTATTTATTTATTATGTGATTTTTAAGTTCGAAGTTTCGTATGGTGGTACTGATATTCTTAAATTATTTAGTTCATACCTATACACAGCACTTTTTGAATACTCTGAGCCCTTTGAGAGGGAATTGAGTAAGCGGTCTGTTGTTAAGGATGCTAAGGTGCATTTATTCATGGTGAGGAATGATGAAGGTATTTATGCAGTTACTATACCTGAATTGCATGCAGGGCCTATAGCTAAGGTTGGTGGTGGTTATTTAATAAGTGACACTGTTAGTGAGTTAGGTCGTTACGTGAATTCAGTAATTTATCTGCATGGTATTGGTAGTCATGAGTTGGATCCAGCAACGAGAATTGACGTACGTAGGGTTGTTAGGGCAGTTGCCATGAAGGTTAAGGAATACTTGAATGATCAGTATGTCAATAATGAATGTATTGGCAAGATACCGTTCCAAATACAAAGTAGTAATTTCAGAATAACGCATGTACCGTTATGCGGTAAGTCTATTGTGATTGTTAGTCGCCTTGTTAAGTCTAGTGATGATATACCTCTTAGGGTTTATGATGAGTTGAAAAGGAAGGTAAAGCTTGATTGGGATAATATAATACTTGTTGATGCGCAGAATTATTATTCGGATAATAATACGTGGGATGAGGATGACATTAATGAATTGGTCTCATTGTTGAGTAAGATTGGGGAGTTGGAGGAGCAGAGACTTGAGATTAAGTCGTGTGTTGCTCATATGCCTAAGTATGCGTTTGGGCCAATACAGTTTGAGATTGGTGATAATGGGTTAATAACATGGGGGTTGGAAATAAATGGTAACAAGATATTATTGGTAATATTTGATGGTAATAATTTAAGGAGGGAGTTAGCTGATGCAATAATTAATGAGTTTAAGAATTACTTTGATATAGTTGAGGTCTTAACAACAGATAATCATCAATATACGGGCATTGCTAGGTTCACGAGAAGTAGGGGTTATAAGGTCGTTGGTGATTCAATCAGTCATGATTTAATAATGAGAAATGTAAGAAGAAGTGTTAAGCAGTGTCTGAATGGCTTAAGGCAGGTTCATGTTAGGTATTACCCGGTTATTGTTGAGGGTGTTAGGTTGGTTGGTGATTCGTTTAATGATATGGTGAAGGCCGCAGAGAGGGGTGTGGTGGATTGGAAGAAGCATTTTGCGGTCTTGATAATACTACCCATACTAACCATGGTTATTCTAGGGATATTACTTGGTATTCTTTAATACTTAATAAATACAAAAGGTTTAATAGAGTGGGTTACGTTTTTACTCAGGAAGGAATATGAGTTCCGAGGATCTAAAAAGGCAAGCAATTAGGGCTCATATAGCGGGACTAATAACTAGGCTTGAGAATTGGGTTAAGGACCAGAGAAAATTCATGGATGAGTTACAGAAGTATGGTGACTACATAGTTAGCCAAGATAGATTATCACTACTGCTTTCCTCGCAGGCAATGCTTTACTACATAGAGAGGACCCTTAAGGACTTTGAGTCTTGGCTGAATAATCCAATGATAACCTCAATAATGCCCATAGACATGCTAAAGGAATTAGAGGAGAGACTTAGGGATATAGCCATTGAATTTGTGAGGCTCGATATAGATCATACAAGTAGATACGTGGATATACTTAGGAAGATGGAGAATGAGAATGAGATACCCGACATACTGAGGCTCTATATTGAACAAAGGGGAATTGCGCCACAGAGGGGTCAGCAGGGAGAGCAAGGAGAGGTACCAAGATTCATGTGACCTTAAATTAATTTTAACCTCTTATTTTCCGCTAACTTCATTTAAATAGTCCCTAATTATCTGAATGGCATCCTTACCAAACATCTTAATTATCAAGCCAATATGCTCCTTAATAATCTCGCTTTTTACGTCATAAGGTATCGAAAGCTCATAAACAAATTGCCTAATATTATTAATCACCTTCTCATGCTTATTAATAAAACCCCTGGTGTATAATCTACTTAATACCGTTAGTACGGTTGTGTAGGCAGTTTTTCTACCCCTCTTGGTCAACTCCTCCCAAATTGTCATTGCCGTAGCCTCCTTAAGCTCATTAAGTATACCAATAACCTCAGCCTCGAGTGGTCCAATCATTAATAGAAGTCTTCTTTTGCGTTCACCCTGCTCCATTATATGAGTTTACACGTGTAGTTTTATAAACCTATCACACAGGTCTAAAACTTACCAACTTTAATATCTAGCCTAACCTTATACACATATGGAGCGTAATCCCTAACAATCCTCCTATTAATGATCTGGCATTCATAGCCTAACTCATTGCAATAGTTCCTGGCAAGATTCTCCGCATCACCGTAAGGGTTCTCCTCAGTACCTAAGTGATAGAAATGTACAATACCACCGTTCCTAACGCACGTTAATGACTGCCTCAGGAATTTATGAGCACCCAATGGTAATGTAAGTATGACTCTATCAACACCACAGAATGACTCCATTAATTTCGCGGCATCTCCAAGCAAGGGCAGTACCTTACCCTCAAGTTTATTTAATTTAATATTATCAAGCATATAGTAATACGCATACTCATTAAGTTCAATCGCAATCACTAATTTAACAAGGGATTGTCTCTTTAGTATAGTAACGGCATATGGCCCAACACCAGCAAATGGATATAGAATAACTTCGCCAGGCATTATCTGCCTAGCGATATCCTCCCTATCGCCTTGATCCCTAGGTGAGAAATAAGCCTTCGTGGGATCTACCTTAATTAGGTAATTACTCTCCTTATGAATGACTTCAGTGGGCCCAGGAACCAAAACCTCATACCTATACAACCTAAACTCGCTCTCCCTTGCTCCAACTCTCCTAAGTACGGCCTTAACATGCTTATTCAATTTAATTATGGTCTCACCAATTAAGAACTTATAATTCTCAAGCTCTGGTGGTATTTCTATGATAGCTACTGCACCTGACCTAGAACCAATTATGTCAAAGCTCCTTGGTACCTTATCCCAAAGCTCCCTAGGGATTAACGGCTTAATAACCTCCTTGAGGGTTGGCACTGATGCTCTCCATAATAGTGCGGAAACCCTTAAAATTGATTTAGTCCGTGTGCTCGTGTAGAATAAAAATTAATAAGCGCTATAAAACTCTGTAAATCGATGAGCAAGATCATAGAGTCCGTACCTGGCATTGTATCTTATAGCACGGTTAGGGAGGTTAAGGGGCCATTAATTGTTATTGAGAAGACCAGGGGAGTTGCCTATAACGAGATTGGCGAGGTCATAGGCCCTGATGGAGAGCCTAGGATGGTTCAAGTCGTTGAGGTTGGTAGTGATTATGCAGTGGCTCAGGTACTTACGGGTACACTCGGTTTGCCTGCCAAGGGCAGTACTGTGAAGTTTTATGGAAGAACTCTCAGGATGCCTGTCACTGAGGACTTATTAGGTAGGGTTCTTGATGGTAAGGGACAACCAAGGGATGGATTACCACTGCCTCCAGCCGAGGAGTACCTAGACATAAATGGTGAACCGCTAAATCCATATGCAAGGGAATATCCTGAGGAACCAATAGAAACTGGCGTCAGTGTTATTGATGGTTTAAACACAATGGTTAGGGGTCAAAAGCTACCTATATTCAGTGGCACGGGATTACCGCATAACATGCTAGCTGCCCAGGTAGCTAGGCAGGCAACAGTTAGGGGACATGAGGAGGAGTTCGCAATAATCTTCGCTGCAATGGGCCTTAAGTCTGAGGAGGCTTTATTCTTCTTGAATGAGTTCAGGAGGACTGGTGCGTTGAGGAGACTTGTCATGGTCCTTAATCTAGCAAGTGATCCAATTGCCGAGAGAATACTAACACCAAGAACCGCATTAACAATTGCTGAGTACCTGGCGTGGTATAGGGATTATCACGTGCTAGTAATATTGACAGATATGACGAATTATGCGGAGGCCCTTAGGGAATTATCATCATCGAAGGGCGAATTACCTGGCAGACGTGGTTATCCAGGCTACATGTACACGGACTTCGCAACTATTTACGAGAGAACAGGCAGGGCTAAGGGTAAGAAGGGCAGTATTACGCAGTTCCCAATACTGACGATGCCTCACGACGATATAACGCACCCAATACCTGACTTGACGGGTTACATAACCGAGGGACAGCTAGTGCTGAGTAGGACCCTGTGGGGTAAGGGTATTTACCCGCCATTTGATGTTATTATGAGTTTATCAAGGCTTATGAAGGATGCGGTTGGTGAGGGTAAGACGAGGGATGACCATAAGTATGTAGCCAATCAATTAATTGCCGCCTACTCGAGGTCATTAGATGTTAGGAACCTAGCGTTACTAGTTGGTGAGACCAACCTAAGTTGGCGTGAGAGGAGGTATCTCAGGTTTGCTGAGCAGTTTGAGCGTAGGTTCATTAACCAGGGTTATTATGAGAGGAGGACCTTTGAGCAGACTCTTGATATTGCTTGGGATGTTATTAGTGTATTACCTGAGGATGAACTCACGAATGTACCACCAGATATATCTAAGAGGTATTATAGGCGCTCGATTTTTGAGTCCATAAAGGACGTAGGAGCGTAAAATTAGTACTTTGTAAATAATGTTAATATCCTCGATTGTAAATATTTACAGAATTCACGGTAGAGAATCTTAATAAATCCTGTAATTATCTAGTTCTCTATGCCAAAGACCAAAGCAAAGGAAAAAATGGTACTGATAAGCGTGCACATACCGAAGCAAATGCTTGAGGAGTTGGATGAATTCGTAAAGCAAGGCGTATTCCCAAGCAGGAGTGAGGCAATCAGAATTGCAATAAGGGACCTGCTGTATAGGGAGAATTCAAGGAGTAAGACGCAGAACGTTGAAGACCTGATATTATTACCAGGTAGGTAATGATAACCATGGTTCCAGTAAAATCATTAGAAATATTAAAATGTGACGATCAATTACTTCTTTTAAAATAATTTTATATAAATATATATAACATATATAATTAATCGAACTAAGCAATAATGTTATTTATTAGCGCCTTATAATTAACTATGATGAGAAAGATCGTCGTCGGTATAACTGGGGCAAGTGGTGTGATTTATGGCGTAAGGTTTCTAGAGACAGTCAGGAAATACTCAACCAATACTGAGATTCACCTTGTTATGAGCAATACCGCAATTAACATCATAAAGCATGAGGTCGGTCTTGATGGGGAGTCCTTATCAAGACTTGCTGATAGGGTTTATGGTGAGGATGAGTTAGGCGCGCCAATAGCCAGTGGTTCCTTTAAGCATGATGGCATGGTGATTATACCGTGCTCAATGAAGACCTTGGCATCCATAGCTCATGGAATAACCGACAATCTAATCTCAAGGGCAGCCGATGTAACGCTAAAGGAGAGGAGGAAGTTAATATTAGTCATTAGGGAGACGCCACTTAATCTAGTGCATATTAAGAACATGGAATTAGTTACTCTAGCAGGTGCCATAGTAATGCCCGCAGCTCCAGCATTCTATAATAAGCCGAGGACCATTGATGATATGGTGAATTTCATAGTTGGTAGGGTTCTCGATCTATTGGGTATTGAGAATGAGCTTTATAGGAGATGGGGCGGTTATTCTGAGGAGTAGCATAGTAATTTAAGAGTGTGTTTGTTAAAACGATGTCAATAGAGTTATGGATGTGCCAATGTGTACGAAATGCGGCAGGAGACCAGCGAATTATTATAGAGTATCTAGTGGTGAGAAATTATGCTTTAATTGCCTGTTTAGATCCATTGAGGATACTGTGATCAAGACAATTAGGAGGTATCGATTAATAAGTGAGGGCGACAAGATTGGTATTGCAATAAGTGGTGGTAAGGATAGCCTAACACTTATGTATCTGCTGGGTAAGTTTAGGAAGCAGGGTAAATTACCGAAGAATGTTGAGCTAATGGCATTCAGTATTAATGAGGGTCACCCATATAGTTGCTTTTATAGAATGGCTAGGAGTGATTATGTACAGAAATTAAGTGAGGAATATGATATACCATATAAGGTCTATACATTTAAGGAGTTGTTTGGTGTAACGGCTACTGATGTTGCCCATGGACTGTGGTCTAAGGGCATTAATGTGCATATGTGCACGATAGACGGCGTACTAAGGCGTAGGGCAATGAATATCATTGGTCACAAATTAGGCCTAACAAAAATCGCGACTGGACATAATCTAGATGATGAGGCACAAACCGTATTACTTAATGTACTTAGTAATGACCTAGATAGATTCGCTTGGTTTGGACCTAAGCCGGAGATAGATAGAGAGGGCTTCATACCCAGGATTAAACCACTCCGTTTCGTTAGGGAGGAGGAAATTGCAATATATGCGCATTACCATGGTATACCATTAATGGAGTTGGAGTGTCCATTCGTGTATAGTAATCCTAGGTATGAACTTAAGTTCACGCTAGCCCGCTGGGAAAGGGATAACCCAAACATCAAGTATTCCTTAGTGGCATTCGGTGACTCATTGGCTAAACTCATGAGTGATAAGGCGGTAAGAACACCATTGAGGAAATGCAAGTATTGCGGTCAACCAACGTCTGGTGACGTGTGCAGGGTTTGTGAATTAATGAGGAAAGCTGGTTTGATGGAGAAGTACTTAGCTCATTTTAAAACTTTGAAACTTATGGATACGCAGTCATCTTCATAGCTTCTATTTGTGGCTTCAACATTGCTCTTTAGGATTTGTGATAAAAAGCCGGTGTAATATTCAACCATTAATTCCTCAATTACGTGCTTATCACTCAGCTCGGAACAGGATCTTATGGTAATTACCCCATCTCTTTCCGTAAGTGTTATCTTGCCTAATCCCCTGAATTGCCCTATCTTGATAAGTTCACCTAGGTTACTATTACGTAGGAGTGATGCATCGTAAATCCCTAAATCCCTAATGATTCTCCTAAATTCAGGGCTTGGTAATAAGTTCTTGATCTTACCAAGTTCAATTGCCAGGACCTGGTTATCCCTAAATGTTGGTAGTATCATTGATGGTACCATGAATGCCTCTTTTTCAACAATTCTATACCTGACCCACTCAACGAAGGAGAACTTTTTCAATTCCTTCTCTAAGTCATTTAGTGAGGTATCCATATTCGTGAGATCAAGAACAAAATGGAGAAGTAGTTGGGTCCTATTTACGGATATATTTAGTATGTTTATACCGTGATCTGCAAAGACGTTGGACAATGCTGCAAGTATGCCTGGTTTATCTGCCGTAAACTTAACCAGGAATTCACCAAGTACTTTATCCTTGCCTTCAAATGCCATTGCAAAGTCTCTATACAATGCCTCCACAAGCAACCCCAAAAAGTCATGGCTTAAAAACTTATTTGCTATGTAATTCGTGGAGGAATTTCAACAGGGATTCACGTATTATTGCGCAACATGAATGAGTTATCTTTTAAAGGTGCTCTTATGCTGTGTATTGGGACCTTTATTGGTATGGAGTTCAAACCAAGACTTCAGGAGAAGAGATGGGATATTTCAAAGGAAATAGACTTAATTAAGGAGTGGGAGGAGGAGGGGTTGTTTAACATTAAGATCGATGAGAAGAAACCAACCTTAGTAATCGATACGCCACCGCCATACCCATCAGGAAGGCCCCACATTGGTGGTATAGCTCATTACGCCCAAATAGACATGATAGCCAGGTTCTTCAGGATGAGGGGTTACAACGTAATATTCCCATTCTACGCTGACAGGAATGGGTTACCTGTAGAGGTTCAGGTGGAGAGGACCTATGGCATAAATATGTACGAGGTTCCAAGGGAGAGGTTCCTTGAATTATGTAAGAGGTTCCTTGATGAGTATGAGGGTGAGTTCGTAACGATATTTAGACGTTGGGGTGGATCATTTAACTACTGGAGAAACGGAACGGATAGTGAGGAGTATAGGAGGGTTACTCAGGAGACATTCATTAACCTGTGGAATAAGGGTTTGATTTACGAGACGAGTAGACCAACTCTTTGGTGTCCAAGGTGTAGGACAGCATTAGCCGAGGCTGAGGTTGAGTATAAGGATGAAGATACGTATCTAAATTACGTAAAGTTTAGAGTAAGGGAAACTAGTGAGGACATAATAATAGCCACCACGAGACCTGAGTTATTGCCTGCCACGGTAGCTGTGGCCTTCAACCCAAGTGATGATAGGTATAAGAGATTGGAGGGCCTTCATGCGATAGTTCCACCGTTAAATCAAGAGGTTCCCATAGTGTCACACCCATCTGTAAAACCTGACTTTGGTACTGGTCTTGAGATGATAAGTACGTTTGGCGATACCAGGGATTTAATGGTTGTTAATGAGTTGAAATTGCCCATGAAGATTGTGGTTAATCCTGATGGTACATTGAATGAGTTGGCTGGTAAGTATAAGGGATTGAATGTTAGGGATGCAAGGGAGATAATAATTAAGGATTTACAAGCAGTGGGTTTATTGGTCAAGAGGGAGCCGCTTAGGCATACAGTGCCTATTTGCTGGAGGTGTAAGACACCGATAGAGATAATAGTGACTAAGGAGTACTTCCTGAAGCAACTTCCGTTTAAGGATGAATTAATTAAGCTCGTGAAGAATGAAATGGTGATTAAACCACCAGAATACGCACAAACACTCATTGACTGGATAAAGTCATTAGAATTCGATTGGCCAATATCAAGGCGTAGGTATTATGGCACTGAAATACCAATTTGGTACTGCATAGACGAAGAGGGGAATGCAAAGCCTATTGTTCCCAAGCCAGGTAAGTACTATAGACCGTGGAGGGATGAACCACCACCGGAGGTTAAGGAGCAATGTCCAAGTGGTAAGTTAGTTGGCGAGGATAGGGTGCTGGACACATGGTTTGATTCGTCAATATCCTGGATATATGCAACGGGCTATACAAAGCCTGAAATCAGAGCCTTTGAGAAGGTTTATCCGCACAGTATACTTAGGCCTCAGGGCTACGACATAATTAGGACCTGGCTTTACTACTCGGTGGTTAGGGCATACCTACTCTACGGCAAACCGCCCTTTAAGTACGTTAGGATAAGCGGCATGGGACTTGATGAGAGAGGTGAGGCAATGCATAAGTCCAAGGGTAATATAATAGACCCAATACCACCCGTGGAAAAATACGGTGCAGACGCAACTAGGTTCTGGGCCGCGGCATCAGCTAAGTTGGGTAGTGATTATAGGTATAGTGAGCAATTGATTAGGACTGGTCACGACTTCGCGATCAAGCTTTGGAACATTGCGAGGTTCGTGTCATCATTTCCAGAGGTTAATGATGACTATGAATTAACATCGTTAGATTTGATGATACTGGCTAAATTGAATGATGTTATTAAGACCTCCTTAAATGCGTATAGTGAGTTTGATGTTTATGTACCGGCGAATATATTGTATGACTTTATGTGGCATGTCTTTGCTGATCATTACCTTGAGGCTGTTAAGTCGAGGGCCTATAATAGGGATGGGTTATTCACGGAGAAGCAACAGAGGGGTGCTTGGTATACACTATATAGGGTATTAAAGACTGTGCTTAAATTATTGGCGCCCATAATGCCCTTCGTGACTGATCAAATATGGAGAAGTCTATATGGCAGATCAATACATAGGCAATTAATTGATGATCCGGATCCAAGGTTTGATAATGAGGAATACCTAAAAATGCTTGAGCCGTTCATGGAGTTCAACAGGGCAATATGGACATATAAGAATAAGGCTGGTTTAAGCTTGAATGAATCTATAAACGGGATAGTATATGCACCGGAAGTACTCAAGTCGCTGGAGTTTGAGTTAAAGGTTATGCATAAAATTAGGGAGATTAGGTTCGGAAAACCTGAAGGAAATTATGAGGTATTGAATGATTCATTGCCTGTATATCTTATTAAGTAAGTTACGATCATTAAACAGTAATATCGCCCCAATAACCACTAGTACCATTGATATAATGCCTATGGCCAATAATGTCTCCGTAAAGTTATAATATTGAAGTAAAAAGCCTATTACATAAGGCGATACTGATCCGCCTAATTGGCTCATGAAATTAAGGAATCCACTTGTTGCGCCGATATTTGTTGTGAATTTCGAGATGGCAATCGATGGCGCTGCGTAAAAACCATAGAAGAAGCCTAGAAGGAGCATTAATAGCATTAATAGGTATATAACTGATGATCTAGGTATTATGGAAACAATGATTGCCAACGACAATGAGGATAAAATACTTGGCCATGTATAACCAGCCCTATCGCCTAAGTACCCACCGATTATGGCCCCGGCTGAACCCATTATTGAGGCTAGGAATGCATAGAGTCCGCTTAATGATGGGCTAACATTGAGTACATGCACAACGTAGTAAGTTGACCAACTTAGGAAACCTAGATAGGAGAAGCCTGAGGATAATCTAATAAAACCCATGCCAAGGATACCCATGTTCTCAGGACCTATAGTGATAGTGCTATTAATTCTCCTATTTCCTGGGACCTTAACTAATGGTATTATTGATAAGGCAACAAGCGTTGAAAACGCAATGAAAGGTATATACTTATTTATCGAGAATAATAATGGTGACAGTATTATTGATATTGATGATGCTAAAAAGAACATGCTTTGATAAATCCCGGCCCCAAGTCCACCCCTACCATAATTCGACAGTACTATGCTTATTAGGGCCACGTAAGTTATTGCTAATAACGATCCCATTACAAACTGAACAAGTAATAACAAGTAATATTGAGTAATAATAATTGGGTAAAGGGCATTTAGTACAGCAATAAGTATTAATACATAGAGTACCACATTATACCCATACCTATCGACCATTAACCCACCAATTATTTGAAAAATGGTATAGCCTATCCAGAGGAATGAGATTAATAGACCTCCCATTACCGTATTGATGCCATTTCTTCCAACCATGTACGGTAGCAATGATGGTATGGAGAATCTAACGAGTACAACCGAGAAGAAGGCTAGGGAGGCCGTTAATACAATTACAAGTCCTCTTTTCATTTTCAAGGTCCGTCCTTAGAAGGGTTAATAAATACTTAATTCTACCGCGTCATTACTATGGCAGAGGTATACCTGGTCTATAGGGTTACTCCAAGTAAATCAGATGTTAATTACGAGGAGTTGAAAAATGAAATAAAGAAAGCCCTTGAACCTAAGTATAGGGTTGATAAGGTTGATGAGGAGGACATAGGCTTTGGGATAAAGGCTATTAGGGTCTACATAAGGATGCCCGAGGAGTCAGAAGAGCACTCAAGTGATGAGGTTGAGAACATATTAAGTGGGATAGAAGGAATTGGAAGCATCGAACTTGAGTATTTCACGAGACTTGGTTTCTAATTTTGCCTAAAAATAAATGATAAGCGAAAATTAATAACGCAATAAGTTTTTTAATTCTACGGAGAAATAAAGTGGTGAGAATATGATAGAGGGTGGCCATGCTGATGAATGGATTGAATTGGTAGTTAAGGAGGCGAAGCAAAGGGATGCCCAGAGGCCCATTGTTAGGGTTGACCCTGAGGTTATGAGGAATTACGGTATTGAGCCAGGAATGATATTACTCATTGAGGGTAAGAGGAGGACTGCGGCCAAGGTTTGGTACGGACTTCCCGAAGATGAGGGTAAGGGTATCATTAGGATGAATGCCATTATTAGAAAGAACACCAATGTGGAGATTGACCAGAAGGTCAGGGTTAAGAAGGTTGATGCAAAGAAGGCCAGCATTGTTAAGTTAGCGCCCGTTAACATGACGATTAGTGTTGATCAGAACTTCGTTCAATATACTAAGCAGAAGCTTAGGGACTATGTACTGATGGAGGGAGATCTTGTGCAGATCCAGGTTCTTGGTCAACCACTAACATTCCAGGTAGTGCAGGCTAAACCCAATGATGCCCCTGTCCTTATTGATGAGGACACTAACCTAATGATTTACGAAAAACCTGTTGAGAATATAAATATACCAAGGATTACTTGGGAGGATATTGGCGATTTAAAGGAGGCCAAGGAGAAGATTAGAGAGCTTGTGGAGTTACCACTTAAACACCCTGAAATATTTGAGTACCTTGGTATTGAGCCTCCTAAGGGCGTTCTTCTCATAGGACCTCCTGGTACTGGCAAAACCTTACTAGCAAAGGCTGTTGCCACTGAGACTAATGCATATTTCATAGCCATTAATGGTCCTGAGATTGTTTCGAAGTATTATGGTGAGTCTGAGGCTAAGTTGAGGGAGATTTTTGAGGAGGCTAAGAAGAATGCTCCTGCTATTATCTTTATTGATGAGATTGATGCCATAGCACCAAAGAGGGAGGAGGTCACGGGCGAGGTCGAGAAAAGAATAGTGGCGCAATTATTGACTCTAATGGATGGTTTGCAGGAGAGAGGTCAGGTAATCGTAATAGGAGCAACCAATAGGCCGGAGGCCGTAGACCCAGCACTAAGAAGACCAGGAAGATTCGACAGGGAAATTTGGATTAATCCGCCAGATACCGAGGGTAGGTACGAAATACTCCAGGTGCATACAAGGAATATGCCCCTTGCTAAGGATGTTGATTTAAGGAAGCTTGCTGAAGTAACCTATGGATATACAGGCGCTGATATTGCTGCATTGGCTAGGGAGGCTGCAATGAGGGCTTTAAGAAAGGCTCTTCAATCGGGTATTTTAGATGTTAATAAGGAGGATGAGGAGATTAGGAAGGATCTTGAGAAGATTAAGGTATCGATGAATGATTTCCTTGAGGCAATGAGGGAGATAGTGCCTAGCGCGCTTAGGGAGATCCACATTGAGATTCCAAAGGTTAGGTGGAGTGACATTGGTGGCCTTGAGGAGGTTAAGCAGGAGCTTAAGGAGGCCATTGAATGGCCATTGAAGTACCCTGAGAGGTTTAGGAAGATGGGAATTAGACCGCCTAAGGGTATTTTGTTGTTTGGTCCTCCTGGTACTGGTAAGACTTTGTTGGCTAAGGCTGTGGCTACGGAGTCGAATGCGAATTTTATTGCTGTTAGGGGTCCAGAAATACTGAGTAAGTGGTTTGGGGAGAGTGAGAGGGCAATCAGGGAAATATTCAAGAAAGCAAGAATGGCAGCACCATGCGTAATATTCTTCGACGAAATAGACGCAATAGCACCAGCAAGAGGTTATGCAGAGGATTCACCTGCAATGGACAGAATCGTGGCTCAATTACTGGCTGAAATGGATGGTGTTTCGAGGCTTGATAACGTGGTTGTAATAGCAGCAACAAATAGACCTGACATTGTTGACCCAGCGCTGCTAAGGCCAGGACGATTTGATAGGATAATCTATGTACCACCACCTGACTTAAGGGCTAGATTCGAAATACTTAAGATACATACCAAGAATATGCCGTTGGCAAGGGACGTAGACCTAGAGGAATTGGCTAAAATGACAGAGGGGTATACGGGTGCGGATATTGAAATACTCACTAGGGAAGCCGGTTTATTAGCCATGAGGGAGATTAATGGTGCTGGGGAAGTCTCTATGAAGCATTTCATTGATGCAATGAAGAAGATTAAACCATCAATAACACCTGAAATGATTAAGTTCTATGAGGCTTGGTACGAGAGAATGAAACAGACATTGTCACGTGAGAGACAAAGGGCTCCGACACTTTACGTATAGAATAAAAATTAAAACTATGTTTTAGTAATTACCGTGACTTAGTAATTATGAGAAGGCCAGTACCTATCGAGGCATTGATTATGGATTTAATAAGGGAGAAGAATGACATATGGTTTAATGACTTAATACAAGCCTTAAGAGCTTGGTATCCTGATATTACGGAGAAGGAGGTTTTAATGGCACTCATGAAGCTTGAGCTCAGTAGGTTAATAATTACTCAGAAGATTGTTAGGAAGGATGGTGTGACATACCATATAAGGGTAGTTAAGGATTAGTAAAAACTAGGGAAAAGAGATAAAGGGGTCTTTCACCATTTAACTTGGGTTACCTAAATGGGCGTTACTGAACTTGGTAAGTTGATACCTGATAGTATTAGAAAGGCTGTAGATTTCATGCAATTATCAAATAGAATTATTGCGATGGATGCTTATAATGCTCTCTATCAATTCCTCGCATCAATTAGGCAACCCGATGGTACACCCCTCATGGATACTAAGGGAAGAATTACAAGTCACCTAAGTGGTCTCCTATACCGAACGATAAACTTCCTTGAGAATAGAATCTGGCCTGTATATGTATTTGATGGAAAACCACCCGAGGAGAAGACTCTTGAAATTGTAAGAAGGAGAAGAGTTAGAGAAGAGGCTATGGATAAGTGGGTTAAATTGCTTGAGGAAGGTAAGAGAGAGGAGGCAAGAAAATACGCACAAAGGGCCTTATTTCTTACTGATGATATGGTTGAAGACGCGAAGAAACTCCTGGTATTAATGGGAATACCCGTGGTTCAGGCTATGGCTGATGGTGAGGCCCAGGCAGCGGTTATAGCTAAGGAAGGTAAGGCATGGGCCGCTGGTAGTCAGGATTATGATTCATTACTATTTGGAGCACCCAGGCTAGTTAGGAACCTTGCCATAACTGGGCGTAGGAAGTTACCAAATAAGGATGAGTATGTGGAGATCAGGCCTGAAATAATTGAATTGAATGAGACACTTAGGGCATTGAAGCTTAAGGATAGAATACAACTAATAGATTTAGCTGTTCTACTGGGTACAGACCTAAATCCAGATGGTGTGCCTGGTATCGGACCGCAAAGAGCCCTTAAGCTAATTCAGGAGTTTGGGAGTCTTGAGAAGTTACTTCAGGGACCACTAAAGAATGCGCAATTCCCAATGGATCCACTAAAGATACGTGACTATTTTCTAAATCCACCATATAACCCAAACTATGCCATAGAATTTAGGCAATCGGACGAGAGAGGAATAATTGAGTTCTTAGTGCATGAACATGACTTCAATGAGGAGAGGGTTAGGAATGCGATAGAAAGGCTTAGGAAGGCTATGGGTAAAAGGAGGGAATCAACCCTGGATTCATTCTTTGGTTAGGATCATTGACCGGGTTAAACTTAAAATAATGAGGTCCTTAACCATGCTGGGTTACTTGCATGAAGTTAATATTATCAATAATTGGCTGGGCGATCAGTTGGGTATCAGGTATAATTTCATCTGCAATTCAGTTACTTTATTCAATAATCCAATACATACTGACAAGGCCTGAGGTTAATATACCATTCCTATGGCCAATAATTAATTTCCTAAACCACGTACCCATAATAAACATCATAGTACACCTAATACTCTGGAGACCAATATTCGACCTACTCTTCGCACCTGGATTAGTCTCGGTTCTGATAGCTATAATTTATATAATATGGTTCGAGAGAAAGTTAACGGCCAAGGTTCAATGGAGGATTGGGCCGCTCGAGGTTTCAAGGCCCATAGGTGGTTTTCTCCAGCCCTTCGCTGACTTATTCAGGTATATGTTCCAGGAATTTGTGGTACCAATGCATGCAGACAAGAATTACTTTATCCATGCGCCAGCAATTGTATTCATGCTATCCACATTACCTGTGTTTTTTATACCAATTGGACCTATTCAATCTAATGGAGTCGTTAATGGAATTTATGGCATATACACAGGCTATGATGTGCTAATAGCCATAGCCCTAATAACACTATTCAATATAGGGATAATACTAATTGGTTGGGCTAGTAATGATAGGTTCACGTACATAGGCACCGTAAGGGAGGCATTACTGTACACTGGTTATGAGGTGGTCCTAATACTATCAGTGGTGGCAATTCTTCTAGTATATGGAACGGCAGATCCATTCAAGATTGTTAATTGGCAAGTAACACACTTGCCAGGCATAATAGCAAACCCACTGGCTTTCCTTGCCTTCCTAATAGCCACACTCATGGCAACATCAAGATTCCCCTTCGAAATACCTGAAGCCGATACCGAGATAGTACTGGGTCCATACACAGAGTATAGTGGTATTGTGTATGGCTTGGTGATGACAATGAGCTATGAAAAACTATATGTACTAAGCCTACTAATGGTCATATTGTTCCTAGATGGTTGGGCGGGACCATACATACCGCCTCTTGGAGCTTTATCATATGCAATATGGTTTGGTATAAAAACATACATTGTAATGATGATAATGGTATTCACGAGATCCGTATACGGCAGGTATAGACCCGATCAAGCCGTAAAGATGAGCTGGACATCACTACTTGGATTAGTAATAGTGGCGCTCCTTCTTTCCCTGGTAATTAAGATTTTCTAATTATTTTAAATTTAAATAATATTTAACAATAAATAAAAATATTAAAACTAATTAAGGTATATCTCATTAATTATTAATAAATATTTTCATTAACCGCTTGAATCATTAATAATTAGGCTAACCACTAAATTAATAAGGAGGCTTTCCAGGGTTCAAGACAATGGTCATTTGCCCCGTATGCGGTAAGGAATATGCAAATTCAAGTTCGTTATTGAAGCATGTTAAGTTGAAGAGTAGATATGACCCAATGCATATGGCATTTTGGCTTGAGTTCCAGAAATATATGAGCACACCAAAGGAGGATTGGGCAATGTTAACAAAGACAGACCTATTCAGGGAGTTCCTACGTGAGAAGGGACTGCTTTAAAACTATTAATCAGCACTACATCATT
This sequence comes from Vulcanisaeta sp., assembly GCF_049966235.1. Lineage (NCBI taxonomy): Archaea > Thermoproteati > Thermoproteota > Thermoprotei > Thermoproteales > Thermoproteaceae > Vulcanisaeta > Vulcanisaeta sp. The sequence goes on from NZ_JBMFVA010000005.1 coordinate 71,065, forward strand.
AACTTAACTAATAACCTAATTAATAACATAGTATTACTAATTCCGTGGCCAGGAGAAGAGTTAGGGAATTAACTCAGGAAACCCTTTATTATCAATTAAACTGGCCAATTAAGTTAAGAGAATTATCAATAAAACTTCAGGATAGATCATACAAAATAGCCCGAGAAGCAATTAGGCTCTACACCAATGGATTATTAAGCAAAGATGCACTTATGGAGATAGTAAGATTGAGTGGGATTCCTCTAAATAAGTATGTAAGTCCAAAGAAATATCTGATTTATGAGAATAATGAAGAGACTGTAGAGGACAATGAGGATGTTATATTTAATGATTTTGAGGAGGTTAATGATAATATTAAGGAGGTTAAGGAGGAATACATTGGCCAGGGAGTAATTAGGAGGTTGATGGATTATGATCGATGAGTTAATACGTAAGTATGGGAAGTACATGGGAGGAATAAATTATGAGAAAGTGCTTAATGATTTAATGGGTGAGGAGGATATACTTAGGGAGATGGAGAGGAGACTAATAGGCATAGAGACAGGGCCTCAAATAGACCATAGGAAGATGAGGGATTTAGAAAGAAGACGATTAATCCTTAAGTACGTAGAATTGAAGAACCAGGAATTGAGGGCGCTTGAGTTGATTAAGGAATTAAAACTAAGAGGATACACAAAGACCGAAATAACAAAGGCAGTGAAAAAACTAAGAAAAATAAGGAGGCAAATGCGTCAAATTAGGCAGGAACTAAAATCAATAAGTGAAAATGTACAGCCATAACAAAAGGCTTAAAAATCGACGTGTTTCTAATGATTACGAGCCCCGGTAGTATAGCCCGGTCAAGTATGCGGGCCTCTCGAGCTTAGGCGAAGAAAGCCCGTGACCCGGGTTCAAATCCCGGCCGGGGCACCAGTTTGCGTTCAATCTTATGACTGTGAGAATAATGTCGCCTTACTCTTTTGCAGTTATTATTTCCTAAACTTTAATTTATTTATGCTTAGTGAGTATAGTGATATTTTTATTTTCATTAAAGGGATAAAGCTTTTATTTTCACGTGTAAATAGGGATATAATGGGTTCGTCACAATCCCAGGTTAGGCTTAGGAGGGCCTTAACCATGACTGACTACTTCATGTTATCGTTCACAGGTATGGTTGGTAGTGGTTGGTTATTCGCTGCACTTGGCGCCTCCGGCGCCATGGGTCCAGCATCACTCCTGTCCTGGGTAATAGCCGGTATATTCTTTATATTCATGATATTCCCCTTTGCAGAACTCGGTGGTCTCTTCCCATTCAGTGGTTCTCTGGCTAGGTATAATCATTACAGTCATGGAACAATTAGTAATTACCTACTGGCCTGGGCATACACGCTGGGCGCCATTACCACAGTCAGTGTTGAGGCCGTAGCAATCATTGAGTACGCCAGTTACTACGTACCACAATTCTGGAATTCAACACTAGGCGTATTAACACCACTTGGCTTAGCCGTCGCTGCGGCATTAATACTTCTATTCTTCGCAATTCAATTAATTGGTGTTAATATTTTTGGCTGGTTTAATAGGATAATAACGGCCTGGAAAATACTCATACCCGGCCTAACAATAATACTACTAATCGCCCTATATTTCCACCCAAACTACGTAATTGGTAAGTTACCAGGTGGTTTCGCACCATACGGCTACTCAGCTGTTTTTGCTGGCATGATTACTACAGGCATTGTCTGGGCGTATGAAGGTTTTAGGCAGGGCCTTGAGTATGCCGGTGAGGGTAAGAATCCGCAGAGGGATGTGCCGTTAGGATCAATACTCGCGTTAATAGCTGCTATAATACTTTACATATTACTTGAGGTTGCGTTTATTGGAGCCGTCAATTGGCAGGCAGCTGGTGTGAAGATCGGTGATTGGCAGGCACTTGCATCGAGTAGTTGGCAGGCTCATCCGTTCGCCAGTGAGGCTATGGCAACCGGCATACCAATACTAATGGGTCTTGCTGTATTGCTCCTTATTGATGCTGCTGTATCCCCAGCAGGAACATTAGCCGTTTATGTTGGAACTAGCGGTAGGAATGTATACGGTATGTCCAGGGTTGGTTACATACCAGAGTTCTTCTCACGAATACACAGGAAGTTCCAAACACCCTGGGTAGCTCTCACGGTCGCTACGGTAATAGGTATTGCATTCATGGCGCCATTTCCAACGTGGTACGCGATAATGTCCTATTCAACGGTAATGACCGTTTATGGTTATTTGCAGGTTGGTATAACCAATCACGCCCTTAGGAAGATAGCCCCTGACCTAAGGAGACCATTTAACCCACCTGCCTGGTACATATTCTACCCACTCAGCTTCATTGTTGCATCATTACTTATTTATTGGTCTGGTTGGTCATACGTTAACGCAATAATAGCGGGTGTTGTGCTTGGATTCCCACTACTGCTTCTCGGTCCATATAGGTCAGAGCTTAAACTAACACGTATTTCATCAGTAGTGTTCGCAGTGGTTTACTGGATAGTCTCATCATTACTTATTACTGGTTGGTACCTGAATTGGTTCGCGAGCCTAGGCATGATTGGTTCATTCGTGACTTACTGGACATTAATAACCCTGGTTCAAGTAATAAGCTTACTATACCTATGGTTCAGATCTAAGCACCCAGATATTAGGGCTGCCTTCTGGGTGCCAATATACAACGTCCTACTCGGCATAATATCATACATAGGGTCACTCGGGCCCTTATCAACACCATTAGTGCCATACCCATGGGACTACGTAGCAGCAGCAATACTAAGCCTAATAGTATACTTCATAGCCATAAATTTAGCCTACGAAACAAAAGACCTAAAACAAATAAAGGAAAAAGGACTACCAATAGAATAATAGGCATAAATAGCTCATAAAACCTAGTATATCCCTTGATTCATTTTACATAAATTAAATGGTAAAATAATTTGACTATTTTATTTAATTTTTGTAATTAAGGTTCAATATACTTTTAAATTAATATAGAATAGACAATATTTAAATTTAAATGTTATATTATTGGGATAATTTATATCTTTTGTCGTTTATTTGGCGCATTATATATCAGGATATTTTTCAGTAGATTTAATTAATATAATTCCTTGCTTTTTAATTTTTCTATTTCTAATAACCATTATCTATATATTAATACGTAGAAAGATAGTTCATGATCTTCATGATTTTTGTATATTCTATAACGGAAAAAATACTTTAAAAGATCTTAATAGAGGTAATTCTATGGCGAATCCACCTGAGGCTGGGCCTGAGGTTGGTGAAAAGATAGCTGTTCAAAGTGATAAGCAGTTAAGGAGAGCCTTAAGTCAATGGGATATCGCGTTTTTAGTTATCGGTGCAATGATCGGTAGTGGTTGGTTATTTGGTTCGCTTGGTGCAGCGGCCACGGCAGGGCCTGCAGCCATACTATCCTGGTTAATAGCCGGTTTCTTAATGGTTTTCATAGCCCTTGCCTACACTGAAATCGGTGGTATGTTACCTAAGAGTGGTGGTATTGTTAGGTACCCACAATATACACATGGTGGCTTTGCCTCATTCATAATGGGTTGGGCCTACTTCTTAAGCGCAACCACTGTTGCGCCATCTGAGGCTATAGCTGCTGTGACCTACATGTCAAGCTATTTACCGCAGCTAATGTCTAATGGCTTATTAACCCCACTAGGCACCCTGGTGGCTGCCGTTTTAGTAGTGTTCTTCTTCCTGCTTAATTGGTATGGTGTTCATGTTATGGGTAAGACGAATACGGCTGTTGGTTGGTGGAAGCTAATAATACCATCACTGACCTTCGTTCTATTGATGGCATTGGCAATGCATACGGTTAATTATACGGGCTTAGCTGGTGGGTTCATACCATATGGCTGGTCTGCTGTTTTTCTGGCAATACCAACCACGGGAATAGCCTATGCCTACCTAGGTTTTAGGCAAGGCATTGACTATAGTGGTGAGGCTAGGAAGGCAACTGATGTGGTTTGGGGTACGATACTTGGTTATGTAATTGTAATGCTCATATACGTAATGCTCCAGTTATCGTTCGTTGGTGCAGTCAATTGGAGTGCGGCTAAGGTTAGTCCAGGTAATTGGCAAGCCCTATCCTCCTCAGTACTCAGTAGTGGTCCATTCTATGAGATAATGGCCACGAGTGGTATAGCAATACTCGCGGGTTTTGCAGTGATACTTCTCATTGATGCCATAATTTCGCCATCAGGCACTGGCTGGATTTACATAGGTACGACGGCGAGGACAATTTACGGCATGGCCGCTGATGGTCACCTACCACAAGCATTCCTGAAACTTAATAGGTATAAGGTTCCACTATGGCCTATGATAACGGCCTTAGTACTTGGATTATTATTCCTGTTACCGTTCCCGAGCTGGTTTGCAATATCATCTTTCATAACAACGACAACAGTATTCACATACATAATAAGCGGTCCATCATTAATGACCCTTAGAAGGACAGCACCAAATGCCAATAGGCCAATTAAGTTACCCATAGCCTCGATTATTGGCGCAATAGCCACGATAGCTGCCTTCCTAATTGTTTATTGGTCTACTTTCTACTACTTATGGTTTGCAACAGCCCTTATACTCTCTGGGTTGCCACTATTCTATATGTATACAACAGTTAATAGATATGGAGCGAGTAGAATTGCGGCGATAATTTCAGGGTTGATATACTGGGTAGTATTGGTTATATCAACTTACTACTTAATATATGTGCCATTTGCTGCACCAACTGGTTGGCCTGCTTCATCACCGATCACAATGCTAAAGTTGGAGCCTACTCATATAATTGATTTTGTAACTTACGTAATAATAATGATTGGTGCTACGGTCGGATTAACGCTGTACGTTATATCAACGTCTAAGGATCGTGAAATCGCAATGAAGCATGTGAGGGCTGGTTGGTGGGTTGTGGCAACTATATTTTCAGCGTTTATATTATCGTTCCTAGGTTCGTTCAGTGTCTTCCAGACGCCAATAATACCATTCCCATGGGACACCGTTATAGCGGCGTTAGTGGCGCTTGGCCTGTACCTCTATGGTTCTTATAGTGGGATTCTTACTGAGGATCTTGTTGTGGCGTTGAGGGAGCTTGGAGGCGTTTAATAAGTTTCATGGATGAAGACTTATCAAAAGGAAGTCATATTTTTGACTATAAAACAAATAAATCCAGAACTTTTTTGTCATATTCGTGCTTGGGAAATACCCAGTATTTCCACCCACCGATCAGGAGTTTGAGGATCAACCAAGGCTAGGTAAGTACGATGTTATTGTGATAGGTGGTGGAGGAGGTGGTTATCACGGTGCCTTTGAATTGAGCAGGGGTGGCCTTAAGGTTTTGATGGTTGATGATAAGGGTAATTTAGGCGGTAATTGTCTTTATGAGGGTTGTATACCATCTAAGTCTGTTTATATGACGATTTACCTAATGGAGAAGATAAGGGGCATACTAAATAGTGTTGGTAATAAGGATATAAATGCTGTTAGGGTTCTTTGGGAGAATGCTATTGATCATAAGGATCATGTTCAGTACATTAGGTATCTACAGCATATTAGGGAGATTAAGGAGCATGAGAATGTGGATTTTGTGAAGGGCATTGCGGAAGTCATTGATGCTAATAGGGTTAGGGTTAAGGCTATTGATGGTTCCTGGACTAAGGATGTTGAGGCAAGGCAGTTATTAATAGCTACAGGATCAATACCAATAAGAATACCAGTACCTGGTGCTGATTTAACGATTGGTAGCCAGGAATTATTCGGCTATAAGACAAATTATAGAAAGATTCCTAGTGATGTCTTGATTATTGGTGGTGGTTATATAGGAGTTGAGGTTGCCTCAGTCCTTGGTTCTATGGGGATTAAGGCCACAATAGTTGAGATGCTACCTAGAATACTGGCTGGTTGGGATAATGAGATTGTATCAAGAATTGAGGAAAAGCTTAGATCTAAGGGAGTTGAAATATTCACTAACTCTAAGGTCGTTGGTATTAAGAAGGAAAGTGGTCAGAAGATTGTTGAATTCGAGAGACCGGATGGTAGTAAGGGTTATGTTACTGGTTCTGAGGTTATAATGGCAGTTGGTAGGAAACCGTATGTCGAGGGCTTGGATAGGCTTGGCATTGTTGAGAAGGGGCGTGTTGAGGTTGAGTCATCAATGAGGACTAAGGCGCCAAACATATACGCCGCAGGCGATGTCTTGGGTAAGTACATGCTTTATCACTCTGCTGTTAAGGAATCCGTAGTCGCTGCATGGAACATACTCCACGGCAAGCCCATTTATGAGATTAACTTCAACTCAATACCAATGACAATATTCACAGAACCTGAGGCTGCAATGGTGGGTTTAAATGAAGAGACTGCCAAGGCCAGGGGTATTAATTACGTAACCGTTTCATACCCACTTGAGGATGATGCGTATGCGCAAATAATGGGTGTTAGGGAGGGTTGGGTCAAGTTGATTATTGAGAGGGAGAGCCAGAGAATTATTGGTGGTGTTATTTATGGCGAGGCAGCCTCATTATTAATTAATGAGATTGCTCTGGCGGTTGCTGTTAATGCTAGGGTTAAGGATATAGCATTACTTGCTCATCAGCATCCAACGATCTTTGAGTCCATTGATAGAGCAGCCATTAGGTTTGCCTTATAATTTTACATAAAAATTGTCATCATTAGGTTAAGAGACTCATAATTAAATGCATTCTCTTAGGTATTAGGGATAGGAATTCTATGGCAACGTTTAAATTCTGGTATTTAGTACTTTATGCCGTGAGTGAGAATTACTTTGATAGGATTAGGAGCGTTTATATGAAATTGAATAATATGTTCTTTAAATATGAAAACGAAGTTCTCGGCGCATTAATGGCAACATTATCAAGGGAAAATTACCTACTTGTTGGTCCACCAGGTACTGCAAAGACTACACTGGTGTATGCATTATCTAAGTTGCTAAATGCCAAGTGGTTTTATAGGCAGTTGACGAGATTCACGGATCTCGAGGAGATTCTCGGGCCAATAAACATAGCCAAGCTACTAGATGGTAAGGTAGAGAGGATATATGCAAATTCAATAGTCGAGAGTGAGTTTGCATTGCTTGATGAGATATTTAATGCATCGAGCGCAATATTAAATACATTATTATCAATACTTAATGAGAGAGTTGTCTATGATGGTGAGAAGGTAGTGCCCGTAAAGACCTGGACCGTCTTTGGAGCAAGCAATAGAATTCCGGATGAGGAGGAATTGCAGGCGCTCTATGATAGATTTCCACTGAGGGTGTTCACGGAGTGGGTTAGTCCTGATGATACTGAGCCATTAATAATAAAGGGTTGGGAGTTGAGAATGGATCTTGATAGGATGGAACCATTGGCTACAATGGATGATGTTCAGGCTGTTAATAAGATAATAACAGAGTACGTTTATGATCATATAAAGGATATATCAAAAGTCATAAGTCCCATAATAGCCAATTACGTGGAGCACATACCAATTAGTAATAGGACCAGGGTTAAGGTGCCCATGTACGTGGCCACATACCTAATGCTCCATGGGATAGATATTGGGCGAACTGAGTTAAGTTCATCATTATTGAGGGTAGGTACGATAAAGGTACTGAGGTATTTAGTTAGTAATAAGGATCAGCTAAATGAGTATTATTCCTTTGCAACAGTTCACATGCCCGAGGACCTATTAAGGCTTAGCGAGCTACTTAGTGAGGCTAAGGCATTGATTAATAACGAGGTCTATGATGAGGCTAAGCAGAGAATAAGGGATGCCAAGGAATTACTAAGCCAATTAAGGAGTAGGTGGGATATTGTAATGACTAGGTTATATGCCGATGAAATAAATGATCTAGAGGAATTACTGAAAAGACTTGAGGATGCGGTAACCGAGAGCAAGCAATAATTAGTGCCTACTATATAAACGTAATACATCACGTATAAGGAATACCACCGCGTTCATTAACTCAGACGGTGCATTATATAGCCTCATATCCGTAAGGATATCACTCATTAATTCATTAATGCCCTCAACAATAATATTTAAATCCCCTAACTCCCTTAACTCCTGATTTAGCACCTTCAGGTATATGTACGAAACCACAAAAAACCTAGTCCTAAAGTCATCACCCTCACCTGGCGGGCAGTTAAACACCCTAATAGGTTTCTCCCTGCAAAGTTCATTAATATCAATGCCAAGATCCCTCAAATAATTAATCAATAACTGTGGATTCCTAACCATGGACCAAAAGGATTCACGGACATTAACCACAAAGATCACCCAAGAGGTTTCTCTCTCATCAGCCTTACCGCATCAATCACCGTGAATACACGGCCTCTCCAATTAATCGATTTAGTGAACATAGTCTTAATTATTGCAAGCCAGGAGAAGTATACATTCAATATTGAGGTTAACGCCAACAGTATTGAATATCTCCTAGTTATATTAATGCCATAGAATTGATCAAGCGCCCTAATACTAATTATCCTTACATAATCCTTGATCACGCCAAGAATAAAGGGTAGAAGCCCAAGGGCGAGAAACCACGTATTAATGATGGAGAGAGATATGACAATGGGTAGTGTGATAGCATATAATGTGTAGGAAACTGCATATAACAAGAACCCCCTAAGCCCATAAACCCTGACATACCACAATTGCCTAACGGACCAGGTAAAGGCCTCCCTAATGTCTATATCCTCGAGAGATAAGACGAGGGATTCAGGAACAAAGTCTATGGCCAAGCCCTCCCTATGTACGAAGTGCGTAATTACATAATCATCACTCAGATAGTAAGGCAGGTAATCACGAACACCCCACTTATCGAGAATTCTCCTCCAAACCGCTGTAGAGCCACCCCAGGTAAACCTAGCCACTGGGTTCTGCATTGCCGTAATGCCAATCATGTTAAAACTAGCCCTTAATAATGATCCGAGGCTAAGTCTCCTAAGTGGTATGTAAAATCTATACGTTGTGGCGGCACCCGAGCCATTAATCAATGATGAAACTAGGTCCCTAAGCCAATGCCTATGAACAAGTACGTCACTATCAACGAAGACCACAACATCACTAGCCACGTGATCTAGGGCAAAGGCCAACGCCTCACCCTTACTGCGACCCCTATTAATTAACACTGAGATCTTAACATTAAACTCCTTAACTAAGTCCTTAATAATGCCGTATGCTGGATCATCCTCACTATCGAGTACAAAGATGTAGTTCCTACGGCCTGGATAGTCCTGGCTTAAGACACTGGCGATATTGTTCCTAAGATTCTGATCCAGACCTCTCACGGGCATTATCACGGTGACCCAGGGATAATTACTATCATTGATCAGTCTATTGGTATTCTTCCTATCTCTCCAGTACCTAATTTCGAAGTAGAGGGATAGTAATGATGATAGTGCCGAGGCAATAGTGATTAATGTGCCAATGATTATTAATACTAATAATGGTATTATCATTAGTGGATGATTACGATAACGATTTTTAAGCTATTACTGCTTAGTCAATACCTTCAGAACGACTGCGAAATCCTCCTCAGAAAGACCCAGCCTCTCGGCCATCCTATAAAACTGAAGTGCAAGGGAAGCCATTGGTATTGGAACACCACGTACCGAGGCCTCCTTATTAACGATATCCAGGTCCTTACGCATATGCTTAAGGGCAAACTGAACCGAATAATCACCACTGAGCATCTTAGGAACCTTCAACTCAGAGGTCGGTGACCTCGCACTCGATAACTTAGTCAATACGTCTAGAATGACGGAGTCACTCAGCCCAAAGGCCTTACCTAACTGAACAACCTCGGCCAGTGCAACAACGTAGGAACCGAGCAATGCATTGTTTATGAGCTTAGCGTAGAGTCCGAAGCCGTTTGGTCCAACGTGGATTATGGTCTTAGCAGTGTATTGCAAGACATCCTTAGCTCTGTTAAATGCCTCTTCAGAACCGCCAACAAGCACCACTATTTCCTTCCTCTCAACTGCCACGGAAGTACCAATCACCGGCGCATCAACCATGTCACTACCCCTAGACTTAACAATATTGGCTAGTTCTATTGAAACGCTTGGCGATATCGTGGACATATCTATAACTAGGGAACCAGGCCTTAAGTCATTTAATACACCGTCACTACCCGCGATAACATTTCTAACAGCATCATCATCACTTAGCATGGTGATTACCACATCGGAGACCTTGGCAAGCTCGCTTGGCACCTTAAAGGCCTCAACACCAAACTCCCTACTAAACCTTAGGGCTTTGTCGAAGGACCTGTTATATACCCCAATCAATAACCCCGCATCCCTGAGATTCTTTGCTATTCTCCACCCCATCACACCAAGACCCGCTAGTCCAACCTTAACGTTGACCATACAATGCTCAATATTACCTCCAGTTTAAATACTAATTTCGGATTGTAATTATCCAAAATGCATGGAGTAAGTGATTTATATTTTCTAAGTCATAAGCATGACTTGATGTAGTATAAATGGGTTGTCCTATCGAATACTACCATTAGCACACTGCTATCGTTCATGATCAACACAATCGCCATAATCTCACTACCAGCTATATTCAATGAAAACAGGATAAATCCACTAAGCCCAAGCGCCTTCCAATGCCTACTATAGGTTTTGATGGGTTATAACTTGGTCACCCTGGTCAGACATGTTTAGGCTTGAGTTCTTCAGGATTAGAATGTTTACAGCAGGCACATTAGCGACGACGTTCAAGTTCCTGGCCTCATTACACCTACCCTTTTGCATAAGCTCAGCCTAACCTTCACAGTGGCGGTAGCTCTGCATTGAGAGGGCAAGTATACATATACGATGAGGAGACACAATACGCAAGTAAGTAGGACTAACGTTCTGACATAAGCAATGAACAAAAAACTTAAATTCTTCATGAAGCCAACACTTAGCTGGGCCCGTAGTCTAGCCTGGTTAGGATGTCCGCCTTACGAGCGGGAGGTCCCGGTCGCGGTTAACCGCGGGGAATGTTCAAGTCCCGGCGGGCCCACCAATTTGTGTTAGTTGTGTCTATTACAATGTACTTAATTCGTTGGATTGTGATAGTAACTTGATGCGTTCATTGTGAAGTCTCAATAATGCTACCAACCTTAACGTTAACTTTACCTAGTGTATTATCCCTAACGTATAGTAGTGTACCTGCATCCTTGGTTCTTACCATAATTTTACTATCAATCTTAATGAATTCCAATGGGTACGGTGGTAATGCCTTCTCCATTATACCTATTACGGCATTACCGTTAATTAATGGTGCCAGTACTACTATCTCTACTTCAAGTTCGTTCAGTTCAACTTTGACTGAGCCATTAGCCTCAATAATACCCCACTCACCACTGATAACTTTATAATATACGTACTTACTGCTTAATTCCATGGGCATATTGCTCAGCCTAAACTCCTCGCTAATCCTTAAACCACCTCTGTTGATATTCATGAAGGCTATTACTGGGTATCCATTAACTGCTGACGCGAGTTTAAGTAGTACGGCTTCATTATATGGATCCCTAAATAAAATGTCCCTAGTGGGTAGTGCAGGTTCATTAACCCTAACAACCTCACCATTACTGAGTGTGATCCATTTAATTAATTCAACGTTTGTCTTTTCAGGCTCACGGTCAGTAATGTAGACCGGGCCTCCACTGAATATCCTCGTTACAGCTATCAACCTGGCTGATGGGTCATAGCTCATCCACATATCGTAGTCTGGGTATGCAAAGTGGTTATAGAGTAGGCTATTGTAGGTGTTCCATAACGTGTGCAACTTAGCATCTGCACGCCACATTGGGATGTAGTCCTGTGAAGCTCTCATGACGTTGCTTAAGGCATAATTACTGTAGTTTCCAGGGGACATATCCATGCAGTTCAGTATGTCAATTCCATTTGAGGCAGCAGCCAATTGAAGGGCTAGTTCAACTGCTCTGGATGCCTCGGCATCATTCGCAAAACCCCAGTAAAGCCTATGAACAATCCACTGGTTATCAACCTTAGCAAAACTAAATCCCTCACTTTTAAGTATCCTGAACCAAGTATCATAAAGCCTAAACGCACTATCAAGGTTAGGCATGGGTACATAACCCGCGCCTGTCTTATAACCCTCCACGCCGAGCGAGTTTAGGAAGTCCTCAGTAACACCTCTCCAGTACATGTTTATTGTGAACCACAACCCAGCATCCTCAATACCCAGAGCCTTCAACTCATTTACAAGGGCCTTAAAACCCCTGGGGAATTTAGAGAGGTCCGGTTTAACGTTGTTGAGGGATCCATTCCTTAATTCCTGCCATCCATCATCAATTATAATCCACCTAATAGGCACTCCCTTATCCATAAGTCCTTTAATGATCCTTATGGCACTTTCATGGCTTAAGTCATCAGTTAACAAGGCATTCCAGCTACACCATCCTAATCCATTCATGAACTTTGGCTTAGCCTTACTTTTCCTATGCTTAATGGGAGCCACAATTGAGGCTAGCTTAACAGCATTGTCAATAGCCTCATAAGGATCCTTACTGGCGCCTATTACCAAGGGCCAGCCCTTAATACCCTGGCTTGGTCTACCAGTGAATATTATTAACCTAAGCCCAGGCCCTATGAATCCCGTTAATTGACCCGAGGACAATGCTAGATAAGCCTCATATGAATCACCTAGTTTAGCTAATAGAAATACTGTGTATGGTGGTATTTCATTAAGGCCTCCTGGAAACGTCGGATATGCCCAACAACCGACCGGATCGTGCTCCCACTTACCAACATAGTTAACCTTACCTGGGTACTCAGGTCTTTCAGGCGGTGGTTCAGACCTAGGCGCCTTACCCTGGGCGACATAGCTATAGTAATTAAAGGCTCTGTCCATGAATGGACCTGCAAGGTTTAAGAGAGTCAAAGCCAGTAGACCCTGGGGCTGTCCACCAGGATTAAGGCTTATTGAGACCGGGTACTCACTTAAATCAGCTCCTTTGGATTTTACGGATAATTCAACTATGCTTCCATAATCATACCTCAATATATTAAGAAAAAGCTCAGAGTTACATAGCTTGAGAGAACCTTCAAAAAACTTAGATGTGCATTTCTCACCATTAATGAAACTTACGGTCAATGATCCTTCGAATGAAGTCCACATGCTTGCTTATGGCAAAGCTTCGAGTTTAAAAATGCCACTTCTTTTAACAGGTATAATTTATGCAGTGACTCTTGTAAAGCACGTACGTCTCTGATGAAACCATATATCGTTAATTCCTTAAGTTATTAATAATGATTTAACTATATTTTAATTACGGCCAGGGATTAATAGAAAACGAATTGGTGGGCCCGCCGGGATTTGAACCCGGGACCTCCCGGTATCTGCGTTATTTTATTATATCATATCAGCCGGGCGCTCCAACCTGGCTGAGCTACGGGCCCTTCAGGGTTAGTGCCTTATTCGTATTTTTATGCTTTTCTTCCCTGCCCTTCCTGTGAATAACCTTTATTATTGTTGCCTCTACCTATTATTTAGTATGGGTAGTAATGTTGTTAGTGTTGGTAGGCTTGTTATTAGGTTGTTACTTGAGTGGATTCTTCTTGCCATAATTGGTGTTTTGATTTATGTTCTATACATAAACATTGTTTTTTACATAATACCCGTTAGTTGGAAGAGTGTTCTTTTGGCCTACGATAGTGTTGTTAGGTCTATAATCATTGTAACGATTGGTGTCGTTCTTGTTTGGGACACTGGGAGAAGGATTAGTGATTATATTAGTAAGTATGATAGTGTTAAGGGTACAGTACTTAAGTTCGTGCTTGATACAGTACTTATCGTGGCAATACTGATAGCATTGGCAGTAACCTTTGAGAGATTTGGGCTCTCCGTAGCGGCTTTCTCAGGCACTGCGGTTGGTATTATTGTTGGTCTCGCGGCGCAGCAGACCCTATCAAACGTTATTGCGGGCATCGTCATAATAATGACAGGTAGGTATAAGCCTGGAGATAGGGTTACCATCGTTAATTGGAGGTATGGTATAATAAGGGTTATGTACCCACATGAGGGGTTACCAAATGGTTTCACCGGCATCATTAGGAACATAACCCTAATGTTCACTGAAATGGTTAGTGATGGTGGTTGGGAGTATACGATTCCTAATTACGTAATGCTTGATGCATTAATAATACATAGGAATTTAGCGCCATTTAAGCGTATTAGGGCTAGGATTGACTTACCATCAAGTGTTGATCCCTGGGTCTTTGAGGAGAGGATTAAGGAGTCGCTTAGGGATGATAGGATTAAGAGCATTAGGGTTAAGGTTGGGGAGACCTGGCAAAGCATTAACCTATACCAAGCAATTATTGAGATTCTAGCTGATGGTAAAGCCGATGGTGAGGAAATAAAGGATCTCGTGCTTAGGGAGGCTGTGAAGATTAGGAATGAGTTAGGTAAACAATAATAATTATTTTAATGCCAGGAGAAACTAAATAAATTTTTTATGTTCACAGAAGGTATTCGAATTCATCAAGCCCTAGTTTCTTGAGTGCATCCCTTGTTGGTTTACCATCGATCCAACCTCTCAACTTATAATACACCTTAATGCCTTCATCAAACATCTTAGCTGCTGAATGGCCCTTGGCAGGTCCATCTGGTATTGGCTCCCTCATCCTAGGCGGCAACTCATCCTTAATCCACCTACCCTCCCTAACCCAATGCAGTCTCTCGACATTGAATATCCTCTCGCCAATCATGAGGACATCTTGTGGTGTTAGATCCCAGCCGAAGGCTGCGTTGTATAGGTCTGCGAAGTCCTTCTCGGTATCTATGTTTGGCATTAGGTTCTCGAATTTGCAGAAGACCGTGGAGTCGACAACGGCAAATATATCCTGGTTCCACTTAACTATCCTGGCTTGCTTCTCAATACATTCCTGGGTCTCACAGAATGGATCAACTTTCTCAGGAACTCCGAATATCTCCCATGTTGGTGTGTATGCCTCCAAGTGATCACCACCCCTATTAGCTGTGTAATAGGCTATGGCAAAGCCCTTGAGTGCCCTTGGGTCATAGGCAGGCAATCCCTGACCCCTCGAACCAACAAAGAGCTGTGGCATTCCGTACTTAACAGCAAGTCTATAATCGCCTTCAGCTAAGTCGTCACCGATGCCATCCCTATACGCAATCTTGTATATTAGGTATTCAAGAGCACCCGCATCGCCCCAGTCAATATCTAGGTTCAACTTACCATTTTTGGCTAGTTCCACAGCCATGGATAGTGTATTGCCTAGGCTTATTGTATCGAGACCGAGTTCATTAGCGAGCTTCTGGAACTTCATATTTGCCTCGGGATCCGTCAAGCCAACATTTGGTCCAAGGGCCCAAGTATTTTCGTACTCCTGCTTGACGTATTTCTCAGTAACTGTAAATTTGAATGGTCCCGACTTAACTGTCGGCATTTGTGTGCAGGCTATTGGGCAATTGTAGCAACCGTGGGTCTCCGTTGGGTAATGATCCTTTATGTACTCCTCACTAACTGGTGTTACATCCTTAAGCTTCCCAGTACCACTAAAGTTATAGTGAGGTAGTGCACCTATTGACTGTACAATGTTCATTAACACGTTTGTACCGTACTTATGAAGGACCTTTGTCGTATCATGTGTCGCTATTCTCTTTACAATGTCCGTATTAACCTTCATGAACTTAGCCCTATCAACAAGTTCCTTATTTAGGTCCCTAGTTCCCCAAACCAATATGCCCTTGAGTAGCTTACTACCCATCACAGCGCCAACGCCGCCCCTGCCCGCAAACCTCTCATAATCACTCATCCTAATACCAGCAAACTTAACAAGGTTCTCACCTGCTGGTCCTATCACTGCTACACCGGCTTTTGTCTCGTCTGGTGGGAAACCGTTTTCCTCAAGTATTATACTAGTGGACGCTCCAGTCCACTTGCCCCAAATGTGTTTTGCTGGTCTTAGCTTTGGTTCTCCATCCTTAATGACTAGGTATACCGGTTCATCCGCCTTACCCTCAATTATCAATCCATCATAACCGGACTTCCTAAGCCAATATGAGAAGTTACCACCTGCGTTTGCATGAGTATAAACGCCATTTAATGGTGATCTAGTGGTTACATTTACCCTGCTTGAGGATATTGTGGCTATACCGCTCAATGGTCCTGAGAATATGAATAATTTATTGCTTGGACTTAATGGGTCAATACCTCTTGGTATTTCCTTGAGAGCCATATATGCCGCTAATCCCCTACCGCCAAGGAACCTCTTTAGAAGATCCTCCTTTATTACCTCCTCAGTGAAGCGTTCCTTTGATAGGTCAACTCTCAGTATTCTGAAAACGGTCATAAACTACCTAATTAATGGGTAGTATATAAGTGCGTTGTTATCGATAATTTAATAATATTCAGTTAAATATATTCATATAAATATTATTAACATACCTGGGTAAATTAGTACGTTAAGGATAAGTGTTAAAATTCTGAAGTGAATTACGGAAGTCGAGGTATAATGGTAAAATTCCCATACTGGGTCATTGAGGGCGCGTTGGCAGGTTCATCAATGCCTCTTGATGAGGATACTGTGGCTATGTGGCATAGGATGAGGATAAGGGCCGTGGTAATACTTGTTGAGGAGTGGGAATTCGCTATGGAGGGTTGGGACTTTCATGAATACATAAGCGTACTTAAGAAATTCGGCATGGATTACCTACACGTACCCACGAGGGATGGTTACGCACCTCCTGAGGACGTTCTCTACAGTATCGTTACCTGGATTGACAGGAACATAATGAGTAGTAAACCTGTGCTTGTTCATTGCCACGCAGGCATTGGTAGGTCACCCACCGTGATAGCGGCATACTTAATGTATAGGAGGAGTTTGAGTGCTGATGATGCTATTGAGGTTGTTAGTAGATATAATGATGAATTAACAATAACTAATGAGCAGTACCTAGCCCTTGTGGCCTTTGAGCATTACCTACGAAATATTAAGAACAGTGATACTAATACTCCTTAGTCCTTATTAGGGATCCTAAAACCACCAGTAATGCACCAGCGATCATTATTATCGAGCCATATATGGCAAGCGCCGTGGGACTACTTGGCGATAATTCTAGGAGTAGTATTACGGCAATCGTGGTTAATGGGCCGATTGATGCGTTTAGGTTCCATCCAAAGGCTACGGCACTCCACCTGACCTCTGTCGGGAATATTGACGTGAAGTAAAGCGTCTGAGGAGCCGCGGCTAAGCCGAATAAAATACCCATTAGTAGGCTTGTGTATGTTGATAATGGGTTCAATGTAAATGCTAAATAAGCAATGAATGGACTCGACACTAATAGAAGTGCTGATGGTGCAATGAAGGATCCCCTAATACCTAGCGTCCTTACTAAGAATCCACTGAGTAACTCCCCAATCACTGCTCCTATGCCACCATACATACCAAGCACTAAGGCCCAGGTATACGCCTTATTGGCAGGTAATTGGAGCTTTGGTGCTATTAGTTTCGGCATTACATAAGCCCAATAACCTGACCCACCGTAGTAATAAATCGTTAATCCCAAGTTAATAAGTATTAATGCTATGAATGGCACCCAGTACCGAGATAAAACGACGCCCAATGGCACCTTAACAACACCCTTAGACTTAATCTGTTCAATCCACTCAAGTGATTCTGAGCCCCAAAGCCTAATTATTAGGGCTATTATGGCGGGTAATGCGCCCGTTATGAAAAGGATTCTCCAACCATAAATACTAAAGGTTTGGGGCATTGCTGACTTTACGCTTAGGGTTACGAATGATGTTAGGAAAACGGCCCAGGAAAGCCCTGAGTACATAACACCATTTATGTAGGGCCTAATGGTCCTAGGAGTTAACTCAAGCGCCCAGGTTGCACCACCACCAGCCTCACCACCAAGTCCAATACCCTGGAGAAACCTCATTAGGTACAATAGGATTGGCGCTAATGCTCCAACGGTATCGTATGTTGGTAGTAATCCTATGAAGAGTGTTGCTAACCCAACAAGTGCTGCATCTAATATTGTGGCTAGTCTTCTGCCATGTACATCGCCAATCCAACCAAATATTATTGCGCCAATGGGCCTGACGAAGTATGTTGTGGCGAAGGCACCCCAAGTCTCTATTGCGCCTATTATGGCGATTTTTGATGGGAAGAAGTACATCTCTAGTATTGGTGCTAGTGATGCGAATAGTATGATGTCGTAATACTCAAGGCCCCAAACAAGCATTGTACTGATAGCAGCAAGTAGGCTTTGCTTAAGTGTTAATTGTTTTGGCGTACTGCCAAACACGTGGATGCGTTCTTGCACTATTTAATATGCTTTTTCCCTAAATTCATATGGTAGTTTGATTTAAATTAGGCATATTAATAAGTCAATATTGTGGTGATTAATTGAGTATTAAGAGCCTTGTTGATGCGTATGATCAACTGGATTCCTTCGACCTAAGGGTACTTAGGGTTATTGAGATTGGTCATAGAAGGTTTGAATTTGTTCCTCTCGAGGTTATTGTTGATTGGAGTAAGAAGCCTGAGGAGCTGATTGATAGGTCCCTTAAGAAGCTTAATGCCCTTGGCATGGTGATTAGGTACAGGGGTAATTACACGGGTTATAGGTTGACCTTTATGGGTTATGACTCGCTTGCACTACATACCCTGGCTAAGAGGGGGATTCTCGAGAGGGTTAGCCCGACGCCGATAGGTGTCGGTAAGGAGTCCGATGTATATGCTGGTGATGCCATTGGTGATGGTAAAGTTGTGCTTAAGTTCCATAGGCTTGGTAGGACGAGCTTTAGGCAGATTAGGAGGTTTAGGTCTTGGATTGGTAATAGGAGACACATAACCTGGCTCTATGAGTCGAGGCTTTCGGCACATACTGAGTATAAGGCATTGGTTCTTGCCTATAATGCTGGGCTTAATGTACCTAGGCCAATAACGGTTAATAGGCATACTGTGGTCATGTCATATATAAATGGTGTACAATTGTCTGAGGTTGGTGATGTTGAGGATTCCGAGGATTTGTATTGGAGTATTATTGAGAATATTAAGAGGTTATTTGCTGATGTGGGTATTGTGCATGGAGACTTAAGTGAGTTCAATATAATGATTGACTTAGATAGTGGTGATCCTTATATCATTGATTGGCCCCAGTGGGTTCCGAGAAATGCGCCTGGTGCCTTGGATATGTTACGTAGGGACATAATAAATATAACTAGGTATTTCATGAAGAAGTTCAAATTTAGCATTGATTCTAGTGAGGTTTATAGTTATGTTGTTGGTAATGTGGAGGTTAAGGAGGAGAGTCTTGAGAAGGCGCTTGAGGAGTTGCTTGGTAATGAGGGATTGAGTGAACTCATGGGTTCAGAGAAGGAGGAGGAATTTGAAGATGCATAGGCATAAATGTGAGTAAACAAATTTAAGGGTGGTAATTATTGAATTTGATAAATAATTACTATGTTTATTGAGGAATTGAGTTCAGGCCCTGTAATTGGGATTGACATTAACGGTAGGAAGTTCTCATATGCAATACTCAGTAATGGTGAAATAATTGAAAGGGGCGTTATTGAACCTCAAGACTTAATAAAGATGGTTAAGAAGGTAAGGCCTAAGGCCATAGCCATTGATAATATTGGTGAATTAATGGAATTAAGCCCCTCCGTCATCAAAAAACTTGGTAGGCTTCCATTCAATGTTTACTTAATCCAAGTAACTAAGGTTAGGCCTGATGTTGATGAGACCATGGAATCCCTTGTAAACAAGTACTTTGGGTTAAATATCACGAAACTTGATCCAGATACCACGGCCGAGTACCTGGCGAGACTTTGTGCAATGGGTGTTGGGTCCATTGTTAAGGTTTATGAACCTGAGACTAAGATAGTCGTTAAGGCGGCAATATCAACAACACCAGGTGGCATGAGTAGGAATAGGTTTGAGAGAAATATTGCCCATAGGATTAGGTACCTGGCCAAGGAGATTAAGGAGAAACTTGAGGGTAGTGGCCTTGATTATGACATGTTCATAATGCCTGAAAGTGAGGGTTTGAGGTCCGTAGTATTCATCGTGTATGCTGATAGGGGTGCTGTTAGGTCCGTAGTTAGGCCTCGTAAGAGTATGGACATTAAGATAATAATTGAGTCCGTACCTACTGACTCAATAAAGTTTGTTGAGTTAACGGAACAGGAGAGTGCGGAGAGTATCAGTGCAGTTAAGGATAGGAAGTTGATTGTTGGTATTGATCCAGGCATAGTCACTGGTGTGGCTGTGCTTGATTTGAATGGTAATGTATTGGCATTACATAGTGGTAAGAACCTAAGCAGGAGACATGTGCTCAAGATTGTTTACCAATACGGCATACCCATCCTAATTGCAGTGGACACCGCCAAGCCCTCTGATTACGCTAAGAAACTTGCTGCAATGGTCGGTGCGGTACTTTATAACCCAGACAGGGACTTAAGCATTGCTGAGAAGAGTGAGATTGCCATTAAGATTTCCCGTGAGCAGGGAGTTACGGTTAAGGATCCACACATGAGGGATGCACTTGCGGCCGCCTATAAATCATTCATTCAACTAAAGCCGAAGCTTGATAGGGTTGAGGAGGAGGTTAAGAGGGCGTATGTGAGGGCTATTGATGATGCAAAGGCGCTTGTGATAAAGGGTATGTCAATAAAGCAGGCAATTGATGAGGTTAGCGGAAGGATTGAGGTTCAACCTCAACAGGAAGTTAAGTTGGTTAGTCCTGAGAAATGCGAATGTGAATGTGATAAGTTGCGTGATGAGTACGAGAATGTTATAAAGGCTCTAAATGCCGAGATTGAGAGACTGAATAAATTATATAATGAAACTAGGGAGAGGGTCGAGGAATTAATTAATAATTATGATATTGAGGTTAGGAAGGACCAAGTTGTTAGGTCTTTATATGCTAGAATTGACATGCTTGAGGGTGATATTGAGAAGTATAAGCTTAGAATTAAGGATCTTGAGAATAATATGAGGAACTTAATGAGCAATTTCCTAGAGTATCTTAGAGGTAATAAGTACGTATTAATAAGGTATTCCGAGGGACTTGATCTTAATTCTATTGTTCAAATACATAATTCCATCCTGGTTATGAGTATAGGCGAGTTAATGAATGTGGGTATTGACAAGTTGATAAATATTGGTGTGAATTCCATAGTATTGACTGACATTAATGATAAAAATGTATTAAGGCCCGTATGGAAGAGGGGACTAAGGGTAATACCGCTTGGTATGGTTTATGATGGGTCATTAAGTGATGTTATGTTCATAGACAGGGCTGTGGTAAATAATGCAATAGAAAATCTTGGTAAGGAATTCCTTAGTGCTCTTGATGAGGATCGCTTAAGAAGAATGATTAATGATTATAGGCGTTTAAGGAGTGGTGCATTAGAATAGTGATACCTTGCTCTTAACCACTAGCTCCGTTAATGTCGTTATATTATCTAACTCCTCATTAACTATTCCCTCAACCTCATTCCTAATTTCACCACTTAATGTAATACCGAGTTCTGGAATAACCTCCACATTAGCCACTAACGGTTCGTTTATCGGCTTACCGATCTGGCTTAGTAGGTAAACATAGACTTCTCTCAATCCCTTAACCTCACCATAGATTCTCTCGGCAATCTTATTGGCAAGTACGTTATAGAGCTTACCAATGTGGCTAACTGGGTTCTTACCTGCCGTAGCCTCCATGGTCATTGGTCTCATGGGTGTTATTAAGCCATTAGCCCTATTGCCGCGCCCTGTGGCTCCATCATCACCATGCTCCGCTGAAGTGCCGGTGACTGTTAGATAGAATATTCCATGCTCAGGTTTATCAGCAGCATTAATCGTTACATCAACCGTTAAATTCGGCGTGATCTTCGCGGCTAGGTCAAGTACTTTATTCTTAACTTCATCCTTAACATTTAGGTAATGATCCTTATCCTTAACGAGTGATGAAATTATTGCTGAGGCTATTGTTAACTTTATGTCCTTACCAATCCTGAGGCCCATAACCTTCACGTCCTCGCCAACCTCAGGAAGCTTAGCCTTAAACTCCCTGGAGTTAAGTAGTCTCTCGGTCTCAAGCACTAGTCTCTCCGTGTCCGTTAGTGGCGCAAAGCCAACACCAATTGATGTATCATTAGCCAGTGGAATCCTTATCGCCTTAACACCAAGCTCATAAACACCCACTAAGTCAGTGGAACCCATACCAACTCTATAATCAATGACTACGTGCTTATCCGGATCAAGAAATCTAAGGTTATTCCTTATCCAATCCTTAATTGCTGATATTATTATTGTACCAACGGGGACCTTCTCAACACCAGTGATCGTCTTAATCTCCGTGGTTACCCTACCAGCCACAAGTATGTATATTGGCTGAATAACATCGCCACCACCAAACCGTGGACTAGCCTGACCACCAACAATAAGCACCTTATCAACATTATGGTGAAGGATTACACCGTACTTCTCCAGGTAATAACTTGATAAGGCCCTACTCACGGCCTCAGATGATGCATCAGCAATATAGTCTGGGTGGCCAAGGCCCTTCCTCTCAACCAACTCAACATTTAGCTCAGAAACAGGTTTCCTATCTATTGTATTTATGGTTATTGTCCTAGCCATGCCCATCACCCCATCGTCTCCTCCGACGTTATATACAATACCTGTGTTCCCCTAATAACTAACCTACCATATTTAACAACCACATTCTCACCCTTTTGGTCAAGCTCCTCACCCTCATCAATTATCAAGTTCATACAATCGTCATAATTCACAAGAACGCCTCTCAAGACTTTATTGTTCTTAAGCCTTATTGTTACATGCTTACCAACCAGCTTTTGCAACGTTTTCATTGGTTGTTGGGGTCTCTCCATTAATGACGTGTCGAGAAAGCCTATATTTAAATCTTAGCACCCTCTAAGAGTGTTAAAAGTAACAATGTTAGGGCTATATATAGTATATACTATGTGTTACTCACTTTCAATTCTAGAGTACTCAAGAACCCTATCGATTAACTCAATATGAGCAAGTAAAGTCCTTCTGCAGCAATAACGCGTAACGCCCAAGTCATCAAGGACCTTCTCAGGATTCTCACCCTTAAGAACCCTCTGTCTAAATGGCTCCCAAAGATGACCAAGTGGTCTTCCACAAGTCCAGCACCTAATGGGTACAATCATTAAGGAACGCAGCAATGAGCCCCTTTAAATTATTTTTGTGCTGGATTGAGGAATATATTACGAAGAATCATCTATACGCTTTTTGCCTCTTGCTTCTGGCGTGTTTTAGACCTGGTTTCTTGGGTTCGGTTCTTCTTGGGTCTCCCTTAATCATCGATGGGTCATAAGTCATGTAGAGCTCAAGAAGCTTAGAATCCTGGAAATACTCAGCTAAGCCCCTTGCAATAGCCATCCTAACGGCTGTTGCTTGTCCCATGAAGCCGCCACCCCTAACGTTAACATCAATATCAACCTTACTCATTAATTCCTTACCAGCGAGTAATAATGGTTCCATCATCCTCATCCTAGCCATCTCAATGGGCCAAATCTCAATTGGTACGCCATTAACCCTAACCCTACCAATGCCAGGTTTAATTACGGCCTTGGCAATAGCCGTCTTCTTCTTACCAACAGCAATAACTACCCTAGTCCCTGCAACCTCCTGTGCTGTTGCATTCGGTATCGACCTAGGCAATACTGAAGACTCGCTACCCTGTTCACTCATGCCTTATCACCCTTACCTTGAGCCCTTTTAAGTCTAGCCTCCCAAGTATCCTTAGCCTTCTTCCAAGCTTCATATTGTATAGGCTCTATGTGGCTCCAGAGTTCCTCAAGTGTCACGTACTTAGCACCAGGTCTAATAGATAGCAATGCACCCTTAATAATGACCTTATCGACGTTCATATACTGCGGAGGAACACCCATGAAAACCTTAATCCTCTTATAGGCCTGCTTACCTCTGAGTTCCTTTCTTGGTAACATGCCTCTAATGATCCTTCTCAATATCCTATCAGGCTTCCTAGGTATCTTTGGACCAGCCTTCTCAGGGTTATAGTGCGTTAGCCACTCACTTATCCTAGTCTTATACCAATTAAGCACCATGTTGAAGTCACCGGTAACGACAGCTCTCTCAGCATTGACAACGATAATCCTCCTACCCTCAAGCGCCCACTTAGCCACCACTGACGCGAGCCTACCAACAACGTGATTAGTAGCATCGATAACGATCTCATCTAACTGTGGAGGATTCCTATCAATAATTATTACTTTATTGCTCATGGCAATCACCCTAAATAATGATCTTAACATTGCTACCCTTATTATTCCTCCTAACAAGCTCAGGTATTGTAATCGCCTCAGCACCAACCCTCTTAATTACGTTAACTGCGCCTCTGGAAAAGGACCAAGCAGCTATTGTGATCTTCTTATTCAATGTTCCATAACCAAGTACCTTACCAGGTACAATAATCACATCACCATCATTAGCAAGCCTATTAATCTTACTAATATTAACTTCAACTCTATGCCTAGTTGGCTTCTCAAGGAGGTCAGCCACGTAGTCCCAAATTGCGGCCTTATACTCATTAGCTGCACGCCTAAGGAATCTAATCAACATACGAAGCTCCACGTTAGTAGGCCCCGTTGGATTTGGCGACATGCGTGATAACGCCAATACAACCCTTTTTAAATAATTCGCAGCCGTAATTACTAATACTTCACTCCTCAGTAAAGCTCTCCTCTTCACCAAACTCCTCCGGTACTTGGGTCGCTTTCTCAGTCTCCTCAGTCGTTAATTCACCGCTCGGTGCCTGGCCTCTTGATAATTCAAGTTCCAGTTCACTAACGAGTTCCTGGAATTTACCCTTGAGTATCCTAAAGCCCTCCCTAACCATATCCTCAACGGGCATGTTTCCGAAGCTCTCAACCCAAAACACGTACTTATTCTCATCCCAATCAACCTTCAACGCTGAACAAACCTGTTCGCAGGTCTTCCACTTATTGAATGTACACTTGAGTACGTCATGAATCATTATCGAGCCATCATCCTTAATCTCAAGGGCGCCATTACATATCTCGGTACATGCCATGCATTTATCATTGGCCTTATCAACAACACTTACCTTAGGATAGTAATAATAGGCTGCTAAACCGGCCTGCCACTTGGCATGGTTCCTAGCCCTACCAAGCTTTGCGTAGGCCTCAAGAACTATCTTCTGGCCAGGTACTAACTTAACGATGGGTACATCCTCATAAACAGGCCTGACCTCCGGATCATCGGACTTTAAATCTCTACCATAAACGACAACTGGTTCCTTAGCTTCCACATTAAGTTCAAACCTAACCTGGCATAGACTTGGATCAACAAGCTCCTGTTCGCATTCCTCAATCTTAGGCAGCTTCTTTAGGTCTGTCTTTATTGGTATCATGGAGAGCCTATGTGCAAGTACCTCGTCGTAGAGGACCGAGGTGTTATCCAATATTATTACCTCATCAATTGCTAAAACAGGCACATCGGAAATGAATACCCTACGTAATGCATTAATTAGCGGTGGAGTAATCCCATCCACTACCGCCTTCATGTATAAGTCTGACTTCTCAATAACCTTTACTAAGACCACGAGATGAAGGATTGCGGTTTTGAGTAAATAAACATTTCTTGCCCTATGCATTTAATGGCTTCCACTAAGCACTGCGTCTAATTGCCATGGCTATGCCAGTGCCAATAAGCACTATTAGTAGGTTCACGGCAAGAGCGATAATGGCTATAAACACGAAATGCCCAGCTATTGGGTATAATGGGGACATTGCAGAGGGCTTATGAGGCGTTATGAACATGTAAATACCGAGTCCTAGCCCAACAGCCCAACCAGTCATGAGGGAGTATTTATCGAGCCTATCCGTAACTAGGCCTAGGAATACGGAAGGTAAGGTCTGCGTAATTATTATGCCACCCAGTAATTGAAGCCATATTGCATAGGTTGCTGGAACGATGAAAACAAAGCCCAGGGCTAGGAACTTGAAGATCACTGATGCCCATTTAGCAGCCCTTGTCTCTCCCAGTGGCGTTATCCTTGGGTATATGGGTTTAATTATGTTCCTAACCAGTAGGTTTGCCTGAGCCATTGCCATTATTGCGGCGGGTACGAGACCACCAACGAAAACACCAAGTAGGGCTAAAGCCGCAAGCCACTCAGGCAGTGCAGCTACTGCCAATGTTGGTATTACTAAACTACCCCTAGCAGATGGTGGGAATAGGCTTAGTATTTTCATGGCCTCTGGGCTTCCGTATACCAATATGCCGTACATTGCAAGTAATGCCAGTGCTATGCCGTATATGGGCAGTAGGGCGGTGCTCATTGCAAGCTTTTTATCGCTCTCGGCACTTAAGGCACCATTAACAGAGTGTGGGTATAGGTATAGGGCTAGGCTGCTACCCACCCAAAGTGTTGTGTATGTTATGAAGTATGGACTCTTCAATGTGGATACTCCAGTTGGTAACGCCTTAAGTGTTGCTGCCTTAAAGGCTGCTGCAAAGCCGCCGGGAATTACGAAGGGGACAGCCACGAGTATTGCTATGACACCTAGGAACACGAGTGCGTCCTTAAAAACAGCCGTTAGGGTAGCGCCTCTAAGTCCGCTGGTGTATACGAAGGCTGCTAATATTATGAAGGAAATTGTTAATGCTATATCGCTTACCATCTTAACGTTCTTAACAATGCCAAGGAGCATTATCGTTAGGACCGCCTGCATACCAACTATTTGTAGGGCTATGTATGGGAATTCAGCAACAACTCCAGTGGCGGCAATAAAACCAGCCAGTAACTTGCTCTTGAACCTATCCTGAACAAAGTCAGCGGCCGTAACATAATTTCTTAGCCTACTCCATCTCCAGAGTGCTGGCATTGTAACCGCGGCCAGTGCAAATACCGTAGCTACGTATGGGACAGCATAGAAGTAAAGAGCACCGCTGGCAAACACGCCAGATGGTACTGCAACGAATGTATAGGCCGTATAGAGATCGGCACCAACCAGGAACCAGACAAGGAATGTACCTAGCCTACGACCGGCTAAAGCCCATTCATGTAATTGACTAAGATCACCTCTACGCCATCTAGCGCCATAGAAACCGAGGAATATGAACACTATAAAGAACCCAAGAAATATACCCCAACCTAAAGGACCAACTAGTGGGCTTGCCATGCTCATCACCTCTTACCAGGGTAAAGCAGTAATACTCCAATTACGAAGAGTATTGCCGATATTAACAACCATAACGTCTGAAACCAATAGAAGAACGGAACACCACCAAGCTCAGGCTGTATTGTATTATATACCGGTAGTAATGTGTAGAGTATCCATGGTATTACAAACAATACACCGGCAATAACCTTACGCCAGGTAGATATACTTTTACTTGTTTCCGTCGCCATGATAATTATTACATAATAACGATTTTTAAGTAATACCTTTGCAGACAAATTTATTTAGAATCAGTAATTTTAATAATACTAATGGGCATTAAAATATTGCATATATCTGATATTCATGGCGATACATATTATATAAACTCAATAGGCAATATCACAGAGAATGCCGATGCAATAGTCATTAGTGGTGATTTTGAGGATTCGGAGATACTCAATTTATTGAGTAATTACGGCAAGCCCGTATATGTGGTTACGGGGAATATGGACCCAATAAATATTAGGACAAGAATTCAGAGGTACTTAATAGAGGGGCGCGTAATACTCACTGGGTCAATATACCTGGCTGGTTATCCAATAGGCACCGAGACAATTAAAGATCTAGGGTCTAGATTAATACTTGTATCGCATTATCCGCCTTATGGAACTAATGTTGATAAGGCATGGAATGGGGCAAATATTGGTAGTAAATCAGTACGGAAATTAATTGAGGAGGTTAAGCCATTAGCCGTATTGTGCGGTCATGTGCATGAATCCCGTGGTGTTGATAGGATAGGTAGTACGGTCATTGTTAACCCAGGCCCATTATTCAACGGTTATTATGCCATTATAAATGTAGATGATAATGGTAATATCAATGCTGAGCTTAGTAAATTATGACCCGCCCAGGCCATTACCTGGGCGGGTTTACGGTGTGGATGCATGCAGGGGGCATTATTTGATTATTTCGCGATTAATTTATTAGTATTGGTTAAGATCTCTATTTTGTTACCGTGAAGTGCAGTAAATCCTCATCTATTGATATCATTCCTTTCTTTCTTAATGACCATAGTATGTCAACTACGTATGGCCTTATCATGGCCTCTAAATCATCGTTTAGGGCAATACCCCTTTTCTTAAGTTCCTCAATTACTGAGTCAACAAAGTTTATTGTTTCGATCCTACCCTTAATGCCACTTAATTTATTCATTGTTATTTCTTCAACAGTCCTTCTCAGGTCTTCAGGCATGCCTATGCTCATTTTATGTTCACCCAGGTAAACTTCATACAAACCTTATTTAAGGGGCATTCGTTGCACTTAAGTCGTGAGCAATAGTCATGACCTATCCTAAATGCACCTCTTTCATAGGTTATTGGATCATTACTCAATCTACCAGTTGCCCTGACTAATCCCTTAACCTCATCAACCTTTATCGTAATCCCATTATTTCTATTGGCAATTATTCTACTTAATATTTTCATAGTATGCTCATTGTTTAGGACTAGGAATGCACCACTCCTTATTGTTACCATGGTACTATACACGTCAGCTATCATTGTGTAGCGCCTATGGCTGCCCCTGGATATAATGCCAAGGGCAACCGGTAAGTTTGTTTCATGGGAGACCCACCTAATGAATGTTCTAATGGCCCTCTTTCTCCTTTCATTAGCCCTAGGTGGGTAAAACATGGGTAGTGCCTTCTCGAAGTCATTAATGTCTCGAAACTTGGGTATCCACCTTAATAGAGTTGTTCCATAGGCCCTCGTTAACTTTCTTAATCCATAAATGAAGCTATGAATGGCATTACTAACCTCCTGAACATCCTCACCCTTAATGCCCTCGTTCTCATAATCACTTAAAATCTTCATGCTGGTATTATTAATTAATGAATAACTGGGATTTGATATGATGCGACTTATCTCGCTATAATTCCTGAGCATTATTTTATATATTAATTCGTTCCTCAGATTTCGGAATCCCATGAACAATACTGTGGCGAGTAATAAATACCTAAGGAGTTCCTCCACCCTAGGTATATTTGCGTATAACTGAATGAATGAGTTAATATCAACCCTTCCCTTACTCCTCGTTGTTTCCTGAATGTATACCTCGCGTATTCTTTGATATGTAACAATCAATTCATCAGGTAAGTTCTCAAATATTGTCTCCTTCACTGATGATCCATATTCATTAATTAACCTTATTATATCCTCATACTTACTCCTATTTTGTAAATCAATTTCGAGAGAACTCATTGGCATTAATACGTGAATCCACAGAAATATAAACCTTAGGCATTACATGATTTACTAACGATACTAGGATCATATTAAAAAGGGGGTAATTATTGAGTGCTCATATGGATTTAGGCCTAAGGAATAAGGTTGCTCTAATAACTGCGTCAAGCCGCGGTATTGGACTTGGAATAGCCAGGGTGCTTGCCCAGGAGGGTGCTAGGGTCATTATTAGTGCTAGACGTGAGGATGAGCTTGCTAGGGCTAGGGATGCCATAATTAAGGAGAGTGGTACTGAGGTGTTGGCGGTCAGGGCTGATTTAACCGTTAAGGATGATGTGGATAGGCTTGTTAGGGAGGCTATGAATGCTTTCGGTAATATTGACATCCTGGTTTTTAACGCGGGACCACCCAAGCCAGGTACATTCTCCCAATTGAGTGATGATGATTGGGATTACGCAACCAAGCTATTACTCCTCAGCGCCGTATGGCTTACCAAGCGTGTTATTAATAGCATGGTCAATAGGAATTGGGGGAGGCTAATCTACGTAACGTCACTAACCCTTAGGCAGCCAATACCAAACCTTGTTCTTTCAAACACAGTCAGACTTAGCCTAGCGGGTCTGGTTAAGTCGCTGGCTATTGAGTATGGGTCTCATGGTATAACGACTAATGGCATAATGCAGGGCTACATAATGACAGAGAGAATAGATCAATTGGCTCAGGAGGAGGCAAGGGCAAGGAGCATTAGTGTTGATGATGTTATTAAGTCATGGAGCAAGGAGATACCGGTGGGTAGGTATGGAAAGCCCGAGGAAATAGGCTATTTAGTGGCTTTCCTAGCCAGTGATAAGGCTGCTTATATAAATGGTTCGATGATACTAATTGATGGTGGTTACGTAAGGTGTGTATTTTAATACCAAGGACTTATTAAGTTTAAAATGAAAGTCCTAATAAAACACTGGTAATTCCTCCTTCGGCGGCTTCATATATTCCTCCAGGTTTTTGTCTATTAGGAATGCATATTTATTGGCGTGCTCGGCTAATTTATCGGTGGGTATCTCAAAACCAATGATCTTACTCAGGGCTTTTATTAATTTGAGAGCTGCGGTTACATCGGGTCCATACGTACCAATTGTTTGATTGAGTATTGACAATACATCCTTATGACTCGATAATTTACCACTCTCAATCAACCTATTGATTGCGGTTAATACCTTTGATTCAGCGAGTAATAAGACACCGTTTATGTTCCTGGATAGTACAGAGTCTAGGAACACAGCCTCAATACCCGTTATTGTCGCTTCACGAAGTGGTATCAAGCCTAACTGCCTATACTCGTCTACATGTCCCTCCTCACTTACAAAGTAAATATTATCAGTCTCCTGTTCACTAAGGAGTGATGTTGATGTTAGGCACACAACCCTACCTACGGCATTATCCTCGGCCCAATCCAGGATCTTATCAATAAACTGCCTATAGAGCGTTGGTGGGATTGGCACATGCTGCCTAATTACCACGATTGCGTGCTCTCTATCAAAAAAGAGCCTATAGGGTAGCTTCGCCGCGCCGTTAATTACTGTGACAATGGGTACGTGGCCTCTCGGCTTTATTGAACCAATCTCCTCCATCTTAAGTGTCTCCACGAGATACTCAATGGCCACTATGGAAGCCAGCGATGGCTCAGGACATGCCATTATGAGTGCGTTACGTGGATCTCGTGGAATTGACTTAATCTTGATATCGAATACCGTGGTTGAGGACATACCATGACTTAATCAATACTTGGTTTAAATACTTTATGTAAGTAATGCTGGATCAATGGGCACCCTGTCAATCTTGACCTTACTGCCCCTCCTCCTTAGTATGTCCTCCACGGCGTTGGTCACCGCAGCCGCGGCCACACCTACGGGTACCTCACCAATCCCTTTAACGCCCATTGGCGTCATTGGTGATGGCGATGGAACTATGTGAACCTCTATTTCCGGTATGTCCATGACTGTTGGTAATCCATAATCACCAAGGCTTAATGTTAATAGATTACCATCCTCATCATATCTATACGCCTCATAGAGCGCCAGTGAAATACCTATGGCAGTACCACCTATTATCTGTTCTTTAACGAGCTCCTCATCAATAACATTACCCGGATCTAGGTAAACCACGTGCTTAATTGGCTTAAACCTACCATCCTCATACCTAACGACAGCAATATCACAGGCAAATGGATAGGCAATGAACCTACCAATCTTCGCCTCTGCTGTATATGTGAATGTAACCTCCTCATTACCGAGCTCAAGGATGCTGATTCTCTTGCCATCGCTTGAACGGAAGTAACCCTTTTCATACGTAATGTTACCACCAAGTACATTAGCAGCCTTATTGTATAGTCTAGTTTTCAACTCCTCAACCGCACCAAGCACAGCGCCTGCTGTGAAGACCGCCATACGACTACCACCTGGTCCAAAGGCTTCTGGACTTTCATCACTTGGCAAGTACTCGTAGGTAACCCAATCCATTGGTACATCAAGGAGTTGAGATACGAGTTTAACCGCGGTATGTTCATTACCCTGTCCTTCACCACCAAATCCAAGCCCCACTATTATCTTCCCATTCTTAATACTTAACTTGATACCCTCGGTGCCCTGTGGTGTTGAGGGATCTGTCGATACTGCGATACCAACGCCGGTACTCTCATCCATTAGTGAGAATATGTCGTTACGGGATAGAGCAAGTTCAAGGAGTCCCCTTGGATTTCCTGAGTCGTAGTATGCATAGGGTGCTTCGTATGGGAATGAATCAATTAAGTTCCTCCTTCTTACCTCTGCCCTATCAATTCCAAGCTCATCTGCTATGGCATCCATAACCCTCTCCAGAGCCCAGGTATGTGGCGGCGTACCAGCGCCTCTGAATGCGCCTGCTGGATTCTTATTCGTTGCAACAACCGTGGCGTTATATCTTAGGTTCCTAATCTTGTAAGGCCCAGCCAATATACCAAGCGGCTTAAAGGCTTGCCCACTCCCTCTACTGGCTCCAGCATCTTCCCAAATACTTATGTCCAACCCCTTAACCACACCATTCCCATCGAAGTAAGCCTTAATCCTGAACCTCCTCTCAGGACCACTTGAATTAGATGCCATTAAGTGCTCCGTCCTAGTCTCAATCCACTTAATCGGTGTCTTGAACTTATAGGCTGCGTATGCCAGGATTATTAAGTATCTAATGAGGGAGAACTTAGATCCAAAGCTGCCTCCGTGCCTAACTGGTATGTGCTTAATCGGTATTCCAAGTGACCTCTCTATCTCAGTAACTATTGCCCTACCGCCCTGTATGTTAGATATTATCGTGACACCACTACCCTCCGGATATGTTATGGCTGCGAAGGTCTCTATGGGGTTTCCCGAACTCCTTGACCAATAGAGACTAAGCTCTATCTCCCTTGGTCCGTTGGGCATTTGCCCGTATTCAATTACCTGTGATTGAACAATATTAGTACCCAATTCCTCAAAGACCAATGAATCATTCTTGAGCGCATCGTCTATATTACGTACAGACTTCAATGGTTCATACTGTATGTCGACGAGTTCGGCGAGGTCCATGGCCCTATACACATCATCAGCAATAACCAGCGCCACCGGCTCTCCCTGATAACGGGCTTTATCTACGGCCAGTGGTAATGTCTCAAGACCTGCACCCTCTCTCTCCGTTAGGCCTATGGTTCTCGCCATGAAATCCCTGCCTGTAAGTACCAGCGCCCCCTCATTGATTGCTTTAGATGCATCTATACTTAATATTCTAGCGTGTGGATATGGACTTCTAACGAACACTCCATACTTGCCTCTGTGTGGATGATCATCCAGGAATCCACCTTTCCCAAGCAAGGCGTTGAGTACGTCAATCCTCGGCATGTTGAATAGGGAAATCGATGACTTTTAAGTGTTTAAGAGACATTACTTTATGTGATACATACCTTAATGCTTTAAATAATGCCTTCTAATACCTAGGTAATGCCTGTCGTGAAGGTTGGGGATAAGGTGCCAAGGATTGGTAAAAACGTCTTCATAGCTAGTACAGCATACGTGATTGGTGATGTGATTATTGGGGATAACGTGGGTATTTGGCCCCATGCAGTTATCAGGGGTGACGAGGATAGCATAGTTATTGGCGATAACTCGAATGTCCAGGATGGTGCGGTAATACACACAGATGTTGGTTTTCCAGCTAGGATTGGTCGTGGTGTAACGATTGGGCATAGAGCAATAGTCCATGGCGCTACTGTTGAGGATGAGGTCATAATTGGCATGGGCGCAATAGTACTTAATGGTGCGGTAATTGGTAGTGGGAGTATTGTTGGTGCTGGCGCGGTGGTTACGCAGGGCACTAAGGTACCGCCTAACAGCATTGTGGTTGGTGTGCCTGCTAAGGTTGTTAGGCAAGCCACGGATGCCGATAGGGAGTACATAAGGAATAACTACCAGGCCTACCTCAGGCTTGCGAGGATGTACATGGATAATGGGGTTAACTTATAATTATGCCATGCATATCATTGGTGACTGATGGTATTGATGGCATCACGGGACCCATAAGAGTCGCCTATTTACTTGGTAAATCACTCATTAGTACAGGCTTCACTGTTAATGTGATTGCGCCCTACGTGAATGAGGAGTTGAGTAGGTATCTTGAATACGTAGGTATTAAAGTAAGGGATTTAGGCGTTAGGTTAGTGTTTTCTGGTCAATCTGGGCATCTTTTGATATGGTTGGTTAATGGCATAAGGGGGTTGATTAATTACGATAACGGTTGTGCATTGATTAACCTATCCTTTGAGTTACCCATTCCATCAACAATATTTTATGCACAGGGTTATGTAAGTGACTTACTCCGGGACTTAAGTAAGGGTTTTCCCACACATTATAAATTGGGTTACTACCTTGCGCTACCCCTGATCCGTATTGCTGATTCCACCTATCACAAGGCCCTCTCACTTTCTAAGTATGTAATTGCTAATTCTAAGTACTCCATGGATTCCGTAGTTTCAAGGGGAGTGAGGGTTTGGGGTGTGATAAATCCTCCAGTGGATACGGACCTCTTCAAGCCAGTGCCCAGCCCTACTCAGGACTATGTATTGACCTATGTGGGTAAGGAGACTCAATTCGATGTACTTAGGGCAATGGCAAATGCAGGGATTAAAATGGTGGCCTTTGGTTCCAAGATCCCTTGGTTACCGCGGTGGTTCGTTAAGCATCAAAACATTGATTATAGGGGTAAGGTTAGTGATGAGGAGTTGGCTAAGCTATACGCCAATGCCAAGTTCACAGTATTCCCATTCATGCATGAGCCCTTTGGGTATGTTCCCATCGAGTCCATGGCTTGTGGAACACCAGTCCTCACCTATAATAGACAGGGACCTGGAGAAACCGTAATTAATAATGAGACTGGATGGTTGGTAAGTAATCCCAGTGATTTTGTTAATATGGCGGTTAGGCTGTGGATGCATGGTTATAATAATCATATGAGGATTAGGGCTAGGGAGAGGGCAATGGTCTTTAGCATGCCTAGGATAATTAATAAATGGTTGAATGCAATTGATGCTTCCATTCACGGTGACTAGGAGGATAAAATAATAAAAGGTCGATTTAGTAGGGTAAGACAATGAGTGATAAACTTACATTTCACTTCGGTACGGATGGCGTTAGAGGCGTGATTGATGAGGAGTTCACGGAGTTCCTGGTTGCAGTGCTCGCGGAATCAACATTTCGCTATTGGTCACGTAAATATGGATTACATAGAGTCCTTGTTAGTTTCGACGCGAGGAGGAAGTCCAGGGACTTCGCGCATATTGCGGCCAGCGTGGCCGTGAATCATGGCTTGGACGTCGTGATGGTTAATAAACCCACACCAACCCCAACGGCTGCTTGGTATGGTTCTCGCTTTGGTTTTGATCTCATTATTCAGATCACCGCCAGTCACAACCCACCAATATACAATGGCTTTAAGGTAATAACAAACAAAGGATCACCAGTACAGGAGGAAGATACAAACCAAATAGAGAAATTGTACGGTGATGAGTATAGTGATATTACGAAGTCCATCAAAACCCTCGAGTTAAGACCCATACCTACAATAGACCCGGCCCCTGAGTATGTTAACTACGTCTATGAAAGTGTAACAAAGATGTTCAAGCCAAGGAATAGATTCAAGGTCGTTATAGATCCCATCTACGCAACCTCAATTGGCTATACAAGCGAGGTCATGAGAAGGCTCGGTATGGATGTCGTGGAGATACACAATAATTATGATCCAAACTTTGGAGGTAGGGATCCCAATCCGGAGCCTCAAAATATTCCTGAGCTTATTGAGGAGGTCACTGCCAGCAAGTATGATGTTGGTATATCGCATGATGGTGATTCCGACAGAATAGCCCTTGTTGATAGGGTTCATGGTTACCTAAGCGCAAATGACATTTTGCCAATAGTCGTTGAGAGGCTGGCATCGGCAACGATAATTAAGAGGGGCATTGTTAGGACCGTATCTACGACGCACATACTCGATAATATAGCCGCCAAGTACGGCTTCAAGGTTGTTGAAGTGCCAGTGGGTGTTAAATACGTGGCTAGGGCAATACTGAGTGGTGAGGCTGACATGGGTGGTGAGGAGAGCGGCGGGCTCGTTTATTCATGGCACATACCTGATAAGGACGGCATATACACGGCATCCCTAATAATAGCCATGGCCTCGGAATACGGTAGCTTAACAAGCCTAGTGAGCGATGTTAGGAGCAAGTACGGTAGGGCATACTTCAAGAGGGTTGACCTTGACATGAGGAATTCAAAGAAGTTCGTAAACGACAACAAGGAAACACTACTTAAGTTATTAAGTTCATTGGGGTTGAATCCAAAACCCATAACTATTGATGGTGTTAAGGTTGTCTTTAGCGATAATTCCTGGATCCTAATCAGGGGTAGCGGTACCGAGCCCAAGTTGAGGATTTATAGCGAGGCCTTGAGCATGGATAGAGTTGAGGAATTAATAAATAATACAATAAGTATTGTTAACCAATTATTAAAGCAATAAACTCAATTCACCTAGGTACAACCTTAATAGTCTTCTCCCTAAGGCTTTGAACAAACTTCTCATCAGCTCTCGATAATACTTCACTGAGTAGTTTAGCCGCGTTAATTGCATCATCGATACTCAATAATTCCACAGGGCTATGAACATACCTGGTGGGTATTGATATTGTAGTTGCCGGTATGCCATCCCTCCTAAAGGCAATTCCCAATGCATCTGTTGTACCACCAATCAACACCTCTAATTGGTATGGTATCTTCAGCTCCTCAGCAACCGATATTAAGAAATTGGTCAGTGTTGGGTGGGCAATGAAGACGCTGCCTCTACTGCCATCCATAACCTTAATAGCGGGTCCCTTACCGATCCTAGTCACGAACTCACGCTCAGTGACGCCAGGCACATCAGCCGCAATCGTGGTATCCAGAGCAATCGCAAAGTCCGGATAAACTCTATCAGCTGCAACCTGAGCTCCACGAAGACCAACTTCCTCCTGCACCGTAGCCACGAAGTAGATAGTAGCCTCACTATCCCTCAACTGTCTGGCAGCCCAAAGCATCACCGCTAAGCCGACCCTATCATCAAATGCCTTGCCCGTGACCACATCCCCATTAAGAACCTCAAACTCTCTATCCAGGACAGCCACAGAACCAACCCTAACACCCAACTTCCTAACCTCCTCATCACTTGATGCCCCAATGTCTATGAATAAGTCCTTAAGCTCAGGGGCTTCTCTCTCCTTACCAGGTGGTGTAACGTGAGGTGGCCTACTACCGATTACACCCTTAATCTTCCTACCATCAACGGTCTTAATAACAACCCTCTGACTAACTAAGGTCACCTCATTCCAACCACCAATGGCCCTAAATCTCAGGAAACCATTCTTATCGATATTATCAATCAATAGGCCAATTTCATCGATGTGGGCGGCAACCATGGCCTTTAGGTCCCTTCTCCTGCCGTATCGAACACCAATTACATTACCCCACTTATCAACTATTAAATCATCGACATAAGACCCCAACTCCTTAATGACCAGGTCCCTAACCTCATCCTCAAAGCCTGATGGCCCGAATGCCTCACTCAACCTTTTGAGTAAGTCTATGAATTCTTGTGACCCCATCAATGAACATAGACCTAGCACATTTATTTAAAGGATAACCCTACTATGGTCTAGTGCTATTTGAGTACGATGCATGGTCATTATGCTATTACGAGTGAAGTGCGGGAACCATGGCCGTGAAATACAGAACAAACACTAACGTTATTATTAACGTTGTTATTGAGATTTCACGGAACCTACCGGTGACAAGCTTTATGAGCGTGTACGTTATGAAGGCGAGGCCGATACCAGTAGCTATACTGTAGGTGAGCGGTATGCTTATCATGGCTACGAAGGCAGGTATGGCCTCGGTCAAATCGCTGAAGTTGAGCCTAGGTATTAATGACACAAACATTAGACCCACCAATATCAGTACAGGTGCTGTTGCGCAGTCGGGTACCATAACCACTACCGGCCCTAAGGGCAGGAATGCCAGGAACAATAAACCAGTCACTAATGACGTTAGCCCAGTCCTTCCACCGCTCTCAATTCCAGCGGCAGACTCAACGTAGATAACCGTGGTCGTGGTTCCAGCCAACGCACCAACAATTGTACCTGCGGCATCCGTGTACAACGCCTTCTCTATGTTAACGGGCCTACCGCTCTTATCCACAAGCCCCGCCCTATTGGACAAACCAACGATTGTGCCAATACCGTCAAAGAACTCAATCATCCACAACGAAAATGCAACAGGGAATGCCAGACTCACTAATCTGATCCACCACATGATGTTATCGGGGAAGTTCGGTATTAACGATGTGGAGAATAATGGTGGTTGAACTAAGGTTGATGGTGGCTTAACAATGCCTACTCCGAGGCTTATTAGCGTTATCGTGATAATAGTTATCAGAAATGCGCCAGGCACATTCCTTATGTACAGGAATATCGCGAGTATAAGCCCTATGAATGCGAGTATTGAGGTTGGGGTTACAAAGGCCTTCGTATTAAAGGTAACCGGCGTGCCACTGCCGGGTAGCACAAAGCCTCCGAGTGAAAGCCCTATGAACGTTATGAACAAGCCAATCCCAACGCTGATGCCTATGGCTAGGTTAGACGAGATTGACTTAAGGATTCTCTCCCTAATTCCTGACCATGCCGTGAATAGGAATATTAGGCCATCAATGAATACCGCCGTTATTGCGGTCATGAGGGCTATTTTAGCGGCCTCAGGACCGGCAATACCCATGTTAATTAGCACCGTCGTGAAGGCAGGGATTACCGAGAAAGCTATGAAGGAATTCTCACCCATACCTGGCGCCATTGCAAATGGTAACCTGGCAAAGAATGCCATGAATAACGTACCAAAGGCAGCCGCAATAGCCGTTCCAGCAGCAATACCTAACTTAATCGTATAGACCAACGCCTGGTACTGAGCACTTAAAGTATTCGTACCCAACGCATGCATTAAGGCGAGCTCAAAGCCGCCACCAACTATTGTGGGGTTTACGAATAATATGTATGCCATTGTTAAGAACGTGGTTACACCAGCCAATACCTCCCTCCTAGGGTTAACCATGGTGACGGTTGGTGGTGTTAATCGACTGATCAATGACATACTAAGTGCTATTATTATCACTTCCTTTTAAACATTACTTTTAACGCGCAGCATTATATTATGGGTAATCATTTAAAGAATTTATTAAATAATAAAACGATAAGGATTAACATGATTGTATTTCGACAATACCTAATCTATTATCTCACAGTTTAGATATTACGAAATAGGCGCGAGTATACCCTCATAAGCTCAAGACCTGCCTTGACACCCATCTCGATACCTGGTATGTTCAACCCCATTAAGAACCTCTCCACCTCATCCTCCTGACCAATACCTATAAGCGGCACTGAGTACGTAAATACCCTAGACAACACACCAGGGTCTCCATAGGCCTCTATGAAACGCTTGTAATTACTCATTAGCCACCTCAGGTTCAGGTCACGTACATACGGGTTCCTAGAGCCAACTGTGAAGAATTGGAGATCCTGTCTCTTAACCTCACTAGACACTAGGAAGTCAAGGGATTTCTGATACTCACTTCTATCAGTGATACTCAACATTGCGGTCAGGACCTTAGTCCTATCCTCATCAGTTGTTAATGATCTGTAAAGCTCCCTAAGGGTCTCAAATGGCCTTTCACCAACCACGGCATATGCATTAACAACCGCCTGTCTCATGACAGGGTTTAAGCCTTGGTAATCCTTAATCAAACCCACTATAGACCTTGCGTAATCCTCGTCGATCAGTGCACGGCGAGAAAGCACCAACTCCCTAACATCATCCATACCAGAAACACCCTCAAGCAAACTACCCTGCACCCTAAGATACTCAGTAAATACCTCCTTGACTGCTGATGGCTTTATTGAGTATAACGTACCCAATTGGGAGATTATGGTCGTCGTCAGTAGGTAATTAACTACGTCACTTAATGACTTAACCA
Organism: Vulcanisaeta sp.; assembly: GCF_049966235.1. Taxonomy (NCBI): domain Archaea; kingdom Thermoproteati; phylum Thermoproteota; class Thermoprotei; order Thermoproteales; family Thermoproteaceae; genus Vulcanisaeta; species Vulcanisaeta sp. The sequence continues at coordinate 111,151 of NZ_JBMFVA010000005.1, forward strand.
GGCCCAAATACTCGTCCAGCCTAATCGAGCCCTGAAGCAGGTGGGCATATGCATCATTTATTACGCTCCACCTCTCAAAGTGATTGGATGCGTTGCTTAAAGCCCTAGGCCAATCACCGTACTTAACCCTGTAATAACCGCTACCGTTGACGTTAAGGAACAGGGATGCCGATGAAGCACTGAGCATTAATGAGTCGCGCTCCATGAGTATTGTATTGACAACGCCATTAAGCCTATAGACAATCGGTATTGGCCAGGTATCGGCCATATTGCCACCAAGCACGAACCTAGATTGCCTGAGCGTGACCTCCTTACCACTATCCTCAATTGTTATGACCGGATGGCCAGGCTTATCGACCCAGGCCTTCATGACCCTAGTAACGGGCTTGCCGCTGACCTCCTCAATACTACTCCATAGGTCATCCTCGGTGGCGTTTGAGTAGGAGTACTTCCTAAGGTAGTTACTAAGGCCCTTCCTGAAGTCCTCCTCGCCAACGTAATTCTCAAGCATCCTAAGCAGCGATGCACCCTTACCATAGCTAATGTCATCAAATATCTCGAAGGCCTCCTCCTCATTACTGATAGGTACATGGACAGGGTGGGTACTTACTAGGGAATCCCTGAGCATAGAGCCTGTGGTCTCATCAGCGAGGAACCTATACCAAACACCCCAATCAGGGAATAACCTATCCATGGCCTTGTAGCTCATGAATGTGGCGAAGGACTCATTAAGCCATAGGTCATCCCACCAACGCATAGTCACCAAATTACCAAACCACTGATGGGCAATCTCGTGAGCCACAACCTCAGCCACACGCCTCCTAGTCAACTCAGTACTTCCCTTACCCACGAGCAGTGCGGTCTCCCTAAACGTTATCGCACCCCAATTCTCCATCGCACCAGCCGCAAACTCAGGCACATGAATCAGATGAAGCTTGGGTAGTGGGTATGGGATGCCGAAGTAGTTACTGTAGAAATCGAGCACGCCCTTAGCCACGTCAATGGCGAAACGACCATCCTCAACCCTATCCCTAAACGGCGTGGCGAAAACCACATCAATATTGCCAATTCTATCCCTAGACTCAAAGAACCTACCAATACCGAGGTAAAGCAGGTACGTAGACATCCTAGGAGTCTCAGCAAACTCAAATACCTTCCAGGAACCATCCCAATAAACCCTAAGAGGCGGTGTATTGAAGATCACGTCATAATCACCATCAACCGAGACCCTAAACCTAAACCTAGCCTTGACAGCGGGATTATCAATACATGGTATGAAGTACCTGGCACCCGTAGGCTCAAACTGCGTAGTTATTACATAACCACCCCCATACGGAGCCCTATAAATACCCAACAACCTATCGCTAACCCTACCCTCAAACAAAACCCTAACAACACCACTAACCGGTCCCCGAACCCTCAACACCTTCCCATCATAGGAATAATCAACAGGCCTACCACCAACCTCAACAGACTTAATCCTAAGATCAACAGCATTAAGCATTAAGTCGCCCACGGAATTAACATGAACATCCACAACACCCTCATACAACAAATCCCCAAACCTAAACCTTAAATCAATCACGTACAACTCTATATTGACGTTAAGCGACACACAACACATAAGGTATACACATTATTAAATATAACGCAAGCCAGGTCTAAATACGAAGAAAAATCCCCAGGGCCTATTAACCATCGTTAATACCAACGCCTCCGAAAGCGCCTCTGCCTTACTATCTACAAATAATATTCATAGTATTATGTTATTTAGTAAATTATTTATCCAACATAGAGGCTCTCACGTAATTCTTAGATTTTCACGTTGGTAAGGCGCCCATGATAGCATTATACGGCATTTAAATATCAAGCCAAGACGAACGCTACAAATTCCCCTCATTGAGTAAGATGTTATGGATCCACAGCAGTTGAAACTGAGTAAACCGTGGTTAAATACTGAGGAATATAGAAGAGAACGCATTCTAGAGACCAGGTACGAGACCAAGCCCGCATTGAAATTCCTTGAAGCAGACCTGTACAGAAATGCCAAAAAGAGAAAAAAGAACCTGGTGCCGGGGCCGGGATTTGAACCCGGGCCCCCTTGCGGGGACGGACTTAGCAGGCCCGCGCCTTAACCGTGCTCGGCCACCCCGGCGTTTTGTTTACCATGTTTTTGATTTAAAAGTCTTTTCCTGCGAGTTACGGTGCCAATTAGTAAGAGCGAGGGACCTTGCATTATTATTAAAATTAATTTTAACTTTAAATAGATCCTTAATGGAGATACTGCAACTCATTTACGGACGATATTCTCATTCTAAGTAAGAATAAGAAAGAGAAAGAAGGTTTATAGTTTTCATGTGCTTATACGGTACTATTCTTTTAATTGTTTACTTGCATTGATTTATAATTATGCTCGTTAGTGACTTATTAGTCCTGTTGAGGTTAGTTCTATGGATGTTTCATGGCTCTTAATGGTTTGAGGATTTGCTGGGTGTGAAGGTTAGGGGTAAGAAGCGATTAGAGTGTGGTGAGACTGTTGATAACCCGGAGATAGTTAGTGAGGTGATGAAGCTAATCAATGAGTTCCTAAATCGAATCGAGAAGCATAAAAACGTATTATTAAGCAGTGGGACTACGCCATTTGATTTTGCTATCAATGCCGTAAGTAATTGGTCGTCTAAGGCAATCGTGATTGCTAAGAGTGATGAAATAATTATGGAACTTGAGCTGACAGGGCATAATGTCGGTAGGACAATGATCGAGTTACTGAGTCAAGCTAGGGAGAGGTGGTTGGAAATACACAGGCTGGAGCTGGAGGAGTTAATTAGGAAGTTAAGAAGTAATGAGATATCAATAATCATAACTGGAGAGCCATTCAACAGCAATAAGTCATTTATGGTGCATTTATATACGACACATTTAGCAATTGAGATAGAGAGGGTGGCTGGGGCTAAGGGAGCAACGATACACATGTCGCTAACGGGATTTAAGGGTACTCATATTATAACGCCGAAGCTTCTTGATGATGAAAAGCTAAGGGCTATGCAATACGGCTTATTACTAACAGATGGTTCTATCCATGAGGGTAGTTATCCAATAATGAGCACAAATCAACTTTGGCAAGCCGTCACCTTCACACTTGTGTTTCCAGGTAAGGTCTATGCAAGCATAATAGGTTTAAGTCTCAATGAGGATGATGTAGGAATTACTTGGCGTCTAAGGGCTGTTGATTATAAAGGTATGTTTAAGGGAAGGGCTGAGGTTGCTGAGCGGGTCTTAGAGCTTAATGATGGGGATTTCATGGGCTTCCTGCTCCTTGCGGTATTGTGTGATGGTGATATAGATGTTAGGAAGAGGATGATTAGGCTTACTATGGGTGAGTCGAAGCGTGGGTTGTGGGGTGATGTCATTGAGAGGTTGGTGGATTATGGATTTAGGGAGGATGATGGTAAGCGTAGGAAGGCATATAGGGTTTGGGAGTCGAAGGCTGTTGCCGTTGCTCGTAAAATGCTGTGTGACCCGGTGATTAGGTCTATGATAGAGGACCTAAGTGAGTTGCCTGATGCTGAGAAGCTTAAGCGATTGATTGGGTTGGCCGATATGGAGGTTAGGTCTTTGGGTCGTTCAATGGTTGAGGTGGTTGATGGTGTTTGGATGAGTATTAATGTGCACAGTAGTGGTACTATTCAGCTTAGGGTTGTGCGTAGGAACTACGAGGATGCGAGGAAAATTTGGGAGAAGTTACGAGGGGCGGGTTATGATGCCAGGTTGAGGAAGTATGGTGAGGTCTTTGTGGTTCGCATAAACATGGGCGAGGTCGAGAGACATCCAGAGCTTGCCGTCAAGGTATGTGGGGTGCTGAGGAGATTGTATGAGGAGGGATTGAGTGAGAGAAGCACAGGGAGGGCTCAGAGTATGGCTAAGGTGGTGGAGAGGCTAGGCTGTAGGGATCATGCCTAAGGGCCATAGGCTTAAAACGATGTAGGGCATTCATGTAGGATCAAACTTATGTTTAACGAAGTCTAGTTTGGGGATAACTAGGTCCCTTTGTCAATACTGTAGCCTAATGCTTCCTGACTTAGTTATCTCGGTGTTCTCAGTTCATGGTTATTGCTCTTGACCTCTTCATCATTTTTGCGTTATTGCTTTTTGCTTCTTGAATCGTTGGTTTTATGTGGGCTAGTCAATGGGTCGTATTGACCGCCTTATTTAGACGAACCTTAACGTTTGGTCTCTACCGTCACCTATGTCAAGTCCTGTGAGGCTAAGTTAATCCTATTCTTCCAGTAATAGGACTAGGCCTGCCTAAGTCGATTGCGAAGACGGTCTGCCTATTCTTAGTATTGACGTGGTTCCTTCCTGGAATAAAATTTTAAAAATGTATTATGGTTGATTACGTGATGGTAAGGGCGAAGTTGGTAAGGGCCTTGGTTTTAATGGCGTTGGCACTAAGTCTAGTGGCTTTAATAGCTCATGCGCAGGCTAGTGACCAGGCACAGGTTGAGGCTGCTAGGGCTTTGGCAGCTGGTATTGGTTTTGGGCTTGCGGCTCTCGGTGCCGGCATTGGCATCGGTATTGCTGGTGCTGCATCAGTAAGTGCCTTGGTTGAGAGGAGGGAGTTGTTCGCGCTCTACCTAGTATTCGTTGCCCTGGCAGAGGCAATTGCGATTTATGGCCTAGTGGTCCTCTTCATATTGTACTAATCCAGGTCCTAAGAATAATTAGCGTCAAAAATAACCGCTTTTTAATCACGAAGAAATCAATCGCCTAACTAACAATGAGTAGAATCTACTCGTGATCTCCAGGGACTTTATACTCACGTATTCATTAGGACCATGCTCATTACCACCCACTGGACCGAAGTCTATAGTCTCAATACCAAGTGGTGAGAAATACCTGGCATCGCTCGCACCAGCCATCTCCATAACCCTAGCCTCAAGACCAAGCTCACTAAGAACCTCGCTGGCTGTTTTAACGAGTCTTGAGTCACGCGGAGTGTATAGGTAACCCCCACCGCCCTCACTTTCAACCTTAACCTCGATTCCCTGGAAATCCTCCATCAATGCGTCAATCATAGCCTCCTCAATGGCCTTAGCATCGTCGTTCATAGCCCTAATGTTAATCATGAATTCGTGATGATCACCAACAACCCTATACACATTGGGTGTTGCCGTAACTCCATAGATACTCTGGGCCTTGACCCTGGGCACGAACCTTGTCAACGGCAGTAGGGCCCTAACAAGTCTAGTGAGCCCATCATCAACCTCTTGCTGCGGGCAGCCACTGCATGGTACGACTATGTCGGTCTCAACCCAGCTTGGCGTGACATTACTCTTAACAAAACCACCCCTCAAGCTGGCCACGTATACGTTATTAAACCATACATATTGGGACAGGGCTATGACTGGGTGCGTATCAACACCACTGATGAAGTACGCCGCATGGTATGGAGAAGTGACTTTATAATCCAGTTGAAACCTCACGGTCTCCCTACGCCCATTAATCACGGTCTTCTCAACCCTGGATCTAACCCTGGCATTGAATATCGCCCTCCTCCTATTTATAATGACCATTGAGTGACCATCAGCATTAATCACGTAATTAGGCCTAAGCTCATTATTAAGCAGGTAATCCCTCACAACCCTAGCCCCGTTCTCGCCGCCAATCTCCTCATCGGTAGTGAACGCGACAATGAACGTGCCCCTATCAATACTCACTAAATCCTCGAGCGCCTTAAGCACTGCAGCCACATTACCCTTATCATCAAGTGTACCACGACCATAAGCTAAGTCACCCTCAATAGTTAACTTAAGTGGGTCGTACTTCCAATCATTACGTATAAACGGAACAACGTCAAGGTGGGCCAGAAGTAATACGCGTGGTTCACCAGAACCAACAATGCCAACTATGCTCCTATAACCATGACTAACCAATACCTTGGTCTTTACGCCAAGCCCATTTAATATACCCTCCACGAAATCAATAACATCAGGATCTGGTGTCTTACCATTATCAGGATCATTAACAGTGTTAAACTCAATAAGTATTTCAAGTATTTTGAATAGGTCCATGGTTCACTAACCACCCTGCACCTGAACCCCAAGGCTTTCAAGGGTGTTCTTTAGCATGTTCTTTATCTCGTTAATGTCCACGGGGACTATCGTGCCCTTAGCCGTAGTGAAGTAATACCAATTCATTGAGTGTGAGACACCCTTCATCCTCTTAACCCTCATCCTCCTGACCGGTATGCCTAGGTTCGCCATGTTCTCATCGAACTCCATCTCTATCACCCCATCGAAGACGTACTCAATACTATTGAGTAAATTATCAATGTCCTCCGTGGTCACGTGAGCCACTATGAATGTTATCATGTTATAGAGTCTTGATGTTGATTTCAACTGCTTAAGCATTGCAATTAAGCCCCTTGGGTCAATATTAATGAGTAGGTCATTAATTGAGTCAATTATTAAGCCACGGGCACCCCTTGAATAAACGGCCTGGCTAACCTTACTAATTAACTGTCCAGGATCCAACTCAGTAATTGCATCAATGACGTTAGGGGTCTTAACCCTGCGTTGATCACCCAGTGAGAATCCATCAATTACGAAGAGCCTATTACTGAAGTCCTTTAGGTCGTTAACCACGGCCTCCGGATTATCATCAAAGGAAACATAAACAAGTGGATAATTACTAAGGACGCTCTTAGCGAGCAACTTAACGAGGAGTGTCTTACCCATACCCAGGTCTCCACGGATGAGGACGATGTAACCAAAGGGAAAACCCGTGGGTAATAAATCCTCTAAAACCTGGCACCTAAGAAAATCCATAATTGATCATGGATTAAGCCAGAACAAAATAATTAAGCATTACCTAGACTTGACACCGTCAGGTTTTCTTCACATGGTTACAATACAGTTGAGGATATTGAGAAATTGATTGAGATCCTGAAGACGTATATTAAGTCTAGGGCTTAATCAATGAATTCTTTCTCAATAACCACTAATTTCTTCACATATGAGGCATTGCCTAGGTTGTATGCACAAACCCCACTTAGCGTCTAAAATCTAAGTTGGGTACACTTGGCTTTACCCATGTTGGGTGTGGGCCTAGTGTTGGTGCTTGGCATGCTCCATCAACCACTCCCGGAGTCTGTCTCGGCGTTTCCGTATATGGGTATCCCAATGGGCTTAATTGATTCCACCGGCCTTACTTATTACGCGGTTTTAGGCGATGGTAACATTGATGCTGAGAGAAGGGTGATTGAGCTCAACATTGGTAGTGAGAAATATGAGCTACGGAGCGAGATTATCAATAGAATAATGAGGCATGACTTTAAGGAGCATGATTTAAAGACTGCAAAGGCTGTCGACATAGACAAGAGGTGGCTCGGCGATTCGATAATTAGGGCCTTGATTGATTATTTGAATTAACTATCAGATGCTAGGAAATTAAGGCACCTAATAACGCTGATAAACGTAGAGATCAAGCCGAGAGGTGACTCTTCGGTTGATGCCGTGAATGGCATGAGGATGTGTATTAACGTGAGGCGAAACGGCAATGTGAAACTCATGGTCAGGCGTAAGAACTTCGAGAATGCCAGGAATATTTAGGAGACGCTTCGAATCGCAGGCTACAACGCTAATTTAAGTAAGCGAGATAGCCAATTCGTGATCTACATAAGCCAAGATGAAATTACGAGACATCCAGAGCTTATCATTAAGGTATGCGAAGTACTTATGAGGTTGCACGAGGAGACAGTGAGTGAGGACAGCATCGAAAGAGCATGGAGAATAGCTAAGGTAATGAAAAACTGAGTTGTAGAGACTCCGCCAAAAGCCCACGGGCTCAAAACAAAGCACAAAAATCATAACTGGTGGGCCCGCCGGGATTCGAACCCGGGACCTCCCGGTTATGAGCCATACGCGGGGCAACACGCCCCAGGGCGCTCTACCTGGCTAAGCTACGGGCCCTCCGAGATAAGCTCCTACTTCACAGTTTTTTAGTTTTTCGCCTGGGATTGGGTTTATGGGGCTGCGTATACCAATGCTTCAACAATATGTTTGGATTTTATGTCGATCTTTTTATTTGCATAATTCGTCGTTTCATATAGCTTTTTGAATATTCGATCCCACAAACAATATTAGAAGACTATATATCCCTGCCTTAAAAGGCGGGGCCTTAAGTACGGTTTATAGGCATTACTACGTGATGCCACTCCATATTGGCGATATTTCTCTGGTTCATTAGCCGCGTTAATCAATGATTAGTTATATAGTGCGCAGTGTCTGATGGGGTTTCTTGTTTTTAGTTCGAAGTCTAGGTTGACGAGTACTTCCCACAGCCTATCAAGGGCTTCGTTGCAGGGTATTTTACCCATCCTCGCCCTACCAATTATTACTAGGGCTTCATCTATTGTCTTTGATGTATTCATAATTGAACATGAGGAGTAATTATGGGTTATAGGCTTAATCACACTATTCCTGAAAAGAGATTTTTAATGAATCTGTTATTTTAAATGAATAGTAGTGTTTTTGAGTCCTTAATGCAGTTAATTCAATAGTGATGATTCATTGCAGTACTGATTAGTGAGGAGACTGACCTGCCCTGATTTTAATGCCCTGAGTCCCTTATTGAGTTAATAATTCTGAGGAATTCCTTAACTATCCAAGCCTTCACAGTAACATCACCATTATTAACCCTGATAACAACATCAGCATAATCATCAACCTTAGCCACATCCTCAAGCTTGACAACGGCATTGTTAATCAAAACCCTAGCGTCAACCAGGGAACCATGCCTAACCAATAATTCCCTCAATGCTTCACTAACTATTAACGTGGTTAAATCCCTATCGATAACCCGGAGTATACCCAACCTAGTGCTGATGGTTCTTAGTGTGTCCAGTGGCTTATCCATTGATTGCCAGACCTCACTTACGGCATTAATGACACTCTCATCAATACCCTTAGTGGCTGACCTAAGTGCTATGTAAAGGGCAATGCTTGGACGTAAATAACTCTTTAAAGCCCCATAAACTCTTGACGCAGTACTAGTCTTAATGATCATGTACCTAGTTAATTCATTAATTCCATAACGAAGCATGGGATTCAACAATGAGTAGGGTCTAAGGACTAGGTTTGGCGATAAGGCAACACCCACTACAGCTCTTAACGCGTTTCTTAGGGTCTCACGTTCAATCAATAATGCTCTTCTCACTAGGTAATCTCTGGCCAGTGATACGCCATAGAGCGTTGGTAATAGGACATGAGGTGCTGCGGATACCTTTGGTAAGTCCCTAACCACCCAATACCCAACCCTGAGTAAATGGCTCGTATGGCTATGCCTAGCGATTTCGTAGACCCACCTTAAGTGTGCGTACCTCCTAGTAATACCTTCATTGTTAACCCTACGGCTTCTAACCACCATTGATATTAATGGGCTCGTGACTGCGATAATGTCCTCATAAGGAATGCCAAGCTTGATCCTAACCACACTCATGATCCTGGACCAATACCTAATCCTTGGGATTACAGTTACTAAGCCAATAATACCGAGGAGTAGGGCTGAATAGTAGGTAATGCCTACGAATAAATTAATCAATATGCCTAGGTTAAGCGGGTTTAGGTAGGCATTCCTTATGATCATTAGGGAATCATTGAACCAGGTAATGTAGGAACCACTCCACAATGCGTAGTAATTAAACTCATACGGCTTAACACCGATCACTAGGGCGATAATACTGACATTACCGCAAGTGCCATGGCATCTGAGCGAGGCGGTAAGCCTATCGCTCCTCAACCCATTAATTACAACTGTGTAATTACCTGGGCCTTTGCATGATTCATTCACCATACCGAGAATTGCATTAATAACCTGTGGTGGTGCAGTGATTCCCTGATGCACAATTGATGGGTTGAGTACTTGTTCAAGGTCCTGACAGAAGAGTTCATGGTTCGTAATGACGTTATTAATCCAGGACTGCGAAACCATGTTAATTGGCGCACCCTGCATTATTGAGTATGTTATTGAGCAATTACTTTCTGTAGAATTAATTAGCCTTAGTGCTATCCCCGAGGCATATGCCATTACTGTTAGGTTTCCATTGCACGGCGTTGTTACATTAATAACGGCATAACCACTATTTACGTCAATAATAGTATTACCGACACCGCTCCACGTGTAGTTGAACAAAGCCACTAACGAGTCATCATTAAGCACGGCAATCATTGGTAACCTAATAACCACAGTATCATTATTAAGCCCAAGACCTGGAACAACGAAGTAGTTTGTACTGAATTTCATGAATAGGGCTATTAGGCAATTAATCCTGTAAGGTATTGGTTGATTCCTCATTATGTACATTGGCAGTGCAACCACACCAGCACCATTAGGCAAACCAACAACCTCACTGTATGGGAATCCATAACCATTAATACACAGGGCAGTCGGTACTGGCCTACCCAACTCATCAAGCACCTCAATATTGATAAAGCCCAACTCACTTGGCGCGATCTGTGCTTCACTGATGGTGCTAATTATTGGTAATGAATGCATGGTATTTATGCCGAGGGGTAGCGCAATACCCAGGACTAGGTAGAGGACAGTAGGTATTATGGCCACATTCCTAACCCTGGATATAACAAGGAAGAAGGCCATGTAAGGAATGAACCGCCCAAGCACCTCGCCAATGATCACGGCATACCTAATGAACCATAGAACAACCACTAATATGGAAATCACATGAACCACATAATTAATCACTAAGTTAGTCAGGTGCTCAATAACCTCTATAACAAGCATAATCGAACCTAACCCTGACCCCGTGGCTACGTATATGGCCGCCTCAGCTATGGGTAAACCAATGTTAATTGATAAGGATAAGACGGCATCAGCAATGCCCAACGAGTTTACTAGATTATTATATGCATTCAGTAGCTTGTCTACCGTAATTAATGCCGTACCAATTGAGTAAAGATTACTGGGTATTAAATTAAAGAGGTTTGTGACAAGGGCCAGGGCTATTAGGTACCAAGCCAGGTCTTCAGCGTCGATTTTAAACTCCCTGCCCCTAGCAATGGAATTAATTGCCCTAATCATTATTGAACCAGCTATGGCCATAACAACGAGAGCCAGACCAAGCATGGGCATCACGATAACGCAGACCTAATGGCATAAATGACAGCAAAGAGCATTGCATAGAGTATTATGACTATGGTATTTGCCTGGGCAACATATACGGCAAGCCTATTGTAGGCACTAAGTACATTACCAAAGCCATTAACGCTAATGCCAACGTTCTGGCACCAAGTCGTCTCAAAATTACTTGGATTAACTATGAATGATATGTCCTTATCACTAACCATGGTGCTATAGAATGGTTGCGAGGATATTATGGCTGCGCCGCCTATTATAGTGACGTAGAGTCCAAGACCTATGGCGATAAGCAGGGAACCAATGTTCCTTAGTTTCGATACGGACATTCCAAGGCCAATTGCCATTAGGAATGCCGATAAGCCTGGCGTCCACTTGGCCAGGTAAATCATGGGCACGACATCCTCCGTGGATTCAAGGATCAATGTGGCGTTCTCAGTCTGTATACTCCTAACGTCACACCAGACATACGTTAGTGGACAGGTGCATGTATTCCAAGTGAGCCATGCCCTGAACCTAATGGCATTCCAGGCATAGTCATAGATGGTCCTATAGACATTGGTTGGATTAATGATTAATGATCCAATGAGTAACTTATTTATGATGGCTATAGCCAACATGACACCTCCAATTATGGCCAGGTAATTAATCACCTCATCAATGAAATCCCAAATCTCATTAGGCCTGCCCATTAGGTAGAGGATTATGGTTATTAGGCCGATTATTGCCATGGCGGCTACACCAATGTATATTATACCCGTTGAAATTAGTATGTTGAGTACTTGGGATACGGTAACCATCCACTGAGCAACCGACATAAGCAATTAATCACCATACCCCTTTAAAAGTAGTAATGCTTTAATGCCCTGATTAAGTATTTAATAATATGTCGAGGGGGTTCACAATAGGCGGTATTATAGTCCTCGCATTACTAATAATCATGACATCCCTAGTAATTTACCTAGTAAGTGATTATCTCTACACGACTTACCAATCATCATCAATGATTGGTAAGATAAATACGAGGGTTATTCAGTTATCCAGGTCCTGCATTACATACCTAGTAAATAACTCGCTGTACTTCCCATATGGTGCTCACATTGAGTACTCAATACCAAGTACCATAAGCCCTGGCTACTACCACACAATAGACCTGTCGGGTATTGATGGCAAGGTCGTGATATTTCTCGATGGCTGCGTTATTGTTGTTGAATCCACGGGCAATGCCACGGGATATGAGGTGCTTGGTTATGGCGCTGGCTGACCTGGTTCTCGAGGGCATAACGCTGATTCTGGTCATTGCACTAGGCCTGGTGCTAATTGGTGGTTTGACGTACCTAACCATGACTGTGTCAACAGCGAACAACGCGAGACTCGCCTACACTGGCTTATACATTTACCTGCCACAGCCCATCTACATAAACGGCACATTATACATACCAATGTACAACATTGGTTACTACCAGGCCCAGGTAAGGTATGTATACGTAAGGGATATTAATGGTTCAATACATAGGTATGCACCAAACCTAATGCTTAATACGGGTCAGTACTACGTATACGCATTGAACCTAGGCTACGAACCAACCTCAATAAACGTACTAGTCTCACCAATGAATTACCCGGGCATCATCAAGGAATTTAACGCCAACGTCTCTACAATAAATTCAATAGCACTAATATCGCAGGCATTGCCACAGTCCAACTCAGTTCTCATAAGTGCCATAGTTAATGATCCATATAACGCCGGTTGGCAGGTAACATGGAGCTATGCCGGACAATCATACTCAATTAGTCAAAGTCAGCCTTACGCCTGGTATATCAACCCACCCTATGTACCTATCCAAATAAGCTTCACAGCATCAATAACCAAAAACCCAGGTGGTTATGAATGCCAAATAACGCCAAGTAGCCTAACCAATACCTACAACGCAGGAAGTGAGCAAGTATTCAACGTAACATGTCAAGAAACGAGCACACAACCACCTAGTGGATCAAACTCAATAAGTGTCTCTGTAACTAATGATTCACTGGGCGCTTCATGGCTCGTCACTTGGCATGATGCCTGGGGCTCAATTAGCCCAAGCTCGAAGAGCGGCAGTAACGATTATGACTGGTCAGTAAACGCACCAAGTGGTGATAAGGTCTACTTCACAGCCTCAATAACAAGCAGCCCAAGCGGCTACAGCTGCTCAATAAGCCCAACAAGCACCAATGCCAACCCAGGAGGATCAGTCACATTCACAGTAAGCTGCACACAAGGTTCAAGCTTACCGCCAAGTAATACCGTGTATGGTTGCCTCTTCACCCTTAGCGTTGGCTCAAGCCCATCATTGAGTGGGGCCACCAGCTCCAATCCAAGCCCTGGCACGTACTTCGTGCAGTCCGGCTCATCCCTAAGCGGCTCAATAAGTGCTTGATCATCAGTGAGCAGCAGTTCATCAAGCTCAAGCCAGCAGTGGTACCAGTTCGAGGACTGGAGCCTAAGCTTCAGTGGCACAGGCACCTTCTACTGGAACGGCGTACAGAGCAGTGGGAGTTGGAGCTACGCAAAGACCTCAGGATACTTCACATACGACTGCCCGAGCAACCTTAACAGTAATGTAACCGCAAGCTTCACCGCAACAGCAAAC